>NZ_CP091740.1:1886670-2201115 GCF_022014595.1 Solitalea lacus | reverse complement strand
ATCGTCAACAATTTCCTTGTCAATATATACACAAATGGATGCAGCAGATACACTGAAAAACTTATAGATGCCAACCAATCACTCCAATGATTTAACCATTCAGCCTTAAATTTCACCTTTAAATAGAAATAAAGTACAATTAATGTAACGCTGACGGATAAAAGCAGTCTGTTCAAACCGGTTACTAACCCAACTGAATAATCGTTTGTCTGAACATTCAAAAAACCTGAAAACACAAAAAGCAAAAGACCTGCCACCAGGTAACCCCAATGATTATTAACTCCTCTAAACCTTGAGATAAGAACTCCCAACCAAAAAAACAGAAAATGGTTTAACGGATAAGAATAGATGCTCCAGCAATCTGAGAGTTTAGAATACCGACTCACCACAATAGCTACAACAACAACACTACTTAATAGCGTCAATAAAATTACAGCATCCCAAAAACGGTTTTTTTGTGCCAAAAACAACATAAAAGGGAAAAACAAATAAAAGAAAAACTCCGCACCAATAGACCATCCCCCGGTTAACATTGAATAGCCAGGATTAACAACACCAAACAACAAACTAAAATTACTTAGTAACCTTATTATAAGATCAATATTAACAGGACGATGGTAAGCCCAAATAGAAAAAATACAAAGAAGAAAATATAATGGAGCAATCCGAAAATATCGTTTTATAAAAAAGTTTTTAAGATCATCAATCCTAAGGGTTGCAAACTTTTCAAGATAAATATAGCCCATACTTATGCCGCTAAGCAAATAAAACAGCTCCACCATATAAATGCCGAACTTTTGTGTGATAAAAGTGCCACCATCATATAAACTTCTATTTTGCCATATAGAAACGTGATATAAAACTATAAGTAGTGCTGAAACACCTCTTACTGCATCTAAACTAAAAATTCGTTGTTTCGCCATAGGCAGCAAGTTAGTAATGAAATTATCTTTTTCACTCAAACGACGGTATTTTTCTTCAATGTTAAGTTTTTAATTTGATAGTTGATATTCTGAATATTATACTATATTTGACTATACTCAAAATTATGTTTGGCTATTTATTGAATAAAGTCAATATAATTACAACATCACTGTCACATGAGGAAATTTTATGTTTTCATCCTAATTTACGTACTCTTTGGGATTTCCTTTTCTAAAGCACAATCTGAAGTTTATTTACATCTGATCAAAACTGCTGATTCGCTATTTTACTTTAAGGAGTACAAAAAGTCAACTTATGCTTATACCTGGGCTTTTAGGGTGAATAACTATCGTTCTACTCTTAATGACCGTTATAAAGCCGGACGTGCATGGTCTCAGTATGGAGTACCCGATTCAGCTTATTTCCATTTACTTAAAATTGCAGAACAAGGTAATTTTATTGACTATGACCGTGTAATTGCCGATGAAGCATTTAAACCTATTCAAAATGATCCACGTTGGGTAAAGTTTACCAATGCAGTTAAACAGAACCACCAGAGAGCCGAAGCCAACCTAGACCAAACGCTAAAAGCTCAACTGGATACTATACATGACAATTTATTACATTGGCATGCTAAACTTGACAGTGTTAAACGTAAACATCCTAAAGATTCAATCAAAATTGCTGAAATCACAAAAACAGTTAGCTATAAAGACTCTCTTTATAAGGAAATAGTTACTGATTTATGGAAGGCAATTGGCTGGATTGGACCTAATGTGGTTGGCAAAAAAGCTCGGGACGCTCAATTCTATGTTTTAAAATTTGCCAGTCTTTATACTCAAAAAAAATATTACCCTTTATTCAAAAAAGCTGTGAAAGATGACTTTGCAACACTTGAGCAAATGGCTATAATTGAAGATATTATGGCCCTAAAACAAGGGAAGAAGCAAATTTACGGCACGCAACTGGCATATGACAACAAAGGAAATTATTACTTACAACCAATTGAAAGTCAAACTAAAACAAATCAACTTAGAGCAGAAATTGGGCTTATCCCTTTAGAAGAATACTTAAAAGATTACGGCATCGATTAAAAACTTATAGGATCAATTTTAACAGGTTGCTTCAAACATGAGGCAACCTGTTTTTTTATTCAGCATTTATAATAATTAGTTTCCTTGTAAAACTTTTATTTACACCACTATTTCAACACATATTTTCCTAAATTCAGTTTTTATTTCTTTCACATGCTAAGCATCCGCAACATCGTAAAGCAATACGCCAACCATACTGCATTAAGTGGCGTAAGCCTTGAAATTGAACAAGGTTCTGTATTTGGGTTACTAGGCCCAAATGGAGCCGGCAAAACCTCATTAATTCGTATAATCAATCAAATCACAGCACCCGATAGTGGCGAAATTTTTTTTAAAGGCGAAAAACTTTCGCAAAAACATATAGCCCAAATTGGTTATTTACCTGAAGAACGCGGATTATATAAGAAAATGGAAATTGGAGAGCAGGTTTTATATCTGGCCCAATTAAAAGATTTAAGTAGAGCTGACGCTCTTAAAAGAGCCCGATATTGGTTTGAGAAGTTGGAAATTCAAAGCTGGTGGCACAAAAAAGTAGAAGAGCTTTCTAAGGGTATGCAGCAAAAAGTACAGTTTGTTACCACTGTCATGCACCAACCTGAACTATTGATTTTAGATGAACCTTTTTCAGGCTTCGACCCTATCAATGTTGACATCATTACCCGGGAAATCTTAGAGCTTAACAAGCTAGGCACCACTATTATTTTTTCCACTCACAGAATGGAATCAGTTGAAGCTCTTTGTGATTCAATTGCTTTGCTTAATAAGTCGCAGAAAATTTTAGAGGGAAAAGTGAAAGAAATACGCTACCAATATCGTAGTCATTCTTTTAAAATAACGTACAACGGAAATTTACCCTATTTAAATGGTAGTGCTAATCAAATTTATGATATATTGACTCATTCCTTTGACGATATGCATCAGCATCTTACAGTTAAATTAAAAGGAGAACACACTTCTAATGACCTGCTTCGTTTTTTAATGCCCCATGTATTAGTTGAAGGTTTGGAAGAAATCATCCCTAGCATGCATGATATTTTTATTGCCAAAGTGAAAGAAACAGGTGGAATTTTACCAGAAGAACTTCAATAATAGTTACCCAACCAAAAAACATCATGAATAAGATATTTTTAATAGTTAGTCGAGAGTACCTAACACGTGTGCGCAAAAAATCATTCATCATACTAACCATCGTAGTTCCATTGTTTATAATGCTGATGTATGCAGGAATTATAACCCTTGTAATGAAAGGCAGTGAACTTAGTGGCCCTCAAAGTGTAATTGTAGTAGATGAAAGCGGCTTTTTTAAGCAGAAATTAAAAGACGATAAAACATTAAAATTCACCTACCTCGATATCAATTTAAAGGAAGCAAAGAACATTGTAAAAGCTAGCGAAAACAGTTATTTGCTTTACATTCCTAAGTTTTCAGGCTATCAACCTAAAAACATTGAATTAATAGCTAAAAAGCAAGCGAGCTTGGGTTTTAGTTCCGATTTGGAGAAGCAATTGGAAAATGTAATCCGCGATAAAAAATTATTAGAAGCAGGAATTAATCAAAAGGTATTAGATGATCTTAAAACCAATATCTCCATTGACACAAAAAAACTGACAGAGAAAGGGGAGGAAGCCGGAAGCTCTGGAGCTGCTTTTGGGGTTGGAATGATCGCTTCTATACTAATATATATGTTCATTTTCCTTTACGGAGTGCAAGTGATGCGTGGGGTGATAGAAGAAAAGTCCAATCGCATTGTAGAGGTAATCATTTCATCCGTAAAACCATTTCAATTGATGATGGGCAAAATAATTGGTGTTGCATTAGTTGGGTTAACTCAATTTTTACTTTGGGTAGTATTAACAACTACCATTGGATCGGTAGCTATGAAAATGATGCTACCTGAGAATGCAAAAAGCAAAATTGAGCAACTGCAACAACAAAATAGCTCTTTATCAAATGACTCTTCCAATGCTGATAATCCTGCTGAAAAAATATTTGAAGCTATTAATACAATTCCATTAGGTTTAATATTGGGCAGCTTTCTTTTCTATTTCTTAGGAGGCTACTTGTTGTATAGTGCCATTTTTGCAGCCATAGGATCTGCTGTAGATAATGAAACAGAAACTCAGCAATTTATGCTACCGGTTACTTTACCATTAATATTTGCTTTTATTTTTTCAATCAACTTTGTGGTGAATAACCCCGACAGTCCTATTTCTTTTTGGATGTCAATGATCCCCTTCTTTTCCCCTGTTGTAATGATGGTTCGTATCCCTTATGGTGTTGCTGCATGGGAACTAGCCCTTTCTATGAGTCTATTAATCTTAGGTTTTTTGGGTACTGTTTGGTTGGCGGCAAAGATTTACCGTACTGGAATTTTAATGTATGGCAAAAAGGTAAGCTGGAAGGAGCTTAGCAAATGGCTATCTTATAAATAAGAAATCGCCTGCACCTGTAACCGGCCCTCAATGGAGCAACTAGTTTCACATATGCGCACAAAGCACTGGCTAAATATCTTCATTATTTACAGTAGATATTTAATTGGAGGTGCTTTTGTGTTTGCCTCATTTGTGAAGATAAAAGGAGAACGTTTCTACGGAAGTGATGGAACGCATAACCCGGTTAACTCAATGCCTCATTTCTTTGAAACCCTTTACCAGTCTGGCATTTACTGGCAATTTTTGGGCTGGTCACAACTTATTGCGGGTATGATTTTAATGACCCAGCGCTTTGCAACATTGGGAGCTCTCCTCTTCTATCCGATTATTTTAAACATTTTCCTCATTACAATCTCTTATAACTTTAAGGGTACCCCTTTTATTACATGTCTAATGCTCTTGGCCAACACCTTATTAATCATATGGGACCTTCATAAGTTTAAGCCACTGCTGAATAACCAAAACAGAGTTGAAACTTTCACTCACCCAGTTGAAAAGAATAACATTTGGATGTTTCTAGGAATTATTTTATTCATTACAACCGTTGCATTTCGTCTTATTTACAATAATATGATGGGGTGGTTTGTGCTTTGCTGTTTCGAAGGCTTGATGGGCTTCACAATCTATTATTCGAAAAATATTAAGAGGAATTTATTGTAATGCTAACAGTATATTAATTCCCAGGAAAAATAATATTAGAACACTTTGTAACAATTATTGTTACTTATCTTTGTAAGTACCGATCAGGAGCCAGTAACTACCAACTATAACTTAATAACACAATGAAGCTTGCCGTAATTGACATGGGTACTAATACATTTCATTTATTAATTGCCGAACTTAAAAACGGCTTTATGAGTGAGGTATATAAAGAAAATATCCCTGTTAAGTTAGGCGAGGGCGGCATTAATAGAAGGTTAATTACTGAAGCAGCTTTTGAACGTGGAATTAACGCGGTAAAGCACTTCGAGGAAAAGGTGTTGGAGAATAATATTGAAGCCCTTAAAATAATAGGAACCTCTGCCTTACGCAATGCTCATAACGGAGCTGAATTTGCTGCCAAAGTAAAAGAAATAACCAATTATGACGTCGAAATAATTGATGGAGATAAAGAAGCTGAATTCATTTATTTGGGGGTAAAGGAGGCCATCAACCTGTACCACCACAAATCATTGATTATGGATATTGGTGGCGGTAGTGTTGAGTTTATAATTTGTGATGAAAATCAAATGTTTTGGAAACAAAGCTTTGAAATAGGAGCTTCACGTTTAATCCAAAAGTTTAAGCTAAGTGACCCAATTACTTCCGATGAGATAAATGAACTGGAAGCGTACTTTGACCAAACACTGGAACAATTATTTACTGCTGCTAAGGAAATATCTGTCGACCAAATTGTAGGTTCAGCGGGTTCCTTTGAAACTTTTGCGGATATGATTGGACACCGTTTTTATACTCCGGAACTTATTGATGAGCTGACCACCTATGAGTTTAAGAAAAGTGAATTTGATGCTATATATGAGCAATTGATCCATTCAACGCATAAAGAACGCTTGCGCACTCCCGGTATTATTACCATGCGTGTTGACATGATTGTTGTTGCCGCAGTATTAACCAATTTTATTCGTAAAAAGTTAGGATTGGACCGTATGCATTTATCAACATATGCATTGAAGGAAGGCGTACTATCCGAAATGGCTCGAGAAATTAATAACCTGGTTAACTAAGGGCAATGAGATGCTTATATAATTTTTCAGTTGGCAAGCCCATTACATTGGTATAGGAACCTTCAATCCTTGAGATTTTATTCATTCCAATCCATTCTTGAATACCATAAGCTCCAGCTTTATCATAGGGCTTGAAGGTATCGATATAATAAGCTGCTTCCTCGTCAGTTAAAGCTTCCAAACTAACAGTGGTAGTATCGTGAAAAGAAATTATGTTATGATTCCGTAAAATTGAAACTCCTGTAATCACTTTGTGTGTTGCGCCGGATAGCATCGCTATCATATTCAGCGCCTCTTCCCTATCCACTGGCTTACCTAAAATTTGGTCATTAATGCAAACAATAGTATCCGAAGTAATTACCACTTCATCTGTTATGCTGTCATCAAAGGCCCTGGCTTTTTTTTCTGAAATAAAAATTGCAACTTCTTCAGGTGTCAAAGTTACTGGGAATGACTCATCAACATCTTTCAATACTACTTTAAAATCAAACCCCATAAGTTTTAGCAATTCTTGGCGACGAGGAGATTTTGAAGCTAGTATTATATTTAAAGGAGATTTCATTATTCTGAAGTTAAGACGAAAACATTAAAGTAGACTATTTAATCAACTACCACACAAAGCCCTGTTGATCATCGGCCCATTTTCCTTGAACTTTCATCACTTTTTCAATCACATCCCGTGCACATCCTTTTCCACCATCATATGGAGAGATGTATTGTGCGATTTGTTGAATTTCCATAACTGCATCGTTGGGGCATGCCGCTATTCCAACCATTTTCATCACCAAATAGTCTGGAATATCGTCGCCAACATACAAAACCTGCTCTTTCGATATATTTTTTTTTGCAAGCAAGCTTTCAAAAACATCGATTTTTTTACCCGTACCTAAAAAAACATCTTTTATCCCGAGATTTTCAAGACGTTTACGAATACCCTCAGATGTTCCACCTGAAATTATAGCCACATTGTAACCTTTCTTTACTGCTAATTGTAAGGCATAACCATCTTTGATATTAAAGCTGCGCAAATGATGCCCATCTTCGGTAACCAACACCGACCCATCAGTCAAAACCCCGTCAACGTCAAAAATGAAAGTGGTAATTTCTTGTAGTTTAGGTAGAAAACCCATTATATAAATTGTATATGACGAATTATGAATTATGAATGATCTTCCATCCATAATTCATAATCAATAATTTCAAATCTATTGATTGTCTCTCCACTCGTAAACCCAAGCACTTTGAATTTGCTCCAAATGGCCTTCATTACACTCCTCACGCTTACCGTTAAAATTAGGGATAGAAAGCACCCACTCAATTAATTCAGTAAATCTAATACGGTAAATTTTTGATTCATCGAAGTCATCACCGAACTTTTCATACAAACCCATTGCAATATCTTCATAATCATTCCATTTTATAGGCAATGCATATTTTTGATCTTTCATATTAATTTCAATTAAAGCCATTTCCTACTCAGCGATTTTGACAGTGAATCCGGATTTTAGCTATCTTAAAGAGTATTTAAATTTTAAGTATTTACTTTACACTAATAGATCTTAATGACCCATAAATCCTGATTGATCAGGAACCAATATTTCAATATTGCCATCAATTATCACACATTGACAACCCAAACGAGAATTAATTCGTGGATCAACGGCTCTATCAATAAAATCTTCTTCTTTATCAGAAATTTCCTGAATGTTGTCCATCCCATTTACAACATAAATATGACAAGTACTACAACCACAAACTCCACCACAATTATGCTGCAATTCAATATCGTTATCAAGAGCAACGTCTAAAACCGATTCACCCTCCGCAATGGGAAGTTCAATTGATTCTTTACCTGCCTCCTCAAAATTAAATTTTACTTTATAAACGTTCATACGCCAAAATTAAAAAAAATGAAACCATAGCACTGTTATTATTGAAAAGATTTAACAATACTATCTGATAATAACTGATAAATAAATTGTAAAGGCTGATTGTTTGACAATAATTGTAAATGCTTTGTCATAACCTGCTGGTCATTTCTACGCGCCGGACCGGTTTGGGCATTATGCGGATGTAATTGTTGAACCTTTTGTGCAGTTTCCAATATCAATGGTTTAAGTGCATCAAAGCTCAGATTATGTTCTTTCAGCAATCCATTAGACAAGTCATACAGATGATTTACAAAATTACAGGCAAATACCGCTGAAAGATGCAATATCCTTCGTTGCTCGGAATTAGAAACAGTTACAAAATGAGCAATACTTTGCGCCAGCCTTTTAATTGTTTCGGATGTAATATCATTTGCCCCTTCAATAAATAAGGGCACTGATTGGAAGTCAAGCGCACGATCTTTAGAAAAAGTTTGCAAGGGATACAAAACTCCAACATTTGGAGTTGCAGGCAGTAATACGTTCATATCAACGCTACCTGCAGTATGTACTACTACCTTATCTTTTAAATTTAATTGTTGAGCTATAATGCCGATAGCGTCATCTTTTACTGAAATGATGTAAACATCCGCCTGGTCAGTTATTTCATTTATTTTATCAGTAAAAGCGCAATTAAGTTTACCAGCCAGTTCCACTGCTCCATTTAACCGATGATTAAATATCTGAAGAACTTTGTGACCTGCCTCTTGAACAGTGCAAGCAAGGTGGGTTGCAACATTTCCAGAACCTAAGAAAACAATCTTCATTGCAATTCAAATAAATAATTTAGGATGATGGCGATAACCTCTTTTAAAATAGAAACAGAGTAAAAGATAAAAGTGACTATTTCTTTTATCCTTACTCTGCTTATTGAATATTATTTAAGCTGTTTGTTTAGCTTTTTTTCCTGTAGTTTTTTCAGATGCTCTGAACTCTTTAACACGACGCGCAATTGCAAACAAAAATCCGATTACCATTATGATTGTTCCACTCCATAACAAATTAATATAAGGAAAAACAATTGCCTTCATAATAACATAATCTTTCTGCTTACCTGGTTTTTTAAGCATAACAAGCTCAAACTTGTTTTCTTTAGGAAGAATGTTTACAAACTTGAACTTCAAACCAAATTCATCCATTTTTTTGGCAAAGCTGAAAACAGCATTGTTCTTAATAAGATAAATAGGCTCTACAGGGGTAATCTCATTATTATCATTTGCAATAACATCAAGCATCAAGCCTACAGCCAAATCGTTACTCGTCAAAGGAATGTCTTTTAATTGTGCATTTTTATTAATGCCTTTTACCACAACCTTGCCTTCATCAAAGAAGATCGTGTCACCAACGCCCACTTTATAAGTTACAGGTTTCTCATACTCTTCGTCATCATTATGCCCTTCGTGTGGCTTATGCTCTTCTTCTTCTGTTTCTTTTTTAGGAACAGAACTTACATGCGTATAAATATCGTGGGTTAAATAATGACGAGTATCTGGTGAAGCCACCAATCCCATAGAAGGATTTTGTTGACCAAGAGGATATAAATCAAAATTCTCCGACACTTGATTATTGGCATCAAAAGCCTTATAATTTACTCTATAATAGGTATTAACCCCTACTGTGGAATCGCCAAGATAAGTAACAGTATACTTATCAATTTTCATAGGCTCATTTTTCCAAAGCAAAATATTTTCCCGCTTGTTTTTGGCATCAAACTGAGAGCCGTAATCCAAACCAGCTGTATTAATAGAAATTACTTTGTTTTGAGATGCAGCTATCAAAGCTCCTACCAACATTAAACCAAAGCCTATGTGAGCTATTGCTGAACCGGTAAGCTTAAACTTACCTTTTATAGCATCCGATAAAACAGTAAAGTTGGCTAAGACACCAAACACAGCAGCAAAAACCAAAACCAAGAACATCCAGTTGAAATCGTTGGTATTTTTGAAGCCTTCACCGTAAATAGTTGTTAATCCATTAAACAAAGTGAAATAAGCCACAATAGCAGTAATTAGCATACTCATTACAAATGAAACACCGGTACTAATCCAGAACTTAACAGGTTCAGACTTTTTGTATTTCATAAATTGAGAGAACCCAAGTAAAATGGCAACAACCACTGCAAATGGCATTTGCCACTGGTTGTAGAAGGCCACAGGTTCTAAAGGAGGAGCGATATCAGTACCAAAAAGTTTATTGATAACCGGAACGGAGGTAAATCCAATGATTTGCAAGCACGACAAAGTCATTACTAAAGCCCCGATAAACATCCAGAATTCACGAGAGTAAATACTTTCCTCTTTTTCAGTAAATGGCATTTTCTTCCAATTGAAAACAATTAGAACAATACTTAGTGCTAAAAATGCCAATACATAAATCACCAATTGGCCCGACATACCTAAATCAGTGAAAGAGTGTACTGAAGTTTCTCCTAAAATACCACTTCGGGTTAAAAATGAAGCATACAGAACTAAAATATAACTGATAAGGGTAAGGAATAAGGCGGTAAAATAGGAGTGCCCGGTATTTTTATAAACAACTAGCACGTGTACAGCCGAAATCATAGTTAACCATGGAATCAACGATGCATTTTCTACCGGATCCCAAGCCCAAAAACCACC
The DNA here is from genome assembly GCF_022014595.1 of Solitalea lacus. Lineage (NCBI taxonomy): Bacteria > Pseudomonadati > Bacteroidota > Sphingobacteriia > Sphingobacteriales > Sphingobacteriaceae > Solitalea > Solitalea lacus. The sequence continues at coordinate 2,190,395 of NZ_CP091740.1, read as the reverse complement.
AAAGTTAAGTGCTTCGTAGGCCCAAAACGATCCCATAATAATTCCAGTACCAAGTACCATTACCGCTACTAAAGCCCAAGGGATAGCTGGTTTAATCCATTCTGTAATTCGTTTAGTCCATAAGCCAGCAATTGCAAATGCAAACGGCGCCACCATTGAGGCAAATCCAAAGAATAAGGTTGGAGGGTGTATAACCATCCAATAGTTTTGCAATAACGGATTTAAGCCTTTACCATCTGCAATGTACTTGATTAAATATTCCGGATCTTTAAATATTGGCGCTTGCATAGCTTCGCGCAACAAAATAAACGGAGAACTACCAATACGGTGGCCCAAAACTTCTACTCCTAGCAACATGGAAAGAATGAAAACCTGCGAAAGCCCGATAATTGTCATCACGCTATCTTCCCAGGTTTTGGCTGTACGCATTATAATGTTTCCTATAACCAATTGCCAGAATGCCCAAAGCAAAAAGCTACCTTCTTGTCCTTCCCAGAAACAAGAAATCATGTACTCAACCGGAAGGGTCTTAGAGGAGTGTGCCCAGGCGTAATTGTACTCAAAATAATGATTGTAGATGATGTAAAATAACGATGCAATAATCCCGACTACGGCAACTGATTGTACTCGAAAAGACCAACGGGCAATTTGACGCCATGAAGTATCATTTTTATCCTTTACCGTTTGAAAATAGTATGCTATTGTAGATAAAAGAGAAGTGCCGAAAGCCAGAACTATAAAAAACTGGCCTATTTTACCGGGAAGCAGGTGCTCACCTACGTATTGAATGTCCATCTAAAAAATTAAGAACTCTATAGCAAAAATAACGAATAGCTCGTTTTAAGCCTACTTTTCTAGCTTAAAAAGGCTACAACATCATTAGTTAATTATTGCAGTTACCTTCAACCGCCGATTGTATTTACCACTATAAAGCGGTAGCCTTTTTAACAGAAGAAAATTCCTTCATGTCACCACCTTGTTCAGTATATTTTGAAGGACATTTCATTAATATTTTTGAAGCATGAAACTCATTGCCCACCATTTCACCGGTAAGAACAATTTGCTCTGATTTTTCAAAATCCTGAGGTTTGGTACCGAAGAACACTATTTTACATTCGCCACCTTTGTTGTCAGTAGCATAAAATGAAAAATAGTTTGCATCCTTAATCGGATCATAGTGTTGCGGCTTACTTTTTACTAAATGACTAACAACATGCATTTCTTTTGCCGATTCTTTTGCTTCAGCAAAAGTGGCGTATGTACTCGAATTACCATAAGTTGATACAATGATTGCTATGGCAACGGCAATGATAACAATACCTACAATGTGCGTCTTTTTCATTAATAATCAATGGGTTAAAAAGTTCTGCAAAGATACGTTTTTTTACCTTTTTAAGGTGATGTTTTAGGGATATTGTTTGATTTGTTACACTTAAAGTCAATAAAAAACCGGAGAGCACATTCCTCCGGTTTAAAATCATTCAGTTAAAACAAGAGTTATTCAAGCCTAAACGCAAGCTGACAAATGACACCGAAGGTGGTTACTCGTCCGTCTTTAACATGCGCTTTAACATCTTTTACATAAACTGAATCAATATTTCTAATGGTTTTAGATGCTTCGGTCACTGCATTTTTGATTGCATCTTCAATACTGGTTTCAGAAGAGGCAATTACCTCTATAACTTTAACAATTCCCATAAGTATAAAATTTAAATTGGTTAGATATTAGGTTGATTAACAAGCAAATAGCATTATGGGAAAATACCCAGATTTTTATATGAAATTGCTACTTTATCGATTGCACAAACAAAGGCCGCTACCCGTAAATCATTTATTTTCTTATCGCTTTGTTTTATTTCCCTTATTTCATGATAAGCACGTACCATTGTTTCCTCCAAACCCGAATTCACAAGCTCTAATTCCGAAGCTCCTTTAACAATCACCTTACGTTGATCAGCAGTAATAGATTGGCCTGTCATGCGTTCAATCATATCAACCATGTTACGGGCAGCATTTTCTTCAAATCGTTTATTCATTCTCCCAAATGCCACATGTGACAGGTTTTTTAACCATTCGAAATAGGAAACGGTCACACCGCCTGCGTTTGCATACATATCTGGAACTATTAATCCTCCGCCTTTGATAAAAGCAGCAGCAGCATCTGGTGTTGAGGGGCCGTTGGCACCTTCAACAATAATTTTAGCCTTTATATTTTTAATATTATCATCATTAATCTGATTTTCTAGGGCTGCCGGAATTAAAATATCACAATCCTGTTCCAATCCTTCGGCACTGTGCTTAAAGTTTTTCGCCTTCTTATAATTCAAAATAGATCCGGTTTCTTTTCGGTGACGAACCACTTCGTCAACGTCTAAACCTTTGGCGTCATAAATAGCTCCTTCGTATTCACACAATCCTACTATAATCCCTCCACCTTCCTGAATAAATTTTGCTGTATAATACCCTACATTACCTAGACCCTGTACAATTACCCTTTTACCGGCAAGCCCAATTGGCAGCTTGAGTTTTTTCATATCTTCGGTAACATTTACGCATTCACGAGTCGCAAAAAACACTCCTTTCCCAGTAGCTTCTCTCCTTCCGGCAATTCCATGTTGCGCCAGAGGTTTTCCCGTAACACAAGCATTTGAATCAATCTGACCTGGATGATAGGCTTGATAGGTATCAACTATCCATGACATTTCTCGTTCTCCTGTGCCATAATCAGGAGCCGGAACGTCAGTTCCCGGGCCAATAAAATTCTTTTTAATTAACTCAGCTGTATATCGACGGGTGATATTTTCCAGTTCTCTTTCGGTATAATTACGAGGGTTAATTTTCACCCCGCCTTTTGCCCCCCCAAACGGCACATTTACAATCGCACATTTGTAGGTCATAAGTGCGGCCAGGGCTTTTACTTCATCTTCGTTTACCATATCGCTGTAACGAATACCGCCTTTGGTAGGTAGTTTATGGTGGGAGTGTTCAACCCGCCACGCAGAAATCAGTTCAAAGCCATCACCTTTTCTGATTGGAAATTGAAAGGAATAAATACTGCTGCATTTTCTTATCATTTCCAAAATATCCTTAGGATGGTTGGTGAAAGAAGCGGCGTGATTGAAATAGGCAACTACATCATCCCAGAAACTAATTTCATGGGAAGGCGATTTCATAGATTTCTTAGCCATAGATTACATGATTGGTAATCTTAAAAATAAAGAAAGCCAAACACTTCAGCAACTGAAACTGAAGCATTTGGCTATTTTTATTAATAATTTGCTAAAAAAACTTTATTTACTTAGGCGGCGTTGCTCTTCTTCAAGCTTGGTAATTTTTTTATCCATTGTATACAGGTAAACAACAATACCAATAAAGATGATTGCTAAAACCCCAACAACGATATAAATCTTCCCTGACCTGCGTAATTCGTCAGCCATTTCAATGCCGGTATTACCCTGAGCAAAAGTGATGAACGAAATCAACATTAAAACCAAGCTCAATACGTATTTTTTCATTTTCCTTCGACTATTTAACTGTTAAAAGAGCGTAGCAATAATGTTTATTTTGATAAAAAATGATTTTGCAATGTTCTGATTCTAAAACGCAATTGCGCAATCCAAAAGCCTGCTAAAATCCAACCTAAACAAGCCGGATAAAACACAATGCGCATATTTGAGTCCAGGTCATATCTATTAAACCCTGGATTGCCTCCATTGCCCGGATGCAAAGAATCGGTCATACGAGGCAATACGAAGATAAGTACAATCATTACCGGAAAAGCAAAGATATTATAAACTGCTCCGATACGGGCACGCTTTTGTTCCTCGTCCAATGAACCTCTGAGTACCAAGTAAGCAAAATAAATTAAAATGGCAATTAAAGCCGAATTGAGTTTAGGATCGGGAGTCCACCACGTACCCCAAGTAAACTTTGCCCATAACGATCCGGTAAGTAAACCCAATACACCAAAAAGCACTCCGGTATTCACAAACTCAACTGCTTTCAGATCGTCATGCTCCTTACCACTCTGTAAATATTTTATGCTGTAAACAACCGAGGCCAAAAACAACATGATCATTGTAAACCACATCGGCACGTGAAAATATAGATTCCTTATGCTTTCGTGCAAAATGGCCAATTGCGGGACTTTAATAAGTAAACCGCTAATTAATGAGTAAAAAATTAACACTACTGCAAGTAGTTTCCACCAATTCTTCATAATATATGATTAGAATGATTTAAAAATCGATTAGCTTTTATACAAATGGCACATAAATCTTTATTGGAGAAAAGTAAAGCCTATGAGCTATCAGCTATCTACTTGAACTTATTATTCTCGCCAAAGATAAGGAAAGAGCAGTAAAGAAGTAACCGTAATGATAACATTGATACCCATTAGTAGAATAATTTCATCAACACTTACGGAACGATCAAGGCCGTCCATTGCATTTTTTGACAATTTTATAATAGCCATTAACACAGGGATCACCACTGGAAAGCTCAATACTGCCATTAACGTTGCATTATTACCAGCCTTGGAGGCAATTGCAGAAATCATAGTGAATGAAGTAGCAAAACTTAAACTGCCAATAAGTACACTCAACAAGTACAATGGAAAATCTCCTACCGGATTATCAAACACTACATTGTAAAAAAACAGTGCTATGGATGATAAAACGATCATTAACAAAAAGTTGTAAATAATCTTTGAGATTATAATTGCCTGTGGGCTAACCAAAGTGTAATAGTACAATTGCCGCCCCTTGCTTTCGTTCATAAAGCTTTTTGCAACTGCATTAATGGCGGCAAATAGCATAATTATCCAAAACAAGGCATTCCAGGTTATCGGATCAACTTTTTTAAATGATTGGTAACAGATAAAAACAGTGGCGGCTATATAAAGAAATATTCCGTTAATTGCATACTTCGAGCGCCACTCCAGCACTAATTCTTTCAGCAGCAATGTTTGAACTTGTGAAAATAAAGTCATGTACAAGTTTTAATCAGCAACAAAAATATTGTTTTTAGGGTTATCTCTATACCTTATTGGGTAAACAAAATGCAGAATCAAAGAATTTATTTTAATTTGCAGATTATTTTGAATCTGCATCAGGAATGAGAAATCTGTTTTTTATTATCATACTTATCTTCCCTTTAGCTTTAATCGCCCAAAAAGCTCCGGTAAAAACAACACCTAAATCTCCTGTTAAACAAACTGTTAAAAAGATCGATACGGCAAAAAAAAGCAGTGTGGCTAAAGTTGTATTAGTCGATTCCACTGGTAAACAACCGTTTGCTACTGATTCTATAAAAAAAGCTGTATCCAAAAAGACAGCAAAACCAGCCGACTCATTAAAGAAGAAAAAAGCTATTAAGGGAACTATTAAACCGGCTGATTCTTTAGCAAAAAAATCAACGGTAAAACCATCAAAAGTCGATTCAATAAAAAAAGGACAGGGGAAAGAAAGCAAACAAGTAAAAGGTTGGTTTGAAATTTCAGGAGTAGATTCTACTGATATGAAAGAATCTTTGTTAAAGAAAAACGCAGAAGAATGGTTTAGCAACTGGTTTACACTTCTGAGTGATCGTTATCCAAGCTTTAAATCATCTGAGCCGGATAGTATTAATCCAACGAAGGGATATTTCAGAGGGCACGGTCGCAATCAATTTAAAGATGAATTAAGCCAAAACCGTGTAAGCCAAATCACTATGGATTATAAAACCGAGGTTAAAGTTAAAGACCGGGCTTACCAGTATCGTTTTTATGATTTCAAAATCAAATCAACTTTAAGCCAAAACGGTAAAGTAGTCAGTGAGGAAACCATAACCGACATTGATCAGGAAAAGGAAAAAGTAAAGCAAACTAAAGATGCCTTTAAAAGTTGGCGCTTAAAACGACTACAAGAAGAAATGCAATTACTGCTTGATTCATTTCAAAATATAATGATGCAAACCCCTCAACGATTAAATCCTTTGGATTGACATTCTTAGGCTGTATGTTTTTGACAAAAAAAAGCAGTCAAACCCACCTAAATTCAGCAGAAGGTTTGTATGTTTATATGTAGTAAATAACGTTTGTCAGTGATTTTTCGATTAATTGCTTACAGTTTTTCTTTTAACGGCTACAGATCTAATTATAGGCTAAAAACTTATTTGTTTTTAGTTGCGTTCTTATTACCACAGCTTGCTAATGCACAATCAAATCCCACCACCGACAGCCTAATTCAACTCCTAAACAGAACAAAATCAACTAAGGAGAAGCTCCCCATAACACTACAACTTTCTGAAGAGCTTTATAAAAGTAATTCCACTTTAGCCCTTAAGTATGCTTTTGAATCTGAGCGCCTGGCAAAGAAGCTACATTCAGATTCATTACTAAATAAGGCTTATATTAACCAGGGTACTGCTTATTTGCATTTAGGCAACCATCCAAGTGCTCTCAATCTTTTTTTTAAAGCCATTCACGGAGCTCAAAAAAATGGTGATTCTCACACTTTATTTGCAGCGTATGATAACCTCGCCATTCTCTATTATTACCAAAAGGACATGGATAATGCCCTGAAATATTTATTTGCAGCACTTGATCAATACGCCCGTAAAAAACCTATGAGCAATTTTCAAATTGAACGTAAGATTTATGTGCTTAACAACATTGGAATTGTTTATGACGAAACCAAGCAATATAAAAAATCAGCCCAATACTTTAATAAAGCGCTTGCTTTGGCCAAACAAATGAATGATCATGAAATTATTGCCAACGTTCTCACCAATCAAGCTGATTTGTACAATAACCAAGGGAAATCAGAATTAGCTCTCAAACAATATGAGGAAGCCTTGGCCATAAGGAGGAAAAACAATAACAAATGGGGCCTTAGTAAATCTTACCTAAGTATTGGCCAATTTTATTTGACCAACAAGAATTACGATAAAGCTGAATCCTACATAAAGGAAGCCATTGAACTAGGAAAGGAAGCCAAGTATTGGCAAAATGTAGATGTAGCTTCATCAAAACTCTTTAATTTATATAAACTAAAAGGTGATTATAAAAATGCATTAACTGCTCTTGAGTTAAATAAAAAGGTGAATGATACACTGTTTAACCAGGAACGAATACGTAAAATAACCCAATTGGAAATGCAGTTTGAATTTGATCGCAAACAAGCTGATTTTTTAACCAAACAAAAAGAAAGAAACATCTATTATTGGTTGGCGTCAATTGCACTTAGTCTCTCCCTGGTTATAGTAACATTGTTATTTTATTTACAGAAAAACAGAACGCGAAAATTAAGGCTTGAACAAGAAAATTTAACGCAGGAAAAATCAAAACTTGAGAAAGATGTTGAGTTAAAGGAGAAAGAGCTCGCCAACAAACTATTGCACATAACTCAAAATAAAGAATTTATTGATGATATCTCTACCAAACTTATTGGCATTAAGCAGAAAATAGAGATAGAAGCACAATCCTCGGTGCAAAAAATCATTTCTGATCTTCAAGCCAATCTTCAACCTGACTTATTGCAAGAATTCGAATTGAGATTCCACCAGGTTCATGATGAATTTTTCAATACGTTAAATAAGAAATTCCCTGATTTAACTCCAAGTGAGCGTAAACTATGTGCATTTCTAAAATTGAATATGTCCACAAAAGAGATTTCAACCATTACTCATCAAAGTACTAAGTCAATTGAAATTGCCAGAACTCGTTTACGCAAGAAATTGAATCTTACCGGCTCTGACCAAAATCTAGTAGATTTCTTAACGCAATTAGATGTGTAACAAATCTTAGACACCAGATGCTCTCTACGTAAAAAGAATGAAGATTCGTATGTTTACAGCCCCTAACCCAATATTGTGAATTTTACTATAATACTTAAAACCTTACTTTCCACAATGGAAACGAAAGGATTAAGATTCATTGCAATAGCATGTATGCTATTAATGAATTTTAATTCCTATGGGCAATCAATAAACATCGATAGTTTAAAAGCGTTATTAAATCAAACTAATGATACTGAAGAACGCTTTAAAATCACCTATCAGCTTTCAAAAGCAACTCTAAGAACCGATCCTCTCCTATCTCTAGAGTACTCAGAAGAATCCGTTCGATTAGCGACCCGTATTAAATCAGATTCCTTACTGAATAAAGCTAATCTGGGTTTGGCTACAGTCTATTTTCAATTAGAAAATTACCCACGGACTTTACAATTATGCTATAGTGTTATTCAGAACTCACAAAAAACTCCTGATGAAAGCACTCTTTTTACTGCCTACAACATTTTAGGAAATATCTATTTAATACAAGGTGATTTAAAAGTTGCCATTTTAAATTTTAATAAAGCTCTTGAATATTTAAGTCCTAAAACAGAACGATTCATTGAACGAAAAGCAGGTGTGCTAAATAACATTGGTGGCACTTATAAAGAAATGAAGGAGTATGATAAGGCAATTTTTTACCTGAAAGAAGCACTAAGACTAAGTAAGCAGATAAATGATCAGGAAAATATTGCCAATATCTTAAATAACCAGGGTCAAATCTACCAGCATCAAGGTAAAAATGAGTTAGCTCTCAATAATTTTCTTGACGCAATGGAGCTTAGAAAAAAGACCAACAATAAAATTGGTATTATTACATCTAACTTCAGGCTCGGAGTATTTTATTATGAAATAAATGATCCAAAAGCTGCTGAAAGTTATTTCAAAGAAGCCATTAGCTTGGCAAAGAACATAGGCTCAATGCAAATTGTTGGCAATGCTTCAAACTACCTTTATGAATTATATAAAGATCAAGGGAGATTTAAAGAAGCCTTTGAGGCACTTGAATCGTACAAAACTGCAACAGATAGTGTGTATAATGAAAAACGTACACGTAAAATTGCGCAACTGGAGATGCAATTTGAGTTTGATCGTAAACAAAATGAAATTCAAGCCAAGCAACGTGTAAAAGACCTTTACTACTGGCTTGGGGCAGTTACCCTTGTGCTTTCGTTTATAATTATTGCCCTTCTCTACTTTTTGCAAAGAAATAAGGCCCGCAGGTCAAAACTCGAACAAGCGCATTTAGTACTTGAGAAGAAAAGTTTAGAAAAAGATATCGAAATAAAAGATAAAGAGCTAGCTACTAACATTTTGCACTTAATGCAAAAGAATGAACTCATTGATAATATCTCTGAGAAATTACTCGAGATTAAACAAAACGTTGGCAGTGAATCTCAATTGGCAGTTCAAAGGATAGTAACGGATCTACAGTCCAATCTACAACCTGAGCTCTTACAAGAGTTTGAATATAGATTTCAGCAAGTACATGAAGAATTCTATATCAGTCTCAATGAGAAGTTCCCTAACCTTAGTCCAAGCGAACGCAGACTATGTGCTTTTTTAAAGCTAAATATGACAACTAAGGAAATATCAGCGATAACTCATCAAAGCACTAAAACAATTGAAATTGCCCGAACACGTTTGCGCAAAAAATTAAATTTAACAGGCACCGACCAAAATCTTGTTAATTTTTTAGCAAAGTTGAACTAAAAAAGATCCTTTTGAGGAAGAAGAAACCCGCAGCATCTCCAGCACTGAAAAAGTCCCATTCTTAAACTTTTTAATCACTCATGCTATGAGTTGAAGGACTTCTTTTGTGTTCCAATTAGTCATAAAGTCCATCCTGATCAATAAAAGATCCATTAATACAAAATTGACCAAACACCTAATCAACGAAAGTATACAATTCATTAAAAAACCAAGCCCAAAATCAAATAATAAACTTAAAATCAATGTGTTAAAACCACTAAAACACAAAATGTAGTAGTTTATTTAGGGTACATTATTCCCCTTGTAGTGGTTTTGTAGTGGTACTTTTTTGCCTAAAACCCATTATAAACCACGTATTTAGCTCTTCGAGATCCAATCATTTTTTTAGCTCAAAAGCTCAATTGAAATTGATTATGTATATGGAAGAAAATAGAAGGAAAGATGGTTTTGTTGGCGAAAAGCAAATCAACATACCTACAGGTGCATTAAATACTCATATAGTTAATGTTCCTTTTAAAAATGCCCTTTACATTACGCATATAGGATACTTCCCTAATGCAAATTTCCATTATCGTAAAAGGGAACAGGGTTGTGAAGACTATATTTTAATCTATTGTTTGGATGGTAGAGGTCACTATGAAACCCCTAAAGGCAGTTTTACATTAGAATACAACCAATTTATACTGTTACCTCCAGATCAATTTCATTCCTACTGGGCCGATTTAGAAAACCCTTGGACAATCTGTTGGGTACATCTAAACGGTAGTATGCTTAATGAAATGAATGGAAACTTCAAGTTGGAACAATTTGAATCTCCAACAGCTTTACCATACAACAATCAAATTTTGGAATTGTGGAATGAAATGTATTCCAGTTTATCGGAGGGGTATACCGAAGAGAACTTAGTATATGCCAACCTTTGTTTATATCGCTTCGTTTCATTTTTCTTATTCCCTAGCAGAGTATCTAAGTTGCAAGTAGAGCATAAGAGAGAGGATCAATTGGAGAAATCCATTTCATTTATGAAAGCTAATATTCATAAACGTCTTACGGTGGATGAGTTAGCTAAAGAATTCAATTACTCTCCTTCACATTATGCAACCTTGTTTAAGCAGAAAGAGGGATTGTCTCCTATAGATTACTTTATCAGGATTAAAATCAGATATGCTTGTCAATTGCTATCAAATGGTAATCTAATTGTAAAAGAGGTGGCTGAGAAGATTGGATATGACGATCCTTATTACTTTTCAAGAATCTTCAAAAAGGTAACCGGTAAATCTCCGCAGGAATACAAGATAATTAATCTAAAAAACAGTTTGGCCTTTTCAGGCAGAACTGAAGAACTAGCTACTGCAATTTAATTTAATCTTAATAATTGTTTGTGTCGTTGCGTTAGCAAAAGAAAAGGGGCGTAAGCCCCTTTATCTTTACCATCAACCATAATAATCACCACTCCTTCTATGTTGTAAAGCAAGAGATCTGGAAGTTTTTTTAATGATTACCTTTGTGATATAAATCCGAAGAGGAAGTGGGCGCTGCTGGAGAGCAACTCACCAGCAATAGGATTTATGACGGTGAATATAGCTTTGAAGCCCCACAATGACAGGGGCTTTTTTGCTGTATTCATTGTCCTAAATGGCTAAAGAAAACTCTCTTGCCCTGAATCTTCAGACACACCTGTCTTTTCAATGAACTAAAAGCCTATAAAAACATCCTTCTATTAGCAGAACCGGTAAATCGGGCTGCAATGCCGTGTTTAATTTTTTATAGATAGTGAGCTGTAGCCTTCAGATAGCAGATACAGAATGACCAGCACTGCAGGAAGCGTGTTATCAGTCTCAGATTAAAAGGATGTTTTTATATGGCGTTTTAGTTTTATTTAACCACTGCACACTCATATTCTTGTTTGTTTATTAATACATACCTGATTCTGTTGAGTAATTTCCGGGCTATTCTTACGATGGCCTTATTCGGTTCCATTCGCCGGCAATACTCATGAAAACTTTTAGTCAGTGCCGGATCCAGGCGTGCGGCTACCCATGCACTTTCAATCAGGGCGCTGCGCAGCACGCTATGCCCCCGTCGGGTGATAGTACCGGCTAGTTCTTTTTCCCCACTTGAATGCGTCGAGGGGATGAGTCCTATAAAACTGCAGAGTTGATCCGTGTTTTTAAACCGGTTAATCGTCTCCAGCTCGGTTAATAAGGTCATGGCCGTTAATAATCCGATGCCAGGGATACTTCGCAGTAAAGCGATGGCTTCCTGGTAAGTACCTGTTTTTGATAGCTCTAGTAAATGCCGGGTGAGTTGCAATACAGAGGCTCTCAAATGTTTCGCTTCTAAAATCATGGCCTGCAGGGCCGTTTTACTACTCTGCTCAGCCATAGCGATGCTTTCCAGCCAATCAACAAAAGGTTTCGACCAGTGGGACTGTTTTTTGGTGAAGGGCGCAGGTAGTTCAATGCCATGAAAGTACAGGAACGATTTTACCCGGTTTTTATACCGGGCAAGGTCCTTGGTCAGTATGGACCGGGTGCGAACTAAACAACGGTCCTCTAGGGTTTTACTGGAAGGAACATAAATCGGGATTAAGGCGCCACTTCTTAATGAGTGTGCGATTTTACGGCTATCCCTGGAATCCTCTTTTTGCACTTTTTCTTTATCGGTGGTGGGAATATCGGCAGGATTGACCACGATGGAGTGAATGCCCAGAGCCTCCAAGCGGTTATGGATCCAGTAGCCGCAGAAGCCTGCTTCGTAGGCGGAATGATAGGTGCCGCCGGGGAAATTCTGCCGGAGATACTGGTGTAATACTTCGGGTTTAGGTGGCTGCGAAAAGGTTTTATGGGTGAGCAGTTCAGTCATAACGGTAACCTGCCAGCTTTTTAAGTGCACGTCAAAACCAACATAAATGTTTTGACCGCTAAAATCTAATTGATTAACTTGTGGTTGCATAAGTTCCAGTGTTATAAAATTTTAGGGGTTCTTTCTTAAATTTACATAACTTCCTGGAACTTATTCCTTTACAAACATACGGCCTTCAGAGCTTCATGGAATATTATTTCTTATCAGTAGTTAAAGCTGGTACTTGATCATTGTACTGCTTCATTAAATCAACCAACGTGTTTTTCATCATCAATTGAACCTTTTTATAGGAAGGATCGTTATATACATTATTCATCTCACTCTTATCGTTCTTCAAATCATACAACTCCCATTCATTGTTTTCATAAAAGTAAATCAATTTAAAACGATCAGTTCGTGCCCCTATATGCTTAGCAACCTTGTGCTCTTTATTTTCATAGAAATGATAGTATAAAGCGTCGTGCAAATTTCCTTTTTGAGTTCCCTTAAGCAAAGGCACAAAGCTTTTTCCTTGCATATCTGATGGGATTGGAAGTCCCGCCATGTCTAAAATAGTTTCTGCAAAGTCAAGATTCTGCACCATGGTGTTTGTGGCCAGCTTTTTATTGGTAACACCTGGCCATTTAACTATCAGGGGCGTCCTAAAGGACTCTTCATACATAAAACGTTTGTCAAACCAACCATGCTCACCAAGGTAAAAACCTTGATCCGACGTATAAATAACAATCGTATTCTCATCTAAACCATTAGCATTCAGATAATCCATCAACCTACCTACATTGTCATCTACACTTTGCACACAACGCAAATAATCCCTCATATACCGCTGATATTTCCAAATAGCTAGTTCTTTGCCTGTAAGATTTGCTTTATTGAAAGCCTCAATTGACGGACCGTAAGCAGCTTCCCATTTTTTCTTTTCTTCGACAGTAAGCCTGTTATAAATGCCTTGCCAATTAGCACCCAAGCCCGTCTGTTTTTCTTTTGGTAAATCAAAGGCAAGCTTCAGATCGTACGCATAATGCATATCTGTTGCAATTTCCATTTCTTGCTCCCTTGCCGCCTTTGTTCGAGTTGCATAATTGTCAAAGTAATTATCAGGTATTTTGAACTGAACGCTATCAAACAAATGGTAGTACTTTTCCTCTGGCATCCAATTGCGATGAGGAGCTTTTTGCTGATAGATCAGGAAAAAAGGCTTATTCTTATCTCTCTTCTCGAGCCAGTTAATAGCTATATCTGTAGTAACATTGGTTACATAGCCCGGTATCCGCTTGTGAACACCATTTTCAATAAAGTCAGGATTATAATAATCTCCCTGGGCAGGCACGATATTCCAGTAATCAAAGCCTTGTGGATCAGAAATCAAGTGCCATTTACCAACCACTGCTGTCTGATAGCCTGCATCATGCATTAGCTTAGCAACTGTTTGCTGATTACCATCAAATGTGCTATGGTTATCCATAAATCCATTAACATGGCTATGCTTACCCGTTAACATAACCGCGCGACTTGGACCACAAATTGAGTTTGTAACATAAGCCCGGTTAAATAACATACCCTGCTCACCCAGCTTATCAATATTGGGAGTTTGATTTAAACCATGACCGTAAGCACTGATGGCTTGATATCCATGATCATCACTCATCATATAAATGATGTTAGGTCGTGAGCTTTTTTGCTTTTGTGCCATTACCGGTAATGTAATGATGACCAGTAATATCAATGATCGAAAATATTTTAAAATCATTTTAGTTTAATTGCATTTAGATATCAATATACTTTGCATTGAATTTTCTTAAGCATCTATTCTCCTGAGGATGCCTTATAAAGTCCAACTTCCGCCAATTCAAGCTGATTTTCAACTTTAGCATCAGTTATTGTTAGCCTAATTTTACTTGCAGTAACCTGAGGAAAGCGAAGCAAACGTTTATACCCTATTGTACTGAAAGAGCTGATTAATTGCCATTCCTTTCCATCCCAGTATTCAAAAAATCCAGATTTTATACTCTGTCCGTTATGAATGTTCTCCTGGAGCATAATGCGATCAAAAGTCATTTGCTTTTTCAAACTAAACTCCACAGGCACATTTTTCTTAAAAATTGCATAAGAGGTTAACTTATTGTCAGTAAGTTTCGCTGAAACAGAGCCTTTTAAGTAGTTTGCAGCAAAGGTTTCATTTAAAATCGTTCGAAAATCAGAGATAGCTTTAATATCCGACTCTTCAAATAAACCTTGGTTATTGGGTGGAATATTAAGCAACAGTAAACTATTGCGCCCTACTGATTGATAATAAAGATTCACAAGATTCTTAGCACTTCGAACTTTATCATTTTCCTTGGCATGCCAAAACCATCCCGGTCTAATGCTAACATCTGTTTCTGCAGGAATCCATTTTTTGCCATTCTCATCGCCTGTATTTAGGTATTTAGAGTCTGCTACACCAGGCATCATGCCATCAGTTGAAATAGATGACCAACATATTTCTCCGGCATTGCCTTTTTCATTACCAACCCATCTTACATCAGGCCCTGCATCGGAAAAAATAACGGCTTTAGGCTGCAGTTCTTTGACCATTTTCCAATAACCGTCAAAATCATATTGCATGTCCTTTTCGTTTTTACCCTTTGCCCCATCAAACCATACCTCGGCTATCTCCCCATAATTAGTCAATAATTCTTTAAGCTGATTTTTATAAAATTCATTGTACACAGGAGTACCATATGTCCTCTCATGTCTATCCCATGGAGAAAGGTAGAAGCCAAAATCCACCTTAAATTCCCTGCATGCATCTGTCACCTCTCTTACCACATCCCCTTGACCATTTTTCCAGGGACTATTCTTTACTGAATGTTCCGTATATTTTGAAGGCCATAAACAAAAACCATCATGGTGCTTGGCCGTTAGAATGACCATTCTAAATCCGGCATCTTTCAAAGCCTTAACCCATTGCCTTGCATCCAATTTTTCAGGATTGAAGATTTGCGGACTTTCAGAACCATTTCCCCATTCACTATCAGTAAAGGTATTTACGGTAAAATGAATAAAAGCTGTTGTTTCCCTTTTTTGCCAATTCACCTGTAAATGTGTTGGTTTGGGAATAGCTACTTGGCAATAGGCTTGGATTGTTAATACTGAAGCAACGAGTGAAATTAAAAATCTATCAAACCTCATCTGAAATAGTTATCTATTTAAATTTACTTTGGCAGCAGGTCTTACCTCTAATCCCTTCTGTTTGGTAAGATCATCCCCAATCTCTTTTCTATACTTTTCAGCAATTTCTGAAAGCTGCTTTACTATCTCCGGGTATTTTTCTTTAACATCCATAGTTTCTCCCGGATCGGTGCGTAAATCATACAATGCAAGTTTTACTGAATCAGAAGCATACTTTCCCGGCCAGCCATCATTTCCAATGGCAGTTGCTTTTTTATAGGTTTGAGACACACATGGAAAGGTCAATACCCATTGCCCCTTACGAATTCCCTTTAAACTGCAACGGTCATAGTAGTAAGCAAATTCGTCACGTGGATTTGCATTGGAAACTTGTTTAAATAAGGAAAAAACATCAACTCCGTCGATTTTTTTCCTAGGCAGAGTTGCACCACAAACACGCATCAACGTTGGTAAAATATCCATGCTAGCCGCCATATTATTACAAATGGTTCCTGAAGCAATCTGATTGGGCCAGTGGACAATAAACGGCACCCTCACTCCTCCTTCCCAGGCTGTGCCTTTTCCTTCACGAAAACCACCAGTATTACCTGCGTGGTTACCGTAAGTCAGCCAAGGACCATTATCACTGGTAAAAATTACCATTGTATTTTTGGTTAGTCCATTAGCTTCCAATGTCTTCATGATCTCCCCTACCGACCAATCAATTTCTTCCATCACATCTCCAAACAAGCCTGCATTGCTTTTTCCTTTAAATTTAACAGAAACAGCCAAGGGCACATGCGGCATTGGATGAGCCAGATAAAGAAAAAATGGATTTTTCTTATTTCGTTTTATAAAATCTACAGCCTTATTTGTGTAAAAGGTAGTCAATTCGGCAGCATCATCTAATGTTCGAATTTCCTTCACAGGATTATCACCTTCCAACAAACGAAGGACAGGCCATTTTCCCCTATCGGTTGAAGCATCTAAGGGTTTACCATCATAATTAACCGGCCAGTAATCATGCGAATACGGCAAGCCTGTAAACTCGTCAAACCCATAATGCACTGGTAGATATGGGGCCTTTTGACCTAAATGCCATTTCCCGAACATGCCGGTTTTGTAGCCCTTGTCTCTTAACAGTTTTGCAATGGTCTCCTCTTCCGGATTTAAGGCTGTTTCAGAGTTGGGGCTCAACGCTCCGCTAATACCAATGCGGTTAGGATAACAGCCGGTTAAAAAAGCAGAACGAGAGGCACTGCAAGTTGCTTGCGCTACATAAAAATTAGTAAAGCGCATTCCGCCTGCGGCCAGTTTATTTAGATTCGGAGTGTGATATGGAAAACCTCCATAACACTCCAGGTCACCATAACCTAAATCATCCATTAAAATCAGAATCACATTAGGAGTTTCTGATTTCGGCTTTCTCAGATTTGTAAAAGAAGTTAAAAATATAACCCCCAATATGGTGAACAAAGGCCCCACCCATTTAATGATCTTTTTCATGTGATTCAGTTTTGATTCTTGAGGCTATTTTATATTTTTTACAATAAAAACACAACAAAACAATCAATTCGATAAAAATAAACCAGTTTAATTTTCCTAATGATAGACAATTTCATTTAAATAATGGTTTATTCAATGAATTTAAAATCAATTTAACTCGATTGTCTAGCTACCAAAGGATTAAACAAGAAAAATGCTGCCAAATTTGACAGCTTTCTTTCTTCATGCACTAATTTGAGTGAAATACTTCTTCCACCCTATGCCATATCTGTTTGTTAGCCATAGCTTCAGGCAATGGCTGCTGACAAGGATCCGTTTCTCGCCACCAACGTTGTGTAGTGGTATCGGCTGCCATTTTCTTCATATCTGCATCAAAATCATCACCCGTATATTCAAAATAAGAGAACAGGTAATATTTGTTTTCTATTTTTTGTAGATAGATCGAATAGTTTTCAATATTGCATTCTTTAATTTTCTCAATAACCTTTGGCCATGGATGCGCGTGCAACTCTTTATACTGAGCCAACTTTTCGGGCTTAACCCCTGTTACCATCCCGTATCTGACAGTTTTAGGGATTGGCATCCATGCTGAATTAAATTTCCAGACAACGAATACCAAAACAATTGAAACAAAATAAACTAAGCGACGCATGATGAACAGCCTTATATTTTATATTTAACGAAACACCCAGTATAATACAACCATAACAGCCAAAAGCAAACACGACTGAAGTTTATAGTTTCCAATACCCTTCCAACCCATTCCTTTTAGTGGTTCCAGAGGTGATTTCCAATAAAGCTTACTGCTTTCTGCAGTATGCTGAACCGGATAAACGTAAGATAAGCCTATTTGTAAAAGGGTACAAATACAAAACAGGTAAAAGGCCATCATCATAAATGGAACCTTAGCTAATGCCGTATTAGGTTCTATTTTATTAATGAAAAACACTGCAGCTCCTATTGCAGACCCAATCCATAATGTATATTGAGCAGATTTGGCCGAAGCCTTTTTCCAAAAAACACCCAATAAGAATACGGTAGTAATTGGCGGGGCAATGTGGGCAATTACATCATTAATACCGTTAAACAAACTCTCATAGCGATTTAGCAAAGGAAGTAAGGCAAAGGAAACTAGCAATGCTATTGCAGCTGAAACCCGTCCTGTTTTCACCAATTGCTTATCGGTAGCTTCCTGCTTGAAACGCTTATACAAATCATAGCTAACTAAAGTAGCGATAGAATTAAGAGCGCCCGATATTTGGCTCATTAGTCCGGATAGCAAAGCTGCTACCAAAACACCAACTAAACCGGTAGGCACTAATTGGGTAATCATTAAGGTGTAGATCCCCTTGGAGTCAGTAACAACTTTACCAGTAGCATCAATCATTTGAACACTACTGATATTAAAAACTCCTTTTTGAGCCAATACAAAAGCCATTAATCCTGGTAAAACAAAAATAAAAACCGGAAGCACCTTTATAAATCCACAGAATAATGCACCAACTCTGGCATGATTTTCATCCTTGGCTCCTAAAACTCGCTGGACAATAGTTTGATCGGCACACCAATACCAAATACCCAAAACAGGATAACCTAAAAATATGGCATACCATGGCATACCGCTGGCATCGTCTGCAGGGCGAAGCATGGATAACTTATCGGCATTTCCTGAATGCCTTAAGGTCTCTGTTAATTCAACCCAACCACCCACTTTATTGTAGCATAAAACAGTTATAATAACAGCTCCTGCAAGCAATACAACAGTTTGAATTGATTCAGTTACCACCACTGCCCGCAAACCACCAATAATAGTGTAAACTCCGGTAAGCATAGCAATAATCATAACGCTTAGGTACATGTTTACCCCAAATAAGGTTTTAAGCACAATACCGCCCGCTAAGAAGGAAAAAGCAATATGAATGATAACGGCTGAAATAACTGACACGATAGCCAACCAGTCACGACAAGCACGGTTGTACCGTTTTTCTAAGAAATCAGGCAGGGTTGCTACGTTTGAGCGAAGGTAAAAGGGCACAAAGAACAGTGCCAGTACGATAAGCGTAAAAGCAGCCATCCATTCAAAGTTTCCATTGAGCAAGCCCGAATCAAAACCTGATTGAGCAAGACTTACCAAGTGAAGACAAGAAATATTGGTGGCAAATAAGGCCAAACCAATCATTGGCCATTTAAGTGTTTTTCCTGCAAGGAAATACTCATTGGAGGCCCCATTGGCAGACAGGTGCGGTTCTTTTTTAAATCCAGCCCACAATCCGATGGTAACAATACCAACAATGTACAATACACTTATAATAATATCGATATTTCCAATCATAACCTTATTACTATTTTAAGTCACAACTACTTCCAGGTTCTTGTGGGGTCTGATATGTACCGTTTACAATTTTTGCCGGATGAATAAAGTGTTGTTGCAAATGCGGAATATGCTCTAAAAATAAAGCTTCATGGCCCATCGCAATATGGTTGAATAATACTAAGTGCTGATGTAATTGACCCATATCGCCCACATGGGGGACAACTGGAACACCAAACTTTTTACACAAAAGGCTTACTGTAATAAACTCACTTACTCCACCTAAGCGAACTGCATCAGCCTGCATAAAACCTGAACAACCTGTTTGCAAGTAATTTTTGAATATGATACGGTTGGGCACGTGTTCACCCAAAGCCAGTTTAGTGGGAGCAATTGCATCAGCCAATGTTTTGTGAGCCAGCACATCGTCCGGATGGGTTGGTTCTTCAATCCAGTAGGGTTGCATTGACAGCAGCTCTCTGCAAATAGTCATTGCCTGCGGTAAAGTCCATTGCTGATTTGCATCCAGCATTACTTTACAATTATTACCAGCTACTTCACGCACAATATGTGCCCTTCTAATATCTCTTTGCGGATCGCTTGATCCTACTTTTAATTTCATGGCTGTAAAACCGGCAGCAATTGCTTTTTTGCAATTAGCTCTTACCTGTTCATCATCATAATTAAACCATCCCACTGATGTATCGTAACCAGGATACCCATTTTCCAATATAACAGAACGTTCCTGCTTACCAACCAAACCACCTTTCATAATTAGCAGCGCCTGTTCTCTTGTTAACACATCTTCCAGATAGGACAAATCAAGAGTATTAATAATTTGTTCAGGAGAAAGATCGATTAATAACTTCCAAAGCGGCACACCTCTTATTTTAGCCCACAAATCATAGCAGGCATTTGTGACCGATGCAAGAGCCAAATGCACAATTCCCTTATGCGGACCCAACCACCTGAACTGCTGCTCATTTGAAAACTGATTAAATACCTGACCGAAGGTAGCCATTAGCTCTTCAATATCTTTACCTTTTAACTGTTCGGCATAAAAAGCTGCTGCTTTACATACTAAATCATTTCCTTCTCCTAGCGTAAATGCAAACCCAGTACCTGTAATACCTGTATGATCCGCCAGTTCAGTTACCGCATAGGAATAAACAGGATCCCGATGAATAGCATCGCTACCGGCTCCCCCATTCAATTGAAATCTTTTATCTTTTATAGTAAAGGCTTGTATCATTAGTTATTTGGTGAATTATTAACAACAGGAATGTTCTCTACATTTTGATTCATCTCTAATACAATCACTGAACAATTGTTATCAGGCATTTGTCCAACCCAAGTCACAATAATTTTTTCATCATCTTGTTGAAAATTAACAGAATGACCATTCAAGAAAGATGCACTTTTAATTTTGTAGCCAGGTAGATTTTTAAACTGCAATTGCTGTTTATTTTCAAACAAATGCACATATATTTTATTGCCTTTGCGTGTAAACGCTTTAACACTATCAGTAACAAAAGGACCTCCTTTTGTACCATATATTGCTTCTCCATTTTTATGCAACCAGGCACCGATTTCTTGCAAGCGTTTAATCTGCCTTTCCTCTATTCTCCCATCAGGCATTGGACCAACATTAAACAGTAAATTCCCATTTCCCCCAGAAGTGCTGGCAAGTGTTTGCAGGCATTGTTTCAAAGATTTCATTTCATCATTAGGTTTCCATGCCCACTGTTTACAAATAGTAATACACGATTCCCAAGGATCTTGCATATTCATTTCACCTATTTGCTGCTCAGGAGTAGCATAATCACCAACTGTTGAAGAACTAAGCACTTTATGATCACCTTTCCCTAATCTGTTGTTTACAATTACCAAGGGATCCTGCTGTTTTATGAAAGCATACACATCCTCCCCCATTTCCTGTGTCCATGGAGCTTCCCAGTTACCATCAAACCAAAGCATATATGGGTGATAGTTGGTTATTAATTCTTTCAACTGGTTTTTCATGTACTGGGTAAAGCGTTGCATATTGGCATTGGTATCCGGCTGCTTAGCTCCATCATTATGTAATGGATAATCTTTAGAGTACCAATCCAATACGGTATAATAAATACATAATTTTACATCGTATTTTTTGCAGGCTTTTGCCAAAAGCCCTACAATATCTTTTTTGTAAGGTGTATTGGTGATGTTATAGTCGGTAAATGCCGTAGGCCATAAACAAAATCCATCATGATGCTTGGCGGTGATGGTAAGGTATTTCATTCCGGCGGATTTAGCTGTTTTCACCCAGCTTTCGGCATCAAACAAAACGGGGTTAAATTCCTTATACAAGCTATCATAGTCATTTTGCTTTACCTGATGATTTCTTGACCAGCCAATTTCAGTACCACGCAAGGTAACAGGACCCCAGTGTATAAACAGCCCAAAACGCAAGTCCATGAACCCATCAAGGACCTCTTTACTAGTTTTGGCTACACTCTTAGGCTGAGCATGTATAACAACAAACGAAAAACAAAAGAAGGTTGAAAGTAGAAGTATTTTCTTAAGCATAAACGTCAATTTTATTTGATAACTGTATTGGATTCCGAAACAGAAAGAATGCTTCTGTATCCCAATTCGGCACCTCCGCTAACAGGCATTATACAACCGGTAATAAAACGGGCTTTATCTGAAAGCAGAAACACACAAGCATCAGCTATTACGTCTCCACTCGGGCAATATCCCAAAGGATGGATGGCATTCAGATACCTGACTATATTGGCGCTGTCGGGTTGTTCTTCTTTCCATTGGTGCAGCATAGGCGTCCAAACACCAGCCGGACTTACAGCATTTACCCTGATATTATATTTTGCATAGTCAAGTGCCAGAGATTTAGTTAATGCATTAACACCTCCCTTGGTTGCCGTATAGGCAGCGTGTAATTCCTGCCCTATTTCACCAACCATACTGCTGGTGTTAAGAATGCAACCTTCAGACTCTTTCAATGCCTCAAAACCATATTTTACTGTATGAAAAATACTTTTCAGATTTACATTCATAAGGAGATTCCATTCCTCATCTGTGGTCTGCTCAAGCGTTTTAGATGGATGGGCAATTCCGGCATTGTTATGAATAGCATCAATCCGACCGTACTTCTCTAATCCTTTATTGATAGCATTCTCTACATCATTAGCATTGCTAACATCACAATAAACTCCAAGCTGATCAGAACCAAGTTGATCAATAGCTCTATTTAGTTTGGCTTCATTGTTCGCGGCAATTATTACTTTGGCGCCTTCCTTAACGTAGGCTTTAGCACATTCATAACCTATACCTTCTGAACCACCGGTTAAAAAAATAACCTTATTGCATAATTGTTTCATTCTACCTGTGTTTAGCTTTACTTCGTTGTAAAAGTATTCTTGAAGCATTAACCCTTCAATAGACTATTTTATATTTTTAATAGATTTTACAATTACATGTTGAGTTTGCACGCTTTTGAGCTCTCTTCTTTTGACAAATAAAAATGTGTAACTATAAATCAACTCATTTAAGCAAACTACAAGTTAAAATATTCCCATTTCTACTTAATAGGAAAACAAACATTAAAGCTATTATTCTCAAATGCCGGATTTTCCATTTCTCCCTTAGTAGGTTCTTCAATTGAAGCGGCGGCAAATAGTGCTATCGGCTTACCTTTTTTATCAGTTACCACAAATGGACGCTCCAAGTGTGCCAAATCAACCTTTTTTCCATCTTTCATTTTCATCTCTCTTAAGGAGATCAATGGATGAGCAGCAGCTTTCCAATTCAATCCGTTCTCTGAAGTAACCAGGGCGAGCGCACCAAATTGAGGTACCAGTTTTTGGCTATGAGAATAATATTTAACTGCAGCGTAAAATCTTTTATTGGTTTTATCGTACCACATACACGGATCTTCACAGGCCATATCTGCTGATGTAAATACCTCACCTAACATGGAATAAGGACCGTCCGGCTTATTACTTACCGCCATGTAAAACGTCATATTCCCCACATTGGGTTTCCTCGACTTATACATCATGTAATACCGTTTATCCGGACCTTGGGTAACGGTAGGGTTAGTTGCAACTTCAAACGTATTGATGTTATCTGGTCGCATTAAGGGCTGTTCCGGCTTTTCATACTTACCTTCCAACAAATCCTTAATACTTTTAGCTTTAATTACTCCTATTGCCTGTGTACAATTGTATTTAAGCCAATGCGCCCAGTCTTTATCGATTTTTTTATCATTTTTCACCTTAAAAGTTGGATCAAATGAATTACTTATATAGTATAAGTAATAATACTTACCGAATTTTCTGATTTGAGGATTATGCATCGTAAAACGATCCCACTTTGTCGAATTTCCGTCACCTTTTAGTAGGGTTGCGGTGTATTTATACGGTCCATTTATGTGCTCCGCAACTGCATGTGCTATTTCTGAATATTTACACCAGCCTCTAAAGCCATTGAAAATATAGTTCATGGAGTCGTCATCAAGTGATCTTTTACCATGGGACCAACGGGAATAAAACATATGATATTTCCCATCTTCCCCCTGTATAACACTACTGCACCAGGTATAGTGGTTATTTGAATAGAAAATATTTGAAGAATCAACTTCTTTTAATAAAGGCTGAAAATCCAGATTATCTTGAGCGTAACCTGCCTTTAAAACAATGAGCATTAATAAGGAAAAAAGGGGAAAGATGGATTTAATTTTCATTATAGAGTTAAAATAAGCATAATAGAAAGAAAATTATAAATGTAATCTCTTTGCTGGTAATGAAAAAGGAGCCATTCAATACAAATGCCCCCCCTTCCGTATGAACACTATTTACAGGAAATAAAAATAAGTCTATAAATAACTAAAATAAATAGACTAACCTATTGACTTAATGCATTATTCGATGTCACATTCTGCCAGTATGGTAGGCGTTCAACTATGAATTCACAAAACCATTAATAACTTTACCGTACGGTGGACTAAGTTGGCATAGATATCATCACCCCAGCCTTTACCGCCCGTTGTTACCAATTTTAGTCAGACACGGAATATGCAGACAGGCAGCAAACTTTTACTTAACAAATTAGCAGTTAAAAGAATTGACAATTATGCAAACAGACCAACTATTATTTTTCTGCATGATTCCTTAGGCTGTATTGAATTGTGACGGGACTTTCCACAAACATTAGGGGAATTGACTCAATGTAATGTGATTGTCTATGACCGACAAGGCTATGAAAAGTCATGTCCCTTTTCCTAAAAACGCGACAACTATTATATGGAACAGGAAGCCGACATTTTGAACGAACTGTTAGACTATTGGAACATTGACAAAATAATACTTTTCGGACATAGTGATGGTGGTTCAATTGCTTTGATTGCAGCTGCAAAATATCCAAAAAAATCTTAGGCATCATCACAGAGGGGGGCACACACTTTTGTAGAAGATATTACACTTAAAAGCATAAAGGAAGCAATAGAACTATATCAGTCGACTGACTTAAAAACCAAATTAGAGAAATATCACGGTTATAAAACAGAAGAAATGTTTTGGGCCTGGGCCGCAACTTGGACGACAGACGAATTTAGGGCTTGGAACATTGAACCCTTTTTGACATTAATTCAATGCAATTCGCTTATTATACAAGGAAAAGAGGACGAATTTGGAACGTTAGAACAAGTAGATAGAATAACTAAGCAAACGAACGGACAATCACCAAAATTGATTATTCAAGGTGTTAAACATACGCCTCACAAAGAAGTTCCCGAACTGATTTTAGAGAAATCGACTGAATTTATTAACCAACTTACAGACGAATTCGAACGCACAAAATCCGTATAATCATCCTTTTTT
Organism: Solitalea lacus; assembly: GCF_022014595.1. NCBI lineage: Bacteria > Pseudomonadati > Bacteroidota > Sphingobacteriia > Sphingobacteriales > Sphingobacteriaceae > Solitalea > Solitalea lacus. The sequence continues at coordinate 2,165,156 of NZ_CP091740.1, read as the reverse complement.
TTAATCGTTTAACAATCCTTGAGCCCGTTTGCAACGAGTGAACAGTACCCCAAAAAAGATGAAGACAAAACGAGGCATCAACCCACAAACTCAACGCATGGCCGCCGTTTTGTCTTCCCTGCACTGTTCCCTAAAATTTTTCTTCAACAAGTTCCTTGTTTACTATCATTCCTGTGGTTGTTCCCATAGCTACGGCATTTGCAACTGTTCGCATACGGGTAGTATTATCACCACAGGCATAAATTCCTTTAATGGTCGTTCTTTGAAAAGTATCGATTTTAATATATCCATCGTCAGTTAGCTCACACCCTAATTGTTGAGGTATTGGGCAATGTTGCACAAAAGGAAGCCGTGTGTAAATTGCTTTTAAGGTTTTCTCTGAACCATCTTTAAAAATTATTTTTTCAAGTTTACCGTTGGTGTGTTCCAATTGACCAATTTCCTTTTCTACTATTTTAATATGATGTTTTTGAAGACTTGCCGTTTGTTCATTTGTTAAAACGGTTATTCCATTGGTAAACAGCGTTAAGTCTTTTGTCCAATTTGAAATAAGTTTTGCAAACTCAAATCCGTATTCTCCATTACCCAAAATACCAGTTGTTTCGCTCCTTTCTTCATAACCGTGACAATAAGGGCAATGAAGAACAGAAATACCCCAACATTCAGCAAACCCCTTTGTGTCTGGCATTGCGTCTTTAATGCCTGTTGCGAAAATCAATTTGGTTGAAGTAAATACGTCTCCAGATGACGTTTCGATTTCAAAACCTTTTTCTGTTTTTTTTCCACTGGTTGCCCACTCACTTAAAAACTCCACAGTTTTATAAATTGCTACTTGTTGTTTTGCAAGTGTTGTAATTTCCTTTGGTATTTTTCCGTCCTGTGTTAGAAAATTATGCGAAAGTGGGGTTTGTCCGTTGCATGGTTTTCCGCTGTCAATGATGAGTACTTTTCTTAAGGCCCTTCCCAAAGACATTGCGGCTGCAAGTCCAGAATAACTACCCCCAACGATTATAACGTCAAAATGTGTGGTACCTGTCATGCGATTATTTGAGTTTGAATTACTTGATGATGATGTGATTTTTTCAGTATCACTTATCATCACTTTTGTTTTTAGCATTACCTGTTTTAAGCATAGAATCAACGAATGGAATACCTATAAAAACCATCCAAGGAACTAATGTAATTGTCAAAATAAGGGTCCTTATATATAACGGAAACCCAGACAAGGCTTCTCCCAAAAGGAAAAGAAAGAGCGTAATTGAAGGGTAAATAACAACCCATATTTTTAGAGCTGCTATTAATTTCATTTTAAGTTTCATAAACCGAGGTTAGTAAGGTTTAATTATTTCTCCTGTATTTGCACCAAACAGACTTTTTCTGAAGCCATATTCCAATTGCTTCATCGTTACAGGAATTTCTCCAGGAAAATAAGGGAAGTATTGAGGCGAATCTTCAATTACTGTAGGGCTTACAGCATTGATACGAATACCTTTGTCCAGTTCAATGGCAGCAGCTCTTACAAAGCCCTCAACTGCACCATTAGCTGCTGATGCGTTGGCAAAATTTAGCTGTGGTTCACAAGTTAATGCTCCAGAAATCAATGTAAATGAACCTTTGGGATTAATATAATGCTGCCCAATTAAAACCAAGTTAATCTGCCCCATCATTTTACCCTCTATTCCTTTTCTAAACATTTGGTCTGTTAGGGTTTTCCATGGGCCTACATAGGTAGGGCCGGCTACAGACAGAAGTGCATCAAAAGAGCCTATTTGGTTGAATAGATTTTCAATTGATGAGACAGAGGTGATGTCCGTATTAATATCAGATTTTTTTGATGCCACTCTGATGATTTCGTGTTCTTTTTCAAACTCATGGGATAAGTATTTACCCATTGTGCCCGTGGCACCTACGATGATAATTTTCATATTGTTAAGTTTTATTTTATAAAAAATATGGAAGACCTCTTTTGATAGGAAGATTATGAAGTTGTACTGGAGTATTTGGAAATACTTAAAGGTGCAGAGTAAAAAACAAACCGTAATTTTCTTTGTGACTTTTATATTTCCCGTACCAATCAAGATTACTGGCCACGCCGAAACTGTATTTCTGGTAATTCAGCCCCAATCTTGTGTACATATAGCTTCTGTAATGACAGTTATTTTCAAAATCGTAAGCATACGTTGCTTGAAACCTGGAATATACAGACCAATGTTTGCTGATTTTGGGTTTAACTTCAATAGCTAATAAGTTGGAAAGCATTTGTGAATTGATAAAATAATAACCGGGGAGGTAAAAAAGTGATAAAATCTTGTCTTCGTAATAATATTGCAAGCCCGCAAAACTTCTTAATCCAGACTTTGAATTGAAGGTTGATCCCAAATTGGCACTTAATCCTTTGCAAACTTTTTGATAAAAAGCGACAGTGGTCAAATACTCATTTTGAGAAAGCTCTTTTCTATAATCAGCTGCAAACGATGAGATGCTTAGTATGCCGTTTTTCTTGTTATCAGACAACGGTTTATTGACAATTATTTGAAGATACTGCCGATTATTACCAATAACGTTTTCAATTGGAATTGATTTACGGCTGTAAACGTTGATAGTATCTTGTGCAAATATTTTGCTATTTATGGCGCTAACAAGAAATACCATAAAATATAAACAGAACTTTTTCATACCCGAAACTTTAGAGGAGAATAATTATTTATTATTCAGCAAAAGTACCGGCATGAAAAGAGTCCTTTGTAGGACAAACCCAAAGTAGGATAGCACTTATCTAAAATTCTGCCTGAATGCTTCTGGCGAATAACCTGTATGCTTTTTGAAAAATCTGATAAAGTAGGAAACGTCTTCGTATCCCAAATTGTAAGCAATTTGAATTACCCGACTTGATGTTGCAAGAAGATGTCGTTTGGCTTCAAGAACAAGCTGTTCATTAATAAGTTGAGAACAGGTTTTTCCCAATGTCTCCTTTGTGATTGCGTTAAGCTGATAAGATGTAAGATGCAGCATGTCCGCATATTGTGCCACTTGTTTATGTGTGGTAACGTGAGTACGTAATAGTTCTAAAAGATCTTCTAACCTTTCTTGGGAATATGAATTCTCATCTTTTGAAAGAGCATTAGGATTTTTACTTTGTCTGATAAGCTCAATGAAAAATATTTTTAAGTTTGCGATAATTACTTCTTTATATTCTTGTTGCTTTTCTGTGTATTCCTGGAAAATATAATCCAAAACAGAAAATGCTTTTCTAAATCTATCCGAATTAAGCCGACAACAATTTTTGTTACTAACCTTTCGCAATATCTTATTGGCTTCCTCCTCACGGAATGAGTAGAAATTGGCATTAAACTGCATTAAGTAACCAGAACTTCCTTCTTTTAAAGTAAGTTGATGTACTTGTCCGGGCCGCATAAAAAAAACGGAATAGTCGTTGATAGTGTACGATGTAAAATCAATAATGTGTTCGCCCAATCCTTTTTTTAAAGCCAAAACCAAAAAGAAATTGTGCCTGTGAAGTTCCTCCATCATATCTTTTCCTGAAAGCAGGGTTTCGATGTTCCGAATAGTGAAACTCTCAATAAAGTCAGGTTCTTTAATCTGTCGTACAGGAATTTTTTCCATTTTTAATCTGTCACTGTTATCATTTTAAGTCTGGCGTAAGCATGAAATTATTAAAATCGATATTGAATTCCTGCTACAACACCCAAATAACCGGTAGCCTGGCTGGCATTTGCCGCGCCCGGAGGAGGTCCGTCAGTAACGATCGGGGCATTCAGTTCAACGAAAGGTAATAAACTTTCCTTCCACTTCATTCTCACACCCGCTTTGGGAATAAAGCTGAAGCTGACATTGAAAATCGCCTCTCCTGTTGTTGGGCTGGTATCGTATGCAATATTATAAAGACTACCCCCCAGGCCTAGACCAGCATAAGGAATCCATTTTCCCTTTGTTAATTCATAATCGGCATATAAGAATATCGGAATCTGGTCAAGGTGTACATTCTGGAAAATATCTAGATCATTATTATCATTATGCATGCGTGCCCATGCCAGCTCTATGCCAACTCCCAAACGTTCCTCAGCCAATCTTTTGGTTATGTTGAACTGAAGGGCGGTGCCTGCACTAACCATTTCATTGTATCCTGTTATGGGGGTTGCAATGCCTATTCCTCCTTCCAACGACCATTGTGCATATCCGCTAAATGAAGTGACACTGAATAGAACCAACAGAAAATATTTGATATAAAACTTCATAACTGAAGATTTTAAAAAGCAACAAAAAAATAAAAATTATCAGTTTATTCTCTTATAACTTAATCAAGCCTATTTGTTTGTACAATTCTAAAAAATCATAACTATTCCATGCTTCTACTATTTTGCCGCCGACAATCATTACCCAGCAAATTCCGGAAAAATTCACCATGCTATTTGTCCCTTCATGTCTAGCCGTAACATTTGTTCTCGCGCATTCGATGTTGTCATGGCAAATAACATCCTCTACTTCTATTTTAATGTCTTTAAAGTCTTTGCGAAATTCACGATAAAAGATTTTAAATCCAGAAGCTCCGTTGGGTTGCCCTTCTTGAATTATTCCATGAGCATTTGAATTTTCTGCCATCAATTTGTCTATTGACTCTTCATTTCCTTGATTCCATACTTCATCGAACCACTGAAATAATACTGTATTCTTTATGTTTTTCATTTTAGTAGATTTTATTCCTTCATTGTTGTTTTTGCATAGTGGCCGTTATAGTAGGCCGAGACGTAAAGATATTGCACCTCGCCCGTTTGTAGTGGCTCATTTTTAAAATTACTTCCAAATAATTTTTAATATCAAAGGCTGTTAATCCGAGTTTATATGCTGCTCTGGATGGATGTCTCGGGTGTTTACTTGCGGTTAAATTACCAATTCTTAGCCAACTAATATTTTGGTTTTTAGTCGAATTGTAAATATCATTTAAACAATCGATGAAAAACGGTTTAACATTAATTGTTTGCCCCCAACCAGCGAGAACAGAAGGATTTTTATGTTTTTTTAAGGTTGAAACAATTTTGTCAATATTCTCTCTGTGTAGCGTGCTGTCAATCTTGTCGTGAATTTTATCGGGATAAGGTGTTCTTTGAGCATATAGATTAAACATTACAAAACTGTCAAAGCCCGCTTGCTCTGCAAAAGTCATTACTTTCTTAATTGTCAAGTCAGGAATTTTGTCGTCTGCTGTGCTTGGATTAAGACCAACAACGAAAAGAGGTTTTGCTCCAACAGTCCCCAATGTAAAACGGGAAAGATTGTCTGGCCTTATATTGTAAAGTTTAATTTCGTAAACCATTTTTACTTGCTTTAAACTTTATTATTATTTCCACTTTTTCAGATTTGCACTGTCGTCCATCCGGTGTTGATGCTAAATTGAAAATATAAAGTTTAAGTTAACTACTAAAGTTCAATTTATAAAACCTAGCCCAAAAACTAAGGCTTAATTTCTTGTCCTACAAACAAATCGAAGCTCTAATTTTTTGTGGAAGTTTCTCAATCCGTATACTTGTAAAAAAACGAAATGAAAAATTGGATATCAATTATTGCTGGATTTATATTTCTGTTTTTTATCTATCATTTTCCGGAATTTTTTCAGTCTTTTTGGGTAACTGCCGTATTCAAGATCGGTTTTTTAGTGGCTGCAATATTTCTCTGCAGATTACAGGGGTGGAAGTTACTGGAAGGTTATGGCCTATCATTAACCGGAAAATGGTATCGAATATTACTTGTAGGACTATTGGTAGGACTTGCCTCATTCACATTATCAATCCTACTGTCTATTGGATTAAATTATGAAAATTTAGAAAGTCTGCAAACATTTGGATTTTTTCTAAAAAGTCTTCCACTAACTTTATTTATGACTTTTTTCCCTTCCATTGCTGAAGACATTCTAACAAGAGGATATTTATATGGGCATTTGAAATCTTTAAAGCCAATTGTTTGGATATTATTATCTTCTGCACTCTATGTATTAAACCATATTTGGAGGCTTAATGAAGATATATCAGTATTGTCTTATTTGTTTCTATTGGGATTAGTTTTAGGTTTCTGTGTGGTAATAAAGAAATCACTTTGGCTCGCATTAGGAATTCATTGGGGAGCAAACATTGCATATGAATTAAGTAATGAAGGTCTGCATCTGAATAGTACTGGCGATAAAAATGCTTCAACTTGGATGCTTTCATTAGTTTGGGGAACGATATTAGTTATCCTGATAATGATACACCGCAATCGCACATCACAATCAATTAGGCAAATCGTATTGGAATAAAATAACCACCAATTTATGGTGTACAGGCCCCCTAACTTTGGAAGGGGTTAAATCATCAGAATCTGCTTTTGTTCTTCATTTCATTTAGAATAGAAGGAAATAAATTTTGTTGACTTCGTTAAGCGGTTATTTATTTATTTATTTATAATAACCCTGGTAGGGACTGGCCCTGAAACATTATTTTTATCCCAGGCATTTTTCACATCTTCCTGCACTGTAAAAAATGCATCCCAGTAGTCAACAGGTGTTGCATAAGGACGAATTGCCAGTGTAATCATTCCATCACCAACTTTAATTACATTTACTGATGGAGCTGGCTCCTTTAAAACAAACCTATTTGCATCAATTGCTTGTAAAGCAACCCTACGCACTTTTTCAATATCGTTGTCTGGTGCTACTGCCATTGTAATATCCACACGCAAATTCCCATGTCGACTATAATTAATTATTGTACTATTTGATACTCCGCCGTTAGCAAGTATTACCGTTTTATTTTCAGGCGTAAGTAAAATAGTGTTGAAAATTTGGATTTCTTGAACATGCCCTGTTTGTCCACCTGATTCAATTAAATCTCCAACTTTAAAAGGTTTAAAAACCAATATTAAAACCCCGCCTGCAAAATTTGCCAGTGATCCCTGCAAAGCCAAACCTACAGCCAAACCTAAAGCACCAATCACTGCAACAAAAGAAGTGGTTTGAATGCCTAACATACCGGCAACGGAAATAAGTAGCAATATTTTCAATCCAACACTCACTAAACTTCCTAGAAAAGATTGTAGGGATATATCAATCCTTCGTCTACTTAACGCTTTGGAAACCAGTCGTGCCACCATATTGGCTAAGTAAAGCCCGATAATAAAGACTACTAATGCACCGAGAAGTTTTGGACCGAAAGTAACCAGCCAGTCAATAAATTTTGTCGAGTAATTATCCAGCTTATCCATATTGTATTATTTATTGCTTTAATTAATGTATTTGTAAACAAATAAATCATCCGCCCAGCTTTAGCAAATACTCATGTTAAGTTCATCTATTCTCTCCTTAAGTTATCTCTCCATTTGGACACAACACCTTCGGTAAATTCGTTTAGTTTAGCTGCTGTTGTTCCTGGATTTAGATCTTAAGGTTTTTTACCGTTGAAGGCTTTGAAGAAATCATCCAGAAACTTTTCCCCTTTTACCTTATAGATTTTTTCCCCAGGGTAGTATTTCATAGAGCCATTGGGTTGAGTCAAGCATTAATAGCTTTACATCGAAAGGCTTTTTATACTTATGAATATAATATGAGAGTGCGTTGTTTCAATGAAGATAAACAAAGTTTGCAAATTCCGGTTAGTTATTAACCAACAATAACGTCTTAACATTAAAACACTTTCAAGCAAAACTTTAAATCAAAATAGTGGCATTATAACACTTAGGCCGACTGACTTTAGGTACATGATAATGAAGCGAATGGTATGATTAGGCGTTAAACAACCTCTCGTAAAAACAATTTATGTTAAAATTATTTACCTTAAGAGGCATAAACTGCAATAGCCTGCTACCTTATGCTGGTTTGAAACTAACCTAAAGTGTTTGATTATTAGAAACTACAACAATTAAAATGGATAATACAAGAGTCTTTAAAATGTCATTTGCAAGTGTCTATCCGCATTATATTAACAAAGCAGAGAAAAAGGGCCGGACAAAGGAAGAGCTAGATAGTATCATTTGTTGGCTGACTGGATATGATCAACAAACATTAGAACAGCAAATTGATAATAAGACTGATTTTCAAACCTTTTTCGAGGAGGCACCAGAAATTAATCCCAACGCTTCAAAGATTACAGGTGTGATTTGTGGCTATCGTGTAGAAGAAATCGAAGATAAACTCATGCAAAAGATCCGTTATTTAGATAAACTAGTGGATGAATTGGCAAAAGGAAAAACAATGGAGAAGATTTTAAGAAAGTAGTGTGAAAAAGTTAAAAGTTCTATTCGCATTTTTTGTATTGGGTAACAGCATACTGTTTGCTCAAACCAATAACTCTATGATTCAGAATGAGTATTTATCGGCAGTTTATCAACCGCAGCTGAAAATGATTGAAGTAAAAGACCTGACATCCGGAAAAGTCTTTCTCAAAAAGGGAATTGCTGAAAATGTTGCTGGAGCTTCAGTTGAGCCAGTATCAGATAAGGTTTTTGGTCAAGGACGTGCATTGAAACTGAGCAAAGCCGATGGCGGTTATTATAACATTGCGCTATATCCGCAACATGCTTTTCTTTTTATCAGGGAAACCATCGTTAATAATGGCCACGCAGCAATGAATTTGCAGAAAGTAAATCATTTTTCCTTCGAGGTAGATTTGCAAAAGCCATTACAAAATCTAAAAACACTGGGAACAGCCGGACTCCTTTCACCCAAGGATAACCCTGGCAGCTATGTTTTTCTTACAACGGTTGACCCTGCTACACGCAACGGTGTAGTTGCTGGATGGCTTACCAATGAAAAAGGAAGTGGTGTGTTCTTTTCCGATACCAGCGATAACAGGGCACGGGTGCAATCGCAGATTGATTATGGCAGATTGATCATTCCAAAAGGAGCAGCAGAGCCATTGGAAACATTAATGATTGGCTATTTCAAGGATGCACGTGAGGGTGAGGAAGCATTTGCTGCTACGATAGCCCGTCATCAACATATTCAATTACCACCCCGCAAAGCGGTGTATTGTACCTGGTACAGTGAAAAAAACGGGGGCGCCGGAAACAGCGCTTCTACATCGCAGTTAGCAAAGTTTACTGCCGAAAAACTGAAGCCATATGGTCTAAACGTTATCCAGCTCGATGATCAATGGCAGGACGGAGGCAGCTATAACGGGCCAACACGTGGCTTCGATAGGCCAAAACCGAATGGGCCCTACCCTACAGGAATGCAATCAGTGGCTAGCAGTATTAAAGACAACGGGTTGACTGCCGGCATCTGGTGGATGCCCTTTGCACGTAATCACCAGGATCCTGAGTACAAAGATCGCCAATCCTGGTTTGCAAAACGGCTCGATAGCACACCCTACGAAACAAAATGGGGTGGCACATCACTCGATCTGACTAACCCTCAGGTTCAGCAGCATTTAACTTCCGTAGCTAAAACCCTGCATGGATGGGGTTTTAATTATTTTAAGATGGATGGCTTGTGGACTGGTACGGTTACAGAACAGGTTTATATCAATGATGGGTATAAAGACGATCAAATGGGCAACTGCTTGCCTTTATACGATGCAAGCAAAACACAAATCGAAGCATTTCGCAGCGGGTTAAAACTATTGCGAGAGACCGTGGGGAAAGAAGTATTTTTTTCAGGATGCTGTGTTAGCCAGAATATGCGGTCTTTCGGTGCTTCTATTGGATTGGTTGATGCTATGCGGGTGGGCCCTGATTTTAATCATGACGGCCAAAGTATCCGCACAGGCGCCATCAGAGCATCCCGGTTATATTTTTTGAATGGAAGGGTTTGGTGGAATGATCCGGATCCGTCCATTATACGTGAGTCAGGTTCGGCTACCGCAGATGCTGCCTGTAAAGGAATTGGCTCAATAACACGAGCCCGACTGTTACCATCCTGGGTAGCGTTGAGCGGTCAGTTTTTTCTTAGTAGCGATTGGTTACCCGATCTGCCTGAAGACAGACTCGAGATCATGAAAAGATGCATGGCTTCTCATAGCGGCACAGCTCGTCCCGTTGATGCATTTGACAGAACATTGCCAACCATCTGGCTGGCAACTGATCACAAGAAACGCGTACAACGCAATGTGATAGGCCTGTTTAACTGGGATACTACGAAGCAGGTGATTGGCTGTACTACAGAATGGGCCGGATTACAAAAAAACACAAGCTATTATGCGTTTGATTTCTGGGAAAAGAAGCCATTGACCGAGATCAACGATCAATTCGCTTACGAGCTTCCTGGCGAATCATGCAAGATTATTGCAGTGCGCGCTAAGACTAACCATCCTGTACTGGTATCTACATCGAAACATATTACACAGGGAATGATTGATGTGCAAGATGAGAATTGGAGCAATGAAACGCTTTCAGGCAAAAGTGAAATTATTGGAGGCGATGTTTATGAATTGCGCATTGCTGGTCTAACAGACAATGGAAACTGGAATGTAGCAAAAGTGGATGTGAGCGACAAGGAAAATGGCAATACCATTCAGGTGCTCCCGCAAACTGAGAAAGGTTGGGTGCATATCCTTATCCATAGCAAAAATGATACTACCGTTCAATGGAAGATACAGTTTAAAAAGTTATGACCTATCATGTTATGATTTCAAGCGATGGATAAGATGATGGAAGAATTAGAAATGGAAAAAAAATAGAGCAAACCACATATTAGTTCTAAACAGTGTATGACTTATCGAGAAGCAAAGTTTCAAGACATCCAACAAATACAGTTTGTCCGTAACTCTGTGAAGGAAAACATACTTTCTAACCCTGGTTTAGTAACAGATGAAGATTGCAATCAATATCTATTTAACCGTGGTAAAGGCTGGGTTTGTGAAATCAATACAAAAATTATTGGGTTTGCAATTGCAGATTTAGTCAACAACAATATTTGGGCACTCTTCCTCCATCCGGAATTTGAAGGTAGAGGAATTGGAAAAACACTTCATAACTTGATGCTAAATTGGTATTTCGAACAAAACAAAGAGGATGTATGGCTTGGAACCGCTCCAAATACAAGAGCAGAGCAGTTTTATATTAAAATGGGGTGGCGAAAAAATGGAATACACGGCAAGGAAGTGAGGTTTGAGCTGACCAAAACAGAGTGGTCAAATTTAAATAAATAGCCAATTTGTTTGCTGCTTTTCGGTTCAACTAACCAATCAACTGTTCTCTACATTTACGTTCAATGCAAAACTTAGTTAACCATGTGGGCTTCGAAGCAACAGTGAAAATTTAACGAACTACGTCATTAACGATAAACATTCTAACAAATGAAAAAGGCATTACTTATTTTAGTTATTGTGACATCTTTTCTTTCAGGTTTCGCAATTAAAACAATACTGACCAAGCAAAGCTCAACAACAAGAAATTTAAAAAAGGCAACAGGCATAGGTGGCATTTTTTTTAAATGTAAAAACCCTAACAAAATGAGGGAGTGGTACCAAACCCACCTTGGCTTAAATACAAACCAATATGGGACAGTCTTCGAGTGGTATCAAGGTGATGACAGCACAAAAAAAGGTTTTACGCAATGGAGTCCATTTGCCGAAACAACAAAATACTTTAGCCCTTCAACAAAAGACTTCATGATAAATTACAGGGTTGAAAATATAGAGGTTCTTGTGAAAGAATTGAACAAAGGTGGTGTAACAGTTGTAGACACCATTGAAACAGTTGAATACGGAAAATTTGTTCATATTCTTGACCCTGAAGGCAACAAGATTGAACTTTGGGAGCCTAATGACATCGAATATGAAAAAATGGGTAAACAACTTGGCAGCAAGACAACAAAATAACGAAGATACGAAGTTGTTGAAAAGCATTAAACTACTTAAAAGAAGGCAAGAGAAAATCAATACTTCTTTACTTTCCCGCTACCACTAATATGTGTAGTTACCTGCGGATTGCCCATATAAATGATATTACCACTGCCGCTGATAGTGGCATCCAGGGTTTGCGTAGCATTGACCTCGCAGGTGCCGGAGCCCGAAATGGATACTTTTACATCCTTACTAACCAAGCCAAATGATCTAATCTTCCCCGAGCTCGAAATGCTTTGGTCGGTGTTGGTTGCTGTACCCCATAATTCCATTAAACCCGAGCCTGACATATTGCTATAAATCTTTTCGGTATTAACAGGCAATTTTACTTCGCCCGAGCCGCTGATATTCAACTTAACTTCCGAAGCAAATAAAACCGGTGTACCATGTATTGAACCGCTGCTTTGTAAATCAACAGCTCGCAGGTTTTTCACTGGAACGTAAATATCAACCCGGCCATGGTCATATTTGCTACGATAATCGCGGTAATAAATACTCAATGAATTATTTGAGTTTAATTCAGTTACAATTTCGGGGACGATATTGTCTTCGGCGTATATCCGTACTGAGCTAACAGAGTCTTTATGCAGTACCACATCAAAATCGCCGCTGATGGTAACAGCATTAATCTCGCCCAAAGCGCGTGTTTCTGTAACATAATATCCCGAGCCTTCAATGGTATTCCTGCAGGAGCTTATTATTGATAGGCCTAAAAAAGCAAATAGAATGAGAGTTAGTTTTTTCATGTTTAGTAGTATTTTAACCTAAAAAGCCCTCAAGACAAGGCAACATTAAGTTTTTGCAATATCTTACCAGCTGACAAGGTGTGTTACAAATTACTTGTTCACTCGAGTTGCATTATGGCTCATTTTCTCCACCTGCAACGAATTATAGTAATACAATGATATATCGGCATAATTATAAGAGTTACCCCTACCCATTATCGAGGTGGAGAAATGCTTTTGTTTTTGTTTATTAGTAATGTACTCATTGTTGTGCCAATAGCCGCAATTGTAGGCAGTAGCATAAAACCTTAGTTTCTCGGTTTCCGAAGACCATCTTTTGTTTTTGAATTTTTGTTCGCAAAGCTGATAGAATGCAGCCAGATACAACACCTGCATTTGCCTCGATTCGAGGTTTTTCACAATTTCTTTTCGTTTACATTCCTCATCCTTCCCGTTCATAACAAGCAGCTTGAATACTTTCGTCAGTTTGGCTGTTTCTGCATCAATCATTAATCGTTCAACAAACGAAGGTTTCATTTGAAAGTTTCCGATGGAAAAATCAGCATAATCATTACCAAAGGAAACGTACAAAATTTTCAACCCGCCAATTTCCATCTGATCGCGCAGGGCTGAGTAGCGTATCAACTCAGGGAAAACGATTGCCTGTGCAAACGTTGCGGGTACCTTATATTGGCATAATGAATCGACAATCCACGCGTTGTTTTCCCAAAATCGTTGAGCACGTGTATAGTCATCCTCAAACTTCTTACGAAAATCGGCAGTTTGGGCCTGGCTATAAAATGCCTGACCCAGACATGTCAGCAGCAGGAAAAGTTTAAAGTGTTTTTGCATAACGAGTAACTGAATAATCCTGCTTCGAAACGGCAACCCAGCTTAAAACAGTTTTGCCATTTTGATTGGATGAACCTACACTGAACCCGTCATCAATTTTGCTGCCATCACTAAAATGCAATTGATTGTCAACTAAAGCCGCCCATGCCGATCCGTCGCTGTTCAGCCAAATATCTCTCCAATCCGAACCAACAGTACGTTCAAATTCTTTTAACACTTTACCGTTTAAAAAGACCGTTTTCTCGTTGGTAGCTAACAGATGATTATAGGCATCGTACCAAACACTGTTTAGTTGTGGATTAATCACTTGTTTGTTGCCGCTAAGTGTTGCCAAAACAGATTGCATGCCACCTGTTTGAGCATAGGCTGCTGCTAGGTCTTGTCCCCAAAACGCAGCATCGGTAAATGATGAGTTGACCACTATCTGCCCGAAAAGCTGTCCGCCTTTGGCTAATTCAATCTTCTTACCCTCCTGGTTAACCAAGAACTTTTGCTTGTTGTTGTCGTCAATATCAATCGAAATCACCGCCACAAACTTTGTTTTCTGCGGGTTGACTTTCATGGCATCCAGGGTACTGAACGGGCCGTGCTTTTTACCGTTAAAAACAATGTAGGTATTGTCGTTATCTGTTTTAATATAGTTCTGATAAATGGCAATCATTTCCTGCGGGTCAATATTGTCGCTTTGTGTCTTTGCTGCTTTATTGGTTTGCTTGAGAAAATCGAGCGGAATGGTTTTAACAGTGTAAGGTCCTTTTTTAACGCCGTTTTCAACCACATAGCGGGCGCCGCTTTTGTTTACAATTACAAGGCCCGAAACCTTGTTATCACTGCTCACCATAATCCTTGATTCTCGGTAATCAATGCGTTCCCCGGCATCAAGCTTATAAATTAAAGTTTTTTCAACACCCTTAAGGGCTTCGCTACTCGAAGGATTTGCCCTGTTTTCACTACTTGTGCTGCCGGTTGCCGATGAGCTTTCCTGAGCCGTTTTTTCTCCGCTAACCTTTTCGTCGGCCTTATTAAGCTGTTCATTTACCTTGTTTTTGATTTTATTGAGCAGTTGAGCTTCAGAAGGAATAGCCAAGTGCATCAATAGTGCAACGAGCGTAAATCGATAGATTGTTTTCATGAATAATTGTCTTTAAGAGATTTAGTTGAATGAGTAAAAGTGTATCCAGTGAATTAATACAAATTTAAAAGGATACTTCCGACGCTTTTTCAGTAGTAATACTGATTTACATCTAAGTAAAACTACCTGATTTTGAATCGGTGTTTATCAAAAAACAACAATTGGATCAAAGGAATTTTGTGACTTGATTTTAGGAAACTATGAAAATGATAAATATGATGGGGAATGGAAAGCCTTTGATGAGAACCGGAGCATTGATGCATCATTACATACAATTAAAACAACTATATTTGTAACAAATCTCATTTATGGAACTTATATCGCCTAGCATTGGTCTTATTTTTTGGACTACATTTACTCTTTCTTTAATTATTATCCCAATTATTGCGCTCATTAGTCTATTAAAAACAACATTTAGAGACAGTACTACAAAGTTAATTTGGCTCGTAGTGATTTTGTTTGTTCCAATAATAGGATCAGTTTTATATTTTACTATTGGTAGAAAGCAAGCGTAAAACTATTAACACATCACCTAGTTAAAATTGCCTAAGAAAGGTCCAGAGATACAAATCCTCTTTGGCAGGCATAAAACGTTGCCTGCATTTTAATTATCAATTAATCGTACTATTGATAAAAAATCAAAACCATGTTTTCTAAGATGACTGTAAAAGCTTTTGCGCTTGTTGCTATCATTCTTTCATCTTTTGCACTTCTATTATGCATTGCCAAAGCTTTACTTTTAAAGACTACACTTGCCCTTGTTAAAGGCATTGTTTCATGGACAATTTTACTTTGGGCCAGTATCATAGGCTTTAAACTTTGTTCATCATACAACCTCTATGACGATGAATATGAAATAATAGGTCCCAGAATTTATACTATTATTTTAGCTTCCATAGTATTTATATTAGTTGAATTTCCATTTGGAGCATTAAACTCTTTCTCTTTACTATTTACAATTTGGGAACTTATAGTAAATACATTTGGGGCATTAAACTCTTTCTATTTACTATCTACAATTTGGGAACTAAAAGAATATACTTTGAGTGTATTTGTCTCTTTCTCTTTACTAACTTCAATTTGGGAACTTAAAGTAAATTATGATCAATGGGAGTATAATAATACTACTACTGAGATTGTTTCAATTAATGACACCAGTAAATCAGAAAATGTATGACTTCTAAAGTAGTAAGCAACACAAACATTCACTTTATGTCGGATGGGATAAAGACATTTTAAAAACAAAATTCGACTTCAATTCGATCTTAAAGAAAACCCTAAAAAAATAATGTTTTGGAAAGGTAAATTTTATACTGATATCAAGACAAAGTGAAGAAGGCAACAGCTGATAAACTCAATAACCATTAGGATTGTTAATTCAATAGTATAGAATGAAAAAAATATTAATAATAAATGGAAGTGCAAGCGAAAAATCTTCAAATCAAAAACTTATTGATAACATTATAAGCATAACGAAAGAATTCTTCAATGTTACAATTTTCAATAATTTAAAAAACCTGCCTCACTTCGACCCCGAACTTTCTGAAAATAATACTCCCAAAATAATATTAGATTTTAGAAGTGCTATTGAAAAATCAGACGGAATTATAATTTGTACACCTGAATATGTTTTTAGTATACCAAGCGGACTCAAAAATTGTATAGAATGGTGTGTTTCAACAACAGTGTTTTCAGATAAACCTACTGGATTAATTACAGCATCTGCAAGCGGAGAAAAAGGACACGAAGAACTAAAGTTAATTATGAAGACCTTGATGACAAAAACAACCAACGAAACAACATTATTAATTCAGGGAATAAAAGGAAAACTGAACGAAAGAGGAGAAATAAAAGATAGTAAAACAGTTGATGAGTTAACAAAGTTTATTCAGGCGATTAAAGAACTAACAGAAAACAGCAGCAGCTAATATCGTGTTATAGGTCTATTAAGTTTACAGAGACCACCTTATAGCTATGAAAACACAAACCAACCCCATGCTTCCAGCATTACTATCACCATGTTCTTTTAGTGGGTAATATCTTGTTGTAAGTGTTGTACTCTGTTAATAAATAATTTTATCAGCAATGTTAGCAGCTAAGTCGTCAAGACTTACGGTGCCGGTGTTACAAAGAATAATTATCGTAGAACCATCCTCCAATATATGAAACAACATAGCTTGTGCGCCCATTATTGAGCCGGGTCTTTTAACAATTGTGTACATTGTATGATTGATTTCATAATTTTTATACACCCAGACACCATAGCCATACTCACCAAGCCCTGAAGTAAACATTTGATTTAAAGTTTCCTGTTTTACTAGTTTGCCTTTAAACAAAGCATTTGCAAATTTTAAAATATCGCCTGCAGTTGAATACATGGCTCCTGCAGCATACCAGTTGCTCCAATAAACAGGTAAATCATTTGAGAGTATTTTTAAATTGTCTCTGTAAAAATAGGTGTCGGCAAGTTTCTCAATAATTTTTTCCTGCGAAAGCAAACCAGAATTATCCATTTGCAATGGCCGCCATATTTTTTCCCGTAAATTATCTTCATATGTTTTGCCTGTTATCCTTTCAATAATTTTCCCCAGAATAATAAAATCAGCATTATTATAATCAAAAACTGTCCCCGGCGTTGTAACCAGTGTATCGCTGCAAAATTTTGTAAGCATTTCGTCTGACGTGTTCGGCGTTTGATACTGTGGCATTCCATTCTTTAATACCTTTTCAAGTGTGAGTCCATCATCCATATTCTTCATGCCAGACGTCATATTCAGCAGTTCTTTTACAGTAACTATATTACCGGCTGCTCCTTTATAATCAGGTAAATAAGTAGTTATTATTTTGTTTAAATCTATTTTTCCTTGCTCATACAATTGTAAGATAAGTACAGATGTAAATGCTTTTGTGATAGAAGCCACCCTATATCTTGTATCGGATGTGTTGGGTATTTTAAACGGAAAGTTGGCGAAGCCAAAGCTTTTGTTGTAAGTTACTATTCCCTTTTGCTCAATAAGTATTGTCCCATTAAAATTGTTTTTTGCAACAAATGAATCAATAAACAAAGCAACTTTTGTTGTTTGCGAAAAAACACTAGTGAGTTGTGTAAATAAAATAATTATCAGAAATATTTTTTTCATGTGTGAATCATTTGTTTAAAGCTATTTTGCAGAAGAAATATGTTACAGGTAACCGCAGGTTGTTGTTAATGGCGTGCAACATTTCCGGCGCGAGAAAACTGCGCCGTCATTGTTCGCCTTTACCGTAAAGATATTAATTAGGTTGTAAGTTGTGTCTAGTTGTTGTTGTCGGCTTGTTTTATTCGCAGCGATGAGGGACTGGAAAATCATAGGATGGACTATTCAAGGTAAATAATAGCTTATTCTTCGACTATTATTCTCTCTTTAATTTTATCTCTATTTTACTCCTTAATTAGTTAATCCATTCGATTAATCAATAGCAGAAATTAAATTAAAGGTCTCTTAATGAATTAAGGATCAATTAATACGATTTCACTAACATGGAAAAAGAAGTAATTGATATAATTAAAGAAGGTCAAGGTGGATTAAACTCTATTAAAAAACAGAGAGACGGCTTTATTGGTGCCAAGCAAATAGACATACCAGCATCGATATTGGTCAAACAGATAAACCTTATTTATATTACCCATATAGGCTATTACCCAAACGCAGAATTTCATTATAGAATTAGAGAAAATGGTTGTGATGATTACATTTTGATCTATTGCTTGAATGGAAAAGGATATTATAAATCAGCACAAGGAACCTTTACAATAACACCGAATCAATTTATCTTGATTTCACCTAAGGAATTTCACTGTTACCAATCTGATATTGAAACTCCATGGACAATCTACTGGGTTCATTTTACCGGAAAAAACGTAGAGGGGTTAATTAATAATTTAAACCTTAAACGTTTTTTCATTCCAACCGATTTACCTTATAATGAACAGATTGTAGAGCTATGGCAGGAGATGTTTAGTAGCATTCAAGAAGGATTCAGTTTGGAAAATCTAAATTACGCCAATCTCTGTTTGTGCAGATTTATCACTTTTTTCTTATTCCCTGAAAAAACTAATAAAAAGGTCAAAGAATCGAGTACTGTAGACCATTTAAATCTATCAATCGCCTTTATGCATGAAAATATAGATAAACGGCTTTCAGCAGAAGAGATTGCTCATGAATTTAATTTTTCAACCTCCCATTACTCGGCTCTTTTTAAGAGAAAAACAGGCCTGTCTCCTATCGAATATTTTATCCGAATAAAAATTCGATATGCTTGTCAATTACTTACGCAAAGCAATCTTATCATTAAAGAGGTGGGTCAAAAAATTGGATATGACGACCCTTATTATTTCTCCAGGATATTCAAAAAAGTAATGAGCTGCTCCCCTATGGAGTATAAAGCCTTACATGACAGATCGACTACTGACTCTATACCAGGCAATTAACCTCCGATAACAAAAAAAGCCGTTCCTAAAAACGGCCTTCATCACCTAATGATAAATCATTTATTACTCTGGGGGTAAATATCGGGACATGCATAGATTTCAAGAATGGAGATTTCCATTGAAATAATACACTATTCAACTAACTTAATTCAGATATTTCAGAAGGATGGGTTGGGGATTATATACTGATGAAGAATCAACTGATATATTGATGGAAAACAATCTAGTATATAAAAGTCGAGGGTTTCATCAGCATTTTGGAAAAAACAACACCATTCTCAACAACAACTTTGCCTTTAGTGACCGGTAAATAAAGAGAGGCTGCTTAAAAAGTTAAGGAGCCTCTCTTATATTATTTACTGCATTTTAAATTACTACTGACAATGTTTCTTTAACTTCTCCATTTACCCGCACTTTTATTTTCTTCTGTTCTTTTGAAGTTATTTTATAAGAAATCACCTTACCATTTTCCCAGCTGCATTCAACGGTAAATCCTCCTCTGGCTTTTAAACCTTTGAATGATCCTTTAGCTTCCCAACTTTTAGGAATAGCAGGCAACAAACTGATTTCGCCCGCATGACTCTGCAACAACATTTCAGGAATAGTTCCGGAAATACCAAAATTACCATCCAATTGAAATGGAGGATGAGTGGTAAAAAGATTAGGAAGGGTATTGTACTTTAATAATCCGCGAATCATCATTCCCGCTTTGTCTCCATCACCTAACCTTGCCCACATTCCACAACGCCAAGGCCATGACCAAGAACGACGGCTGTCTCCTATCGTAGATTCCACTGTAAATGGAGTATTAATATTTTTTCCGTAATTGCCACTTCGGCTACGTAAGGAAATAATTGCCGCTTTCGCTAGCTCCGGAGTGGTTGTTGGACTGATTTGATGGCCTGGATACACCGCAAACAAATGTGACGTATGACGGTGCTGATCATCCGGATCATCACGATCTGTTTGCCATTCCTGCAGCTGTCCCCAGCGTCCAATTTTATTTGGCCCCAAATGAATCAACATATCTTTCACTTTACCCTGATAATCAGCATCTACACCCAAGGCGCCTGCAGCCTCCAGGTAATTTTGAAACAGGTCCCAAACCAATTGCTGATCATGCATTACTCCATCTTCCCGAGGACCATGTTCTGGCGACCAACCATTTGGAACCAATAAAGTTCCATCGGGCATTTTTTTCAAACGGTCTTCCCAGTAGTTGCATATTTCTTTTAAGATAGGATATGCCTTTTGTTGCAGATAGTTTTTGTCCTGAGTAAATGCCCAATGCTCATATACATGCTGAGCGTACCAGGCACTGGCAGGAATATTCCATTCCCAACCATTACCTCCATAAATACTCTGACTGGTACGAGCTGTCCAGCCTCGTGTATTTTGACCAAAAGCTTTTCGTGTTGCAATACGACAAGGCTCCTGAGCGGCAATAATAAAATCAATTAATGGCACATGGCACTCTGATAAATTGGTTGACTCAGCAGCCCAGTAATTCATCTGCACATTAATATTATTGTGATAGTCGCTGGCCCAAGGAGGATTATTGCTATTGTTCCACAAGCCTTGCAAATTAGCAGGTAAGCTGCCGGGGCGAGATGAACTAACTAATAAATAGCGTCCATATTGAAAAATAGTTTCCTCCAAATCCGGATCATTGCTACCTGCAGCATACTGTTTTAACCGAACATCAATTGGTTGAGCAAGAACTGCATCAAGAGTTTTTCCAACATCAATTGTTGCAGCTGCATTGAGCCTTGAGATATCCTTAATATGTCGATTTAATAGATTCTTATAATCCAGCTTTAATACTGCCGCTTGCTCCTTTTCAATTACAGGCATTGGATCATCACCTCTCCACCCCGAGTTGTAATCAGGCTTATAATTGGTCCGAGCATCCAAATAAACAATAAAGGAGTTGCATTTATCGAAAACAAGGGTGTTTCCTTCCATACGAACCGATCCCCCTTCATTTACAATAAGTAGCTTAGATGCGTATTTCAATTTATTTGGCATCTCGCCAAGAAAACTCAACGTTTTGCCATTAGCCTTACTTATAGCTCCTTGTGCTGATGTCATTGAAATCTTTCCTGACAAAGCACCTTTTTTACTAGCAGCAAACCTGAATACAAGCATTTGATCAGGATTGCTGGCGAATGATTCGCGGATAAATTTTATGCCATTGCTTTCGAAAGAGGTATTTTGTACACCAGTCGTCAGGTTCAAGGAGCGAGTATAAGCATGTACTGTTCCAATATTATTAAAATCAACCACAAAACGACCAAAATCACGATACGAGCCAAAACCGCGATCACCGGTTTCATAATCTCCATCCCAATTATTATCACCTGACCAAAGGCTTATTTCGTTGAATTGAATAGTATCAGTGTTAATGCCTCCCATCATCATGGCACCCATACGACCATTGCCAAGAGGCAAGCCTTCGGCATGCCAAAGCCTGGCTGGCTGTTTATACCATAATCGCAAATCCTTTCCATTATCGGCATAAGAAACCGACGTTGCAAATAACAAGGCAATTGTAAATGCTTGTTTTAGTATTTTCATATATAATGTATTTCCAGTTGTCATAAGTAATTAATTAGAATAACTCTGAATGAAAAAAAGCACAAATCAACTCACTTTTTGATTCCTTTCTTGTTTAGTCGCCCTTTAAAACGGCTTTTGCCTTCAATGAAAACCTCCATTATGATTCTACCGTCAGGGAGATCTTCAAGATTATAGCTAAATGTGCCATTTTTTATCCCAACATACTCGTGCTGCTGGTACACTTTTCCATCCACAGTGAACACTACCTTCATTTCACCCGTTTTATTAGAGATGACAGTCAATTCAGTATTAGAGGTAATAGCCCGTGGATACAAAGAGAATGCGTAATTAGCCTGTGTTGTATCGGCAATGAAATTAGAAGTAGCGACAAAACTCAGCTTCTCGCCATCGCCGCAATCGCTCTCGAAGGTGTAAATGAGGTTTCCTTTCAAATCAAACATCCGCAAATAGCCATCGCCATTCTTCGGCTCTGCCCAAAATTCCAGCCCATTGCCTGCTGAGTCTGTCAGGCACAACTCATATTTTCCCTCTTTCAACCGGATGGTATCTTGGTAAAGGGAATCGGGGCTCAGCTCCGGAGCTGCCCTATGAAATATTTTATTTCCAACTGAATCTATCAAATAGACATCATTATCCATCGGTTGGTTGTTTGTCTTGAATTTCAATACAAAGTTGGTAGGATAAAGCTCAGGAGCCGTGAAGGTGGTGGTTAGCTCATTGTCACCCATCCATGCATCTGCCACTCCATTGGGTTTAGATAAAGTAACTGTATACGTATTTATTCCTTGTTTGAATTGCACCGGTTCCTGCAGTATAATTTCGGTGGTTTTATTGAACCCCAGGTCGCCCTTCCAATGGTAAATTCTTTTGGGGAATCCCTCTGTGCCATAAGTTATAGTGAGCTTTTTCAAATTGCGGGAACCCAGGTTCCGGACAATAAAGCGAGGATTGAAGGCGGCAGGATTCAGACGCGAAAATTGCTGCTCGTCTGTAGGCACAACAATCTGATCTAAAGTCACATCCGTTTTTTGAAGCGGTGAAGAGTAGCTGTATAGAAAGGCGCTAATATTTTCCTCAGCCTGGATATTGCCCGTAGCTGTATAAGGCTCCATCATTATCGAAGCTGTGTGTTGACCTGCAGAAGTTGGCAGATCGATGATGTCGGGCACCTGCAAGTCGCCGGGGCACCAGTAAGCGCGGTTGTAAACCCATGTTCCACCCTGAGGGTAAAGAGGGTTACTTCCACATTTCTTCCATATATCACGACGGTCTACCAGCTTGCCATCCATGCGCAACTCGCGCCAGCGGGAACAAAACTCGCTGCACCCCTTTGGTTTGTCCATACCGTGGCCTGTATGCTGTATCCTGATACGGCTAATGGCTGTGCCGAATGGCGCCACATAGCTGATAGGATGCAGAGAATCCGCGATATTATATTTGGGATCACCATATTTGAAGGCGCCATTCCAGAGCGTAGTGATACCAAGTGGCCGTACAACAGGTGGGCCGGAAAGTATTTCAAAATCAATTGTCAACGCCCAACCGACTGTTTTATCCTCATATCCGGTATGAACGTACACAATCTCTACACTGTCTCGCAGGAGGGGTTCAAAATCGGTCACATCAACTTTCCAGGTCCAACTCCACCCTTTATTGTAAATACTTCCGTAAGGGGTAAGCATCCGCCCAATCTCACAATTGTTCAATTTCCCATGCTCCCCACCTTTTCGGCGGATATATATGCGGTCCAAATAATCCCAATGAGCAGTACGGATGCTATCGGGGCTGCCAAGCGTTACATGCATAGTTATTTTTCGCACAGGCAATGATTCGGATGGAAAGACGCCCCAGGCGGGAAATGGATTGCTCCCGGACATTTTGGTGTCGCAGATCACTGTTGTTCGATGATGCGGCACCACATGAATGACCTTCGATTTTTGCGCGTAACAACTGACAGAAAGTACTAAAAACAAAAAAATTAAAAACTTTTTCATCAAAGGGATTGAGGTATTTATTGTAAGGCTCCAATTGCTGTGGCCTAGTTTATTCTCCTGTTCATAATGACCTATTTCTCATTTCCCTATTTTTTATTGGGTTTTAATGAGATGAGCAGGCGTTATTTTTTCAAATTTTATCTATCTCTAAATCTATCAGCTTTTGAGCCGGTACATTTATTCTTTGCTGGGAAAACGCCTGAGTATGTACCCCTGCCCATCCAATAAAGGCCAATACAATATGAATTTTCTTCATAAATAATCTATTTAATGAATTATACCATCAACTGATGCTGCATTTACCTGTGACAATATTGCAACTTCACCATTTTTCTTGACCATTACTTTTATCGTTTCCCCTGCTTTAACCTGAAGTTTTGGCCAACTCAAAAAATTAACATAGCCCATTGGCTTAACAGCTTCATTACTGGTTTCTGCAAAAACAGAAATAGCAGCTTCATAGATGGTTGGATTTTTTAATGAAAGTGTAATTCCGGTGTCATCATGCTTTATAATTGATGCCTCTACGTGGTCAAATACTTGTAACGTTCGGGTATCAGTTTGCAAATAAATACCGGGCAGTTCCATGACCATCAGTATGCCGTTGGTCTCGGTCCATGAATTTCGTGTGTGAATAAAGTTCCCGATGCTGCCTTTACCTTCGGCATCAGAAGGTTGAATACGTTCCATCGAAGAGCCTATTAAATAATTAGTAGTTACATGATTAGGCATATTTGTCGCTTCAACATTTGCATGCTGTATATCCCTAATCAAATCAGCATATAGTTTATTACCCGTTGCACGAAATAACTTGAATAAATAATCACCCGAAGCAGTACATATACCGGGTGCAGCATGTTTGTTTTGAATGCTAGCCCATAAAGCACCTGCCATATGGCACCCAAGTTTAGCGGTAGTAGAATGTTCAGGAAAAATCGGATCATAAGAAATGGCCCATGTAGAACAAAGAGCCGCCTGAACTTCTGCTTTTTTCAACCATTGAGCGTCATTGGTAACATAATATAGAGCCATTAATGACTCCAAAAAACCAAAGGCCGATTCAGAATTAGCATCCTGCGATATATCTCCACAGTCACCACCGGTAAGCCCTTGCTTTACCACATCCCTCTGATAATAATAGTCAGCAGCTGACTTTGCCGCGGTTAAAAAAGTAGGTTCATTAAAGTATTTTGCTGCCAGAGCCAATCCTCCCGGGGCTATAGCGCCGGCAGTAGAATTAAACACTGCAATTTCTCCTGTTTCAGGCACAATGTACTGCCCGAATTCACCATACTTATTCCAGGTGGTTGTAAAAGCTTGTGCTAATTTTTTTGCAGAGGTTTCCCATTTCGGTTTGATGAACGAAGCGAGGCCTTGTCCTTTTAACAACAACAGATGCTTCATAAACCATAGCAGTACATCACTATTTTTCCTAACCATTGCCTGAATGGCAGGAAAATCAGGATGCATTTTCTCCGGACGGATTTTGCCATCACTTGTAATTCCTCCGTAGAAGAAACCGCTTTTACCCTGCAGCTTATTTACAATAAAGTCCAGTTCCTGCCCTACCCTGTTACGTTCTATGTCATCGTTTAAGGCTAGCATAGGATATGTGTTCATCATACCACTAACCCACCCTAATTGAAAATGCCTATTATTTTCTGGCAAATAATAATTCCCTACCGGGTTCTCCGACCAGTTATTACGACAAATAGTAGTCCCCAGCTCAATCTGTTTGCTCATCGGGAGCTGATTGCGCGGCTGATTGGGCATGGTGAATCGCTTACGAACCTCCATAAATTTTTGAAGCAAGGCTGGAATGTCATTCGCAGGAAATACATATACACGAAACTGTAATGATAATGCGTCTCCAGCTTTCCAATCAGGGGCTTTATCCTCGCTTGCATGAAAATCGCCAAATCCTGCGGCCAGTTTACGCATAGAGGGTGCGGAAATTTGGAATGAACTGCTATCCTGCTTTGCGTTTTCAGTAATTGTTAAGCCGCTATTTCCAAACTTTGTTTGTTGATGAGTGATTACAATAAAACCCTTCTTTTCTTTGGGAGAAAAAAAACACATTGCGGGAGTGGCGGCATTGCCTGTTTGCAATTCTATTAAAGACTCCTTTCCTTCATCTATCTGTAAACGAGGATTATTGGAAATAGTAAGCGGCACCTTCGGATTGTAGTACATTTCCTTTGGATAGTCTGGATTGTAACCATTTCCAATTGTCCGATAGCGATTACCATTATAAACAATCGCTGGCACTAGAACATAATTATTTCTACTCCAATTGCTAAAATTAAATGATGCCGCAAGAGCAGTAGAATGAGCCTCTCCTCTGTTCAAGCGACAATTAATAGTAATGTCTAATGCATCAGACTCTCCGCTTGTTTTTTTTGAAGACAACTTCAATTTCCAGCTACTCTTTAGACTTTCTTTACTTGTTAAATTCTCCTGATGGGTCAATATAGTTCCATTATATTGTCGAATCGAAACCCCAAAAGAACCATGTATTTGCTGTAAGAACTTTGCTAATGACTTATCTTCTGTTGTCTGAGCCTTAGCTGCTCCCCAAAGAAACAGCAATGCAATAAAACCCTTAATTTTTGAAACGTTCATATTTAATCAGGTAAGAGTATTACATGATACTATTTTTACTAATCATAACTGTTTGTTGAACAGTATTTGAAGTACATTTTGTCTTAACGTCTGGTTGACCTCCTCCCACACTGATTGTCAGTTCTCCTGTTGGCTGATAACGCTGACCATTATCATCCACTAATGATAGGTGTTCAGGGTTTAGAACGAAACGAACCTTACGACTTTCGCCTGATTTCAGAGAAATTCGTTGAAATCCTTTGAGCGCCCTGATTGGTGTTTTATTCTTCAACTTTGGATATGCCACATACAGCTGTACCACTTCTTCCCCATCTTTCCTGCCCACGTTTTTCACATTTACTTCAACTGTTATGGAAGCACCTGTTTTTATGTTTTTAGAAACACTTAAACCACTGTAATTAAAAGATGTATAACTCAAACCATAACCAAATGGATACAATACCTCTCCATTAAAATATCGGTAGGTATGTCCCTGCATATTGTAATTATTAAACTTTGGTAAATCCGTATCCCTTTTATAGAAAGTAACAGGTAATCTTCCAGCCGGATTGTAGTCTCCAAATAGAACATCCGCTATGGCAGTACCTCCACTTTGTCCTCCATACCAAGCGTTTAAAATTGCCGGTATATTTTCTTGTTCCCATGGCATGGCAATGGCACTTCCCGTAAGCATAACAAAAACAAGGGGCTTACCGGTAGCTTTAAGTTTTTTTAATAATGAGGTTTGAATGGCCGGTAACAGTATTGAAGTACGGTCACCTCCGTCAAAACCTTCGACATTAACGGGCATTTGCTCCCCTTCTAATTCAGGTGAAATTCCACCCACAAATACAATGGCATCAGCATCGGCAACTCTTTGTGCTATCGCTTTCAGATCGGCCTTTTGTTCTGAACCTTTT
Source organism: Solitalea lacus (assembly GCF_022014595.1). Lineage (NCBI taxonomy): Bacteria > Pseudomonadati > Bacteroidota > Sphingobacteriia > Sphingobacteriales > Sphingobacteriaceae > Solitalea > Solitalea lacus. The sequence goes on along the minus strand of NZ_CP091740.1, from coordinate 2,138,053 downwards.
TGCATGCGGATCATAGCTCCATCTTCATTCTGCCAATATTCCAATACCATTTTATAATTCACCCCCTTCCGGGCGTTCCATTTAAAAATACGCTTACCTGGTTCATAGCCCCAACGGTTAACAACTAAACTATCGTTAATATACAGGCGGTAACCATCATCACCTTCCATTTGCCACGAAATAGTTTCATCTTCTTTCGTAGAAAAATCAGCAGTAAAGCGAGCTGAATAATGCCTGGCCCTAACTCCTCGAGCAGGCAATTGTCCTTCAGGATAAGCAAAATTGATATCATTTACCACTGTTTCATACACTGGCGGACCCTTCAATTCTTCATTATTGAAATAAGAAACCTTTATTCCTTGTTTCTTCTCATTTGAATAGAAACTAACATCATTATCAGACAAAAACAGAGTTTCTCCAACATAGTTAATAGCAGATTCATAAGTAATTTCCGTATTGGTCCCAACCTTATCACGAATACCATCTAACACCGACACAATGCGCGAAGGAACACCATTATAATTGCCAAGCATCGCTACCCGGCTGTCAGCGTTGGGGCCAATTACAGCAATACGTTTCAAAGATTTGGACAAAGGCAAAAGCTGATTATCATTTTTCAACAACACGATTGACTGTTGCGCCATTTTAAGTGCATGTGCTTTGTGTTGAGGTGCTTCCAATGTACTAAAAGGAACTTGTGTATAATTTACCTTTTCCTTTGTATCAAACATTCCCAAGCGATAACGAATGGTAAATAAACGCTTTACGGAAACATCAATTTGTTTTTCATCTATTATTCCATTTTTCACTGCATCCACCAATGATTTATAAACAGAAGTGCCACATTCAACATCGGTACCGTGCATTACCGCATCAGCAGAAGCCGCAGCAGTTGTTTTATGCGTTTTATGATTCTTCACAAAATCGTCAATTGCCCAGCAATCGCTAGTTACATAACCCTCAAACTTCCACTGATTTCTCAAAATTTCATTCATCAGCAGATCGTTAGCGCAACAAGGTTGAGTGTTTAAAGCATTGTAGGCACACATCACTCCGGCAACTTTTGCATTTACCACCAACTCTTTAAATGCCGGCAAGTAGGTATCCCACAAATCATATAAAGTTGGATTCACATTATCGGTATGCCTTGTAGGTTCAGGACCACTGTGCACAGCATAATGTTTAGCACATGCTGCAGATAAAAGATATTTAGGATCATTACCTTGCAAACCACGCACAAAAGCAGCTCCAAGTTTAGCTGTGAGAAATGGATCCTCCCCATAAGTCTCCTGTCCTCTGCCCCAGCGAGGATCACGAAAGATATTGATATTGGGTGTCCAAAATGTCAGCCCTTTATAGCGTTCCTTTGTTTTGCCCTCTTCAACCGCCTTATTATTAATAGCGCGACCCTCCATAGCCGAATAATTCGCCATTAGCTTTAAGGACGTCGTATCCCAGGTTGCAGCCATACCTATAGCCTGTGGGAACACCGTTGTTTTATAAGGCGTACGAGCCACTCCATGTAAGATTTCATTCCACCATTCATAAGCAGGAATGCCAAGTCGCGGAATGGCAGGAGCGGCATTTAGCATTTGGAAAACCTTTTCCTCCAATGTTAACCTGCTTACCAAATCATTCACCCGTTGATCAATTGGCAAAGATGAATCCCACATTGGTAATCGCTTATAATCCTGCGCATGCAATATTGCAGAGCAAAATACAAGCACCACCCATACATGTCTTTTAACCGTGTTTATTATTTTATTGCTTAGCATTATCAATTTATTAAACCTGCATTTCGTCCTATCAATTACAATAATCGATTGGTCTTTAAAAATGCGGATTTAGATAGCTCAAAACCTACATTATTTTGGTAAATTCTTATGCTTTATATGCAAAACTTTAATGAAAACAGTAATGAATTTTACAATTATCTGCAAACTTCCACTAATGCAGCTGGATTTTGAACATTACAATGAGTATAAATAACACCTCAAGCCCTTTATGGTACTACAAGACATTTAATCTAATCGGGAATTGACAGTAGTTGCAAAATTTAGATCAGCACCTATATTTGTTAAATCTATTGTTAATCTTTTAGCATGATTAACAATGATACCGAAACATGCTATCACAGCGGATACCAAAAATTTCTAACTTCAACAAACATTTTAAAGAAGTAAAAGGTCTTTCGCCTCGGGATTTTGTAAACCAATATAAATTAGCAGAAAGTGCATAGAGAATTTAGAACTCTTGCACTTGAAAACTGAATCTGAAAAAAATAAGCCTAAAAGAATTGCTTCTTAAAGGCTTATTACAGCAATATATTAATGCATTTCTATTTGGTTGAAGTTGTAGATGCGGGATATTTCTCATCCCTCTTCAACGATACAAACAGTTGCTTGCCGGATCCATCTGCATTTACTTTATATAAGTTCCAATGATTGGCATCTAATTCCTCCAGGTGAAAAGATTTAGAACCATCGGCCAGTTCTTTTTTAACCCACCGAGGAATAGCATTGGCAGCCCTGGCGTTTTCCCAAGTACGTATTGCTTTAAAAATTTCATCTTTCTGCGGACAACTCTCAACATCTTTCTGATTTAAGACTAAGCTGTAGGTTGTCCCAACTCCTACAGAGATTGCTTGTATATGCTCGTATTGGCTAACTGTTGAATTAGCATTGATCGGAAAATTACCGCCCATACCAACAGGGAAATAATTAGCATAGGTTACATCCCGAAGGTCTTTGCCTTGACTGGTGGTACTACCCCATTCCCTGGTTTCTACATCATAAAGGTTTTTCCCTCCCCCAACGTTCCAAATACTTTGATAATGCCATGAACCCTCCGATAAAGTTGCTCCGGTAAAGCGGATATAGGGAACGCCCAACGCTGATGCTTTCTCAAACATCTTACGGAAGAATCGCTTGGCAGAGTAGTAACCATGACCATTATTAAATAAAAATTCCTGACCATCAAAATCATAATAACGCAAACCATTGATGGCACAAACATCAGCATAGTATTCTGCGATCTTATCCTGTAGTTCCATATTAGGGATCACTCCATCATAGCCGTAATTGACAGTCACTTGTAGTTTATAAACAGCATCGCCCACAGAATGGTTAGCCGGTTTAGTTCCCCAGTATCCCCTTTTTACATTTAAAAGTCGATAAGGAGCTTTGTCAGAGACACCAAGGTAATGAATCAGTTCCTTACCAATTTTTATCATATTTAAATTGGCACAATGGCCTTCCCAACTGGCAATTTCTTCCATATAAGTCGGGTCGTCTACTATCAAAATTGTATCAGTTGGATTAATACTTTTCGCCAATAAACGTTTTTGCTGATAGCATATACTGTCACTGGGCACAGGACTGGCATCCATAGTCCCCGGAGCCAAAGAATTTGTGATAGGAGTTCTGCCTATTGTAATACCGTATTTTGCTGCCATGTCGGCAAATTCTTTATGCGACATATCCCCCGAACTTAACTTTAGGGGCTTCTTCTCAAAATAATTTCCATCAATATAACCCTTATTCCCGCGGTCAGGCCTCAAGAAACCTTGGTCATATAAGCTTATTGTTTTAAAGCCTAACTTATTGGTATAGGATATAATATTATCATATAACCCGCCGGCGGTAAGAACATCGGGAACATAAGCAGCAGGATCCTTAACCCATTTTCCATTAATAGTTGGATATGGAAGCCCTTCAGATTTTACAATGTTCTGTACAACATCCATCAATGCCGTACTATCAGGACTGCCCCATAAGGCAACCGATGAACCGATAAAGTCTATACCCGGTAATGGCTGCACGTCAATATGATTAGGTTTATTGGCTTGCATATTAGGAATAAGTGAGTAATAAACCTGCCTTTTGAAAGACCTATCCCTTGATTGGTAAACAATGGATATTCTCCCTTTCTCATCAACGTCTGCAGAATTTCCATACATAATCCTGTAATAAGGCTCCTTGTGTGCATAAAACGCTACATCACTAATCCCATTGCCTCCAAGAGAAAAAACCTGTCCTTCATGCAAATGACTCGGCAAGGGATAACGCTTCGCATCAGGGGTGTGAATAATATACTGGAAAGGAGCAGCATCGCCAATCGTTTTAGAAGTACCTCCCAGTGTATTATCGTTTAAGGCAAGCATACCAATGGCGTAATTGACTGCATCACTGGTATCGCGGCTTACGCCAATTATTTCCCCCATCAAATTGGTAATACTGGTATGAATAGGTCCCCACTGAACATTATCTATATCCTTGCGATTGGTCAGTGAAAGCAACTCCAACCTAAAGTATTTTCCATTTTTGGGTATGATGGATACAGTTGCGGTCGAACCATTCTTGTATTGTAGTACAAGCTTTTGATACTTAACATTGTATACAGCCCTTTGTGGATAGTAATACACATCTTTTACTGAACTATACAAACACAATAAAGGCGAAGGCTTATCAATCGGGCTAAACTCTTTTTGGGAGCTTGTATTTACCATGCTGGTAATATATCCACGTTTGTCGATATGTATTTTAAAATAATTGGTTCGAAAATCAGTCTGTGCCAATACTTGCATTGCTATTGCAAGACTTGATATAAGTAAAATTGAACTCTTGTAAAATCCTTTCATCTTTATGAAACAGGTTATTATTATTCCATCTTTCAACTTTTGAATCTATTAACGACCCAACCTCACTAATGATCTATAATCAATGCCTTCTCTTGTTATTTATTTCAACTAAAACTTAGGACCTAAACTATTTCCTTTTAGAATCAATATCCTATGTTTTATTACCCAGTTCTTAAATTATTTTTACAGGTAAAAATAGTGGCCAACAGTACAGATATCCTAACTATATCCGGAAAATATTGAACAACACAACCACGGCAATTGGGTTAACCGTGGTTGTGTTTATAAAATTGAACTAAAAGCAACTAGTGTTTTATTAACAATTCTGCATATACCGGACGATGATCAGAAGCATATCGATCATCCAAAACCACATGATTCGCTACCTTAATATTTTTAGAAAAGCGTTTATCAAAGGCAATAAAATCAATGATTTGATTAGGAACATCCTGAGGAGCTGTTGGTTCACAAGTTATACAACTACGAATAAACGTTTTATCAAACAGGTTAAGAGCTGCACTTTGAGGAATATCATTAAAATCACCCGCGATAAAGAATGGCAGTGAATCGCTTTTAGCCATTTGGGTGATCTCCTTAATCTGTAATTCTCTATTCGCTACGCTGGCAACATCCAAGTGCGTACAAGCAAAACGGATAAATTTATTTTCTCCAATGGCTAATTTAACAGTAAGTAAAGACCTCTGCTCAGTTTTGGGATCAGCAGCCTTTGATAAAAGCATACATTGCACGTCGCTAATAGGGTATTTAGATAAAATAGCATTACCATAACCGCCTCCTGCAAAATCAAGGGATTTACCAAAGCAAAAATACATGCCACAAGCTTTGGCAATGGCTTCCGCTTCATTCAGTTCTTTTCCTGATCTCGACGTATTGACATCAACCTCCTGAAGTGCTACAATGGAAGCATTGCTCTCTTTTACCACTTTCGCAATAGCGGCTACATCGATTACATTTGTACCTGGAGGATTGCAGTGATGGACATTATATGTTAAAATTTTTAAGGTATCGCTTTTAGTCACGGCAAAAGAATCGCCTTGTTTCATAATTAGACCTAAGCATAAACCGAATAATAGTAAGCTTTTACCAAGAATTTTCATCATTAATTATTTAGGGTGATTTTTTCTTCTTTTTGAATACCTATTTTCGAAAACGGAATTTTCTTGAACTCAGACATCAGCTTAAACACTTCCGAAGAAGGCAAAAGTTCAAAGTTCATTTTTTCAGAATCCACAAAACCTGGATTACCAAACAAGGTGATATTCTTCCCAACATCCGACCATTCGGCTTTTGCGTCAGTGATCTGCTTGGTATTCACAAACACATTACCCTCGATGTAATTTCGCTTTGGTAATCCAGGCTTATCATCGAAATAGTTGGTAAGGGATGGATAAGCTAAGGAGTAAGGAGGCTGTTGGTAATTAACGGCCTTCAAGCGTTGCTCGAAGATTTCATCGCGCTTCACCATATTCCGCCCCCAACCCAACAAGCGGTTATCAATATGTATTGCAACCGAACAATCAATGAACAAATTGTTACGGTAAACATTGTCGTTACCACCGCCAATGAGTGAGGCACGACTTCCTGCTTTGTAAAATACGTTGCCGTAGACTTCCATTCCACAAGCTCCATCATCATGGTAAACGGCTACTAAATAACCGTGATCATTACCTAAATGGTGAAAGAAGTTGTATCGCACTTTATTGCCAAATTCACTCGGGTCGCGTCCATAATAAATAGCGCCCATATCATCACCTTGCGTTACAGCATGATGGATGTTATTATATTCAATTAAATGGTCGTTGCCATGTAAAAGCACTGCACTACCCGGACAATCGTAGATTTCGCAATTACGAATGACATTACCCACGCCGTCAATATTAACTCCGGCTTTGTAGGAGCGTTCGATGCGATTAAAATCATGAATGCGGCAATTAACAACCTGGTTATTTCCTTTTTCAAGGGTTAACCTGTTACCTCCGCCTAAAATGATTCCACCAGATCCTATGTTGTAGATGTGACTATTACTGATGATATGACCGAAACCGGCTTCACGTTCAAAAGTGGTGTTCGTATACAGGTGGCCGTACAAACTGCCGATCTTTCTTGAAACAGGTTCCCCTGTAACATCATGCTGCAAACCTTTGGGTGAATGTATGCCTTTACCAACCATAACTGCTACAGTACCCAAGTTTCGGAAAACGCAACGATCAATCTTATTTTCCTTACCTTTTTCAATATAGACACCCATGCCACGTCCACATTCAAAAGTAATGTCTTTAAATTGTACATATGATGCATTTTCTAGCACCACTAAAGGATCTTCTGTAAACGATACTTCAAGGCTTTCCAAATTTCCTACAGGGGGCATGAAGTAAAGCATACCCGCAGCCCGATCGATATAATATTCACCCGGCAGATCAATTTCCTCCAATAAATTAAAAGCATACCAACGCTGGAAAACTTTGCCACTTTCAAAGCCATACAAAGTTTCTTGCACAGTAGTAAATGTTTTATTTACAGTATCAAGCTGAGCAATCTTCACGGCGTCATCAGCATATCCATATTTGAAAAAGCCAGAGATCCACAGATCATTTGCCTTTGTCCAGCGAGATGGTCTTTGCACATTGTATGAAAACTTTCCTCCTCTTTGGGAAAAATCACCGTTACGTGGGATAGATCCCGGATCATGTACTTTGCCAATTGGAACTAAAGTATCATTGGGCCAACGGGCCGGCCTCATGGCTTCTTTATTGCAGAAAAGCTCCATTGCGGCATTGGAGTAGGCACGGCCAAAACCTTTTGGTTTAACAGCTCCGTAATTTTTTATACCTAATGCCTTCAGGTTAACCTGCAACACCTTTTTACGAGCTTCGGGCAACAGGCGGCTAATGATTGATGGATTGGAAACAACAACAGCCCTATTCACAGGAATATTTATTCCACCTGAAAAACTTACTTTTTCATCCTGATAGGCACAGTAAGTAATTGGAGAAGTTTTCCTTCCAGAGTGAAGACTATCAACTACAAAACTCTTATCAAAAAAATAAGTCCCTTGACGGATATAAACAGTATATAAGTCTGTTGGATTAGATTTTATTAGAGCTTGAACAATACTTTGTGCTTTTTGAAGTGTAGCAAAAGGTTTTTTAAGTGTTCCTAAGTTGCTATCCTTCCCATCTACAGAAACATAAATGACATGATTTTTTCTTTGTGCGATAACAACGGATGGTAAAGCAAAGAGTACGCTTAAAATAAGTAAATAGCTAAATTTCATCTATCGACAACTAGTTTTGGTAAATATGAACGGATGAATAATTAATTACAAATTTTATTCACTTAAGTAGATTTATTTAATGTTAATCAATGGTCAACAAATCTATATTTTAAGTAGCTAAACAAGAATGGACAAATCTATACTAGCAATGGATTTTTCAATAAAATTAATTTCAATGATAAGTTAACGGTATAAAAAAAAATGGCCCTGCTGGAGGCCACTTTTTTTTAGCTTATGAAGCAATAATCTTAAATATTTCTTTGTAATTCCCTATCAATGTATTTCTTAAGCTTTTCCTTATTTTCAGGAAGCGGACAACGTACTTCGGCCCAATTACCGTTTTTATCAATTAATAAAAAGCGAGGAATCGCAACCATTTTGTATTTACGGCCAAATGTTCTGCCGAAATCATCCAAAAGCTGTACACCTTCAAGCTGCTTTTCATGAATCATGTTCAGCCACTTTTGCTTGTCTTTTGCGGCATCCAAAGAAATGCCTACAAAAACAATACTGTCATTTCCTTTATAAAGTTCTTCTACTTCTTTCAGGAAAGGCATTTGCGCTTTGCAAGGCCCGCACCAAGTAGCCCAAACATCAACCAAAACAACTTTGCCTTTAAAATCCTTCATCGACACCATTTTGCCGTTTACATCTGGCAAAGTAAAGTCGTAAGCTGATTTGCCTAAAAATGCTGTGTCGGCAGCATACATGCCGCTAACACCATCGTACTTGGCTTTAACTGAAGGCACTTTTGCATATTTTTTGTACGGCAGGAAAACATCACGAAACTCCGTATAGTTACTTACGTTGAGCTCCAGTTCATTCAATTGAGATTTTAACAAATAAGCTTTTAATGTATCATTTGGCGTTGAATTCATCAAAACCTTCACCTTTTCAGCATCTGTAATTCCTTTCGCCTTGGTATCGTCCAAGCTTAATTTTGCATTCAGATTAATATAATCATAACCATCTGCTAATTTCAACAAATCAGCAGAGTTAATGGCATTAGTTTTTAATGTCTGTTTGTAATAATCCGGAACGTTTACAAATTCTTTATAAGAGGACGAAAACGACCCTCTGTTTACACTATTTGTTTTTAACAGCAGGTTCAAGACGGCCATATTGTTATCAAGCTGTGCAGCAGTTTTAAAAAGTGCATTAAATTTCACATTCTGAGTTTTAACCTGCTGAACAAATGTTTTAATTTTTGGCTGCAATGACTGATGCATAGACATAAACGCTTCACGATCCGGCTTTGGCGTTTTAACGATAGCCTTCAAAGGATAAATCAATTCTTCCCATTTTTGAAGCGCATTATTCTCTTCAGTAGATTTAGTGGTACTGATTTGTATTCCAGATCTGTTATCTAACACCAATTGTAACTGGTCATTAGGCTTTAGGTAAACCTGCTTTTTCCAACCCATGGTGGTCAGGTAATAGAATCCTTCCTTTTCAACAGGTACCAAAAAGTTGAAAACTGAATCTCCTGCTTTACCAAAAATGATTTGAACCGGCGCCAACCGACCTTCAACCACCTTTTCGAAGGTAAGGTCTACCCCATATTTGGCATTGTTAAACGAACCCGAAATTGATGCCGTTGAGAGTTTAGCCGGCAGTTTTTCAATTTTAAAACCTGACTTTTGATCAAACAAAGCAGGGTCGATAGTTAAGTTTAAACTATTTTTTCCGGTCAGGTTCAAAGGATAATCAACCTCGGTTTCAACTTCCAACCTGCGATTACCCATTTTCATTACCTTTACCTTCAGTTGATAGTTTGCATCTGCAATTGCAGGAAAAACAAATGAAAAATTAGGATTGCTGGGATCATTATTGTGTTGAACTACTCTGAAAGATTTATCACCCGACTTGCCAGCAATCGTGATCTCATAATTCTTTTTCTGGGTAAATGAACCGGTGATTGTTACCAGCCGTGATTGTGCTGATGCATTTACCACGGCGGCTAAGCAAAAAAAGACAAGCACTAAACTTTTAATGAAATTTTTCATTTCCAATATCTTTTATGATTAAAGTTAATCTTAATTGTTAAAAACTGCCCATTAAAAGTCTTGAATTAATTCGCATTCAATGTGGCATCAAGGAGCTTTTTAAAGCCTGGATTTGATGGCTTTGGTGCATCTACCGTTATAATTTTACCCTCCCGATCAAAAATTAGAAAACGAGGAATACCTGATATTTTATAGTATTTAAATAGTGATTCATCGAATTGTGATAATAGTTCAATGCTTGTAAAGTGATTTTTTTTCACAAAGCTCTTCCAAGCATCCTTTTTTGCATGACCATCTACTGACATTCCAATAAAGACAATATCGTTTCTGTCATGATAACCTTCAGCAATTTTTTCCATGATCGGTTTTTCTTGCAAACAAGGAGCACACCACATAGCCCAAACGTCAATTACCACTACTTTACCCTTAAATCCGGCCAATGTATAGGTTTTGTCATTAACATCCTTTAGCTCAAAGTTATATCCCGGTTTGCCTTTAGCGAATGGCCCTAAATCATTATATAATTTATTATAAGCTTCTTTCTGCTTGGGGGTAACAAATACATTTTTATATGGTTCAACGTATTTCACAAAGTTTTCATATTCTTTAATTCCAGGCATTTTATGCATTAAAAATGCAACCTTAACTGCATCATTAGTAATTTTTGCAGCATTTTCTGGAGAAAAAAAGTTATCGACTACCTTTTGTTGGTTTTTTACTTCATTGAATTTCCAATATCCAAAAACATAATCAAGCAGTTCCATTCCATGCTCCGATCGAAGTATGCGAACATCATTGACAATATTCTTATCAAGTAAAGGTTTATAAAATTCCGGAGCACTTATCGAACTGTCACAAGCGGCATTTAATCTGCCTAAACCAAAATAATTACCAGCTCTTAAGTATTTAAGATCGATGGCAACTTTATCATTAAGCCAAGTATTAAAGTAAGGATTAACGGTTTTGTTCGTCTTTAAAAACGAAGCTGCAAACTTTTCGAATTGAGCATATTTGCTGCGACCCACACTTGGTTTAGTTTTCACAGCATGAGCGTATTCATTCATGGCATTTAACCAAGACTGGAAACTTTTCGTTTCGGCGTTTGGCTTTGTAATGGCACAACTATCATAATCAATAGATTCCTTGCCTATATAAAAATCTACTTGTTTTTGCTCACCGGCTTTAAGGTAAATAAGGGTTTTAAACTCATGTCCTTTACCTCCTGCCTTTTTGAAAAAGAAAACACCCTCTTTAACATCCAAGTTAAAAGAGCAGTTTCCATTCGCATCAGGGCGCTTAAAGCCTAAGCTTACAGCATCCCCATCCTGTAATTGGTATAGAAATAAACCACTCGTGCTATTTCCATGAATTGTACAATTAATAACTGCATTTGTAGCGCCTGCATAAGCACTAAAAATGCATAAATTGAACAAAAATAAAACCGATAATAACTTCTTCATACTGTTCTTACAAACGCTATATAGAAAAACATGCCCGATTGCTCGAGCATGTACTTTAATTATTTAGTGTCGAATCGCTTGTTTAAGGCCCTTTTAATGTTATCAGCAACATATTGAAGGTGCTCTTTTGAATCTTTATCCGTAGTTGCCGGAATGGCAGCCAAGATGTCTTTGCGCAAATTCTCTAAATGTACAGCTAATAGGGCTGAAATATCTGTATTAGTCGTTAATGGCGTTTCTTCCGCTGCACCAGGAGAAAACAATAAACCAATAGCATTATTTCCTATTTCGCCTTCTTTCATCGCACGAATGATTCCAGTAACATAGGATTTTTGAACATCTCGGCGGAATTGATCAATCGGCTTATTAGTTTTCAACTCACTAAAAACACCTTGTTTCAAATCTGATAAATACTCATTCATTGAATAGGTATTTGCTTCTCCAAACCGCTGTTGCATTAAATTCATTGTATTAAAAACACGATCACTTAATAAAACAGCCATTTGGCGTTCTTGAATGTTTCTAACACTGCTTAAATGAATTGGAGCACCAATTTTATTAAGAATGTTCTGATCTAATAACCAAGTTGGAGTTTCAAAAACATATTTATTTAACCATGCCACAGCTTCTTTTTGCTTCTCCACAGGAGCAGATGCATAAACTTCACCCGCATCACCAGGATATTTAAATGTTTCATAAACGCTGGCTACGTTACTGGAAACATGAGTAGCATATCGGTTAAACTGTGTTACCACCTGAATATACATTTGAGCAAGGTTTTTATATAAATCACCTTCTTCTTTAGTCCACTCAGGCAAGTGAGCCACTACGTGTTTCAAGTTTTTAATACCATACTCATTGGCTTTCATGCTGTTGTCGCCCAAGTCTTCTGTCTGGCAACGAGCATCGTGATTACGACCTTCACCACCGAACCATAATCCTGGGTTAGCTTTTAAGCTGTCAACAATCCATTGAGAAACGATTTTTTTATCTTCATCATCGTCCTTAGCACCGGTATAGGTATAGCCCCATTTAATAGCCCATTTATCGTAATCACCGATACGTGCATAAATTCCTTTAGGGCCAATGTTATCTTCAGGTTGAGCTACGTAGTTGAAACGTGCATAGTCCATAATCGAATTACAGTGACCATGTTTTTCAACCCATTCTTTATCTCTTAATTTTTCAACCGGAGTTAAACTACTGCTACCCATGTTATGACGTAAACCCAATGTGTGACCTACCTCGTGTGAAGAAACGAATCGGATCAATTCACCCATTAGTTCTTCGTCAAACTTCATGCTACGAGCTCTAGGATCGTTCGGACCTGCCTGAATCATGTACCAATCGTGAACCAAGGTCATAACGTTGTGATACCAACCAATATAGCCCTGTAAGATCTCACCGCTTCGAGGGTCGTGAATATTAGGCCCATAAGCGTTAGGTGTATCTGAAGGTAAATAACGTAATACCTTATAACGAGCATCTTCCAAACTCATTGTTGTATCATTCTCTGGCCATTCTTTACCGATAATTGCGTTTTTGAAACCTGCCGCTTCAAATGCTACATTCCAGTCATTGATACCGGCGATCAGGTACTTACGCCATTGCTTTGGAGTAGCCGGATCGATATAATAAACAATTTGTTGCTTAGGCTCAACCAATTCACCTCTCTTATAGCGCTCCATATCCTCAGCCTTGGGCTCTAAGCGGTAGCGAACAATGAAGGTTTTGTCCTTAATGTTTTGCTGATCATCTGAAAGAGGAATGTAACCACTATTATCCGCAAAATAACCTACGCGCAAATCAAATTGGCGACCCACCATTGGTTTTTCAGGCATCAATAAAATTGAAGTTGAAATTTCCATTGTTGCAGCTCCACCTACTTTTGCTGCTTCAAGTGCAACAGTATAACGATCAACTTTTGCTGGAGCAGTGGCCGCATAAGTACGCACCATCTTAATTTCAACATTAACCGGATATGATGCAAAACTCTTTACATAACTTCTGTCTGAAGCCATAGCTCCTAAGTTCAATCTCTTAGCAACTTCTGGGCTTAGCATTGTAAAAGAGTTTTCTTTTTGAAGAAAATCCGTTACGTCGATGATTGAACTTTTACCTCCATTACCCTTAGCCTTAATATCAAACACAATGGCAATAGGATCTATATTTGAGTTGGCAACGGCTTTGGCAATGGCATTGCTTGAATCAGATTTAGTCATTAAGGTAATGATACGTAAGTTGATCTTGTTACCTAAGCCTTTATCAAAAGACATGACCTTTTCATTCATCTGCTCGCCACCAAACTTCGGACTACCACCTGGAGTCTTTACTAAGAAAGTGGTTAATAATAATTCTCTTTTTAAAATAGAATCAGGAATTTCAAAATAATACTTATCACCAGTACGATAAATATTAAACAATCCCTTTTTAGTTTCTGTATTTTTAGTGATGATCGTACTTAACGGATCTTTTTTTACAGAATCGACCTTTGCTATAGGTTGTTTATCCTTTTTGCGCTGAGCCATCACCTGATTGCAGCACACCCCCAACAACACTATAAATAATATTTTAAGTTTCATTTACCTGCTAATTATCTTACTATACAGTCTGTTTATTAGTTTTTCGGATTTAAAGCATTATCAATTTTATCCGAAATGTATCTAAGGTGAGCAACCATTATAGGATCAGAGTATCCGGCAGCTGCTGCTTTACATTGTACCATTATGCTTTTCAATTGCGAACGCAAAACTACAGCAACATCAGTTCCTCCAATACCTTCCTTAGTTGGGTCGCCAGCTTGCTGCTCTCCATCTAATAAGGTTTTAAGCAAATTGGTTACCAGGGATTTTTGCAGATAACGTTTGTTCGAATTAATCGGTTGACGAGTCGACAACTCTGCAAACAAACCTTTATTTAAGTCGGTAAGCATTTCATCAACCGTATAAGTTTTCTCTTTACCAAAACGCAGAGTGGTAGCATTCATACGGTAAAGACGAGAAGACTCAAGAAGATTAAAAAGAGCATCCTCCTGGAATTTCAGTACTTCCTCTTTCTTTGCCGGCTTTCTGAACTTATTTAACACGTTTGGATCTAAAAGCCAATTTGGAGTGTTAAATACTTCTTTGTTCAAAAAGGCAATAGCAGCTTTTTGAGTTTCCTTAGACACTGGGCTGAAAACATCACCTGCTTGCTCTACGCTCTTAATATTTTCATTGATACCTCCTACTTGAGTAAATCCATGACGTATGAAGAACCCATACTGAGTAAGTAACGTATAATAAACATCAGACGTATTAAAATAGGTATTATCACCTTCTGTAGTCCATTTAACCAAATTAGACATCACAACTTTTAAGTTCTTAATACCATACTCAGCTGCTTTAACAGGATTATTACTCAAATCTTCCCATTGTGCTGCAGGGTTTGTAATGTCATCACCTTTTACTCCAGGAGTAGCACCAGCAAATGCCAATTTAGATCCAGCTTTTACATTCTCTGCAATCCATTTTAAGCGGATTTTTTTATCAGCTTCAAAATCATTTGCTCCTGTATAAGCATATCCCCATTTAATCGCCCATTTATCGTAGTCGCCAATTTGAGGAATCAAACCTTTACGAGAAACGCCGTCAGTAGGCTGTGCTACATAATTATAATGGTTGTAATCCATAATTGAGTTATTGTATGGATGAGATTCCAACCAAACTTTGTCTCTCAATTTTTCAAAAGGAATACTGCTGCTACTTAACAAGTTTTCACGCAGACCAAGCGTTAAACCTACAGTTTTGTTAATTTCTGAACGAATTAAAGCTCCCATTAATTCATCACTGAATTGCATGCTGCGAGCTCCAGGATCAACTGCTCCAGCTTGTACCATATACAAGTCGTGAAGCGTTTTCACCTGACTGTGCGACCAACCAATATACGTTTGAAGAATTTCACCAGTACGAGGATCCGTTACCTGATTATTATCAACAAATGGATTTGTAGAAGGCATATAACGAATTACTCTGAAACGAGCATCATCAATATCAACTGATTTATCATTTTCTGGCCATTCTTTACCAATAATAGCATTTTTAAAACCAGCAGCTTTGAATGCTTCATTCCAATCGTTAATACCAGCAATAATGTACTGACGATATTTTTTTGGAGTTGCAGGGTCAATGTAATAAACTAATGGTTCTTTCGGTTCCACTAATTCACCAGCTTTATAACGCTTCATATCACCTGGCTTAACTTCAAGTCTATTACGAATGATATAGCGTTGTTCCTCCACCTTTTGTTGTGAGTCAGAAAACACATTATAGCTTTCAAACTTATAACCAACACGAGGATCATATGCCTGTAATTGCATAGGTGTTTCAGGCAATACCGTAACAGCATTGCTTATTTCAAATGTTACACCCGCACTAGGAGAAACTGAAGCCCCCTCACCACCTTCCGGCTTGGCACCTCCACCCATTGAATACGTCTTCATTGATTTAATCTCAATGTTATTTGGAAACGCATTCATTGACAAAATCTGTGATCTGTCAGCAGCAGGAGATCCTGTACCCATTTGCTTTTTAGCAGCAGGATGGAAACCCGAAATCAAATTATCTTTCAGGAAAAAGTCGGTAATATCAATTACTGATGACTTATTATCTGCGCCACGAGCTTTAAGATCAAGCACCATAATAATTGGGTCGATCGTCGCATTTTTTACAGCGCGTGCAATAGCATTCGAGGGATCACTTTGTGCAACACTTGTAACTGCACGTACATATAATTTGTCACCAGGAGCCTTCTCAAAAGAAACTATCATTCCATTCATTAAATCTCCTCCGAAACGAGGGCTACCGGTTGGCACCTTTGACAAACGTGTAGTAAAAAGAAATTCTCTGGATAATAATTCATCAGGAATTTCAAAAAAATACTTGTCATCTACCTGATGCACCTTAAATAAACCTGTTTGTGTAAGTGCTTTGGCAGGAATAACCTCTTTGTAAGCTTTCAGCTTACCTGCCAAAACAGGAAGAGCAACAGGTTTCTTCACTGCTGTAGAATCTTCCGCAAAGCCTGCTTTAAAAGCAAACAAGGCAAACACAAAAACTGGGATAAATTTTAATTTCATGATCAAATAATAAATGGATTTCTCTTTTGTTTCTTTCTCTCTCTTGACATTAGATCAGCTATATCTCTATTACTTCCTTAAAATCAATATGTTACGAATTGACACTATTTTGACATTAGGCTGACCGATTATCGACCTAATCCTTTTTTAAATACTATATCTTTAATTGTGTTAAAGCCACGGTAAACATCAGCAGGGCTTGTTGGTGATCCTAAAATGTCTCCCGTAGTAGGATTCAGATTAAAGAAATACACATTGTTTCCTCCCCCACTTGCTGTTTCGTCCGTAGCAACTACAAGAACCTTACCTTCAGGTACGTTTAAAGCTGTAATGTTGGCAGCAGTATAACCTGAGTTAAATATTTTCATTGCCTTTATTACAGTACCAGTTGGGAATATAAGTCCGCCAACATCTGCTCTTGCCGTTGAAGTTGCAACTGTATTTACTTTACAGGTGTAAACTTTGTTGCCGTTTACATAATAAAACACACCCTTAGGCATTGTCAGGTAAGTTGGACAAGCAAATTGGGTAGCCGTGTTAATACCCGGACAATTTGCCTCAGTTAATTGGAAACGACCGGTTGTAAAATTATTTGCATATGAAATTCCACGCGGGAATTGAACTAAATAAGTTTTAGTACCGGCATCATTTCTAAAAAAGCAATTCCAGTTAGTACCTGCAGTAGTTAATGGCTGCGCATTTTCAGCATAGATCATATTATCTGCCATGTTTTTCATATCAAATCCCTGACCTGTTGTAGGATTCAAATTTGTGGCAGCAGCTGCGTATGCAGGTATATTTACAAATGATGAAGTTGATGCATTGAATATCACAAAGCCTCTGTTTGCCTTATCATAAAGTGTATAATACTGATCGCTTGCAGCTGCATTAATAACATAAGGACTTACTGAAAGGCCTGCATAAGGAGGAAAGAACAATGGCGCATTTATTAAATGAGCAGCACTTGCAAATTGACGATAAGCAATTTGATCGTTAACAATGGTATATTCCCATCCTGCAGAAGATCCCCCAGCAGAACCATTCACTTGAAAGTTAGCAGCTCCCGGATTTACGGCAAACCAATACTCACCTTTAGTGGAATCAGCAAAGTCGGTGTTTCTAACTTGCAAAGCTCCATTGGGATAGAAAAACGATATTTTTTGTGCACGCAGGGTAGTTCCATAATTGATCACATTTGCCTTATAGGTACCTACAGGCAACTTATGACCGTTTACGATCGAATAAATATCGTGATAAACTTTCCCTTTGACAGATCCGTCTCTGGTAGTGATTACTGAGATGTCTGATCCGTCAGGCTCGCTTTGTAACACAACCCAACCTTCACCGCCCCAATCAGCCGTAGACACGTTTAAGGCAAAGTGTTTATAGTAAGAAACACCTGTGCTTTTATCAGTAACCTTGGCAACCAACTTGTATAAATTAGGGGCCAACGTAATTTTAGTTTTCAACGTTGCTGAAGAGTCCAGTAAGTTTTTTGAAGGATTACCAGAAGATTGGTCATACTGTGTAAGTAACCATTGATACGAGAAATTTTCTGCTGCGCCCGATGATTGTTCAATTTTAAGCTTTACTTTCAGGCTATCATTTTGATGCAAGTCAATTGAATCTGCAGTAATGAAAATATTCGGATCAGCACCAGTCATATCCGTAGAAATCTTCAGTGAGTTTATCTCGTTATAATCGTATCCTCCAATATCTTTATAGCAACTTGTAAAGCCAAGTGATGCAACAATTGCAGTCAAGAAAACACCTAATACTTTTTTCATCTGTTTCATTTTGTTATAGTTATCAAATGAACATTTCTTAATAATTTGCAGGACCTACCTGAACTGGAAGGTTACTATTGTCCGGATCTGTCAAGGTTGCACCTCCAGCTACCCCGTAATTGCCTGGATACTTCGTTTTAATGTAATTTCTTACCGTTGCCAGATACTGACTATAGATAACTGGTGGTCCAAATCTGTTTCCAGGAAATTCCGTAACAGTTGTGCCCGTTTGAGGATCATACAAGGCCTCTAAAATCAATTTGTATTTCGTCGGAGTCCAGGTTCCAAAATTGGCACTAAAGCCAGCCCAATAACCTGTAACAGTTCCTGTATATTCGCCCCAGGAAGCCGGTTTTTGGATATAAGCCAAATTAACCGTCAGTTTCTGTTTTAAGCTGATACCCTCCGATGGGAAATTTTCATCTTTCCTTAATCTGATTGCGAACTTCTTCACACCACCTGACTCTAAATCAGGGGTACGATAAACAGCAACCTGAATTGTGGACTTATGCGCGTTGGCTGGAATAACCGGATTAGAAAGAATCTTAAAATGAGTCCCTTCAATAGCAGTACCCAACTCACTCATTGCCACCACTTCAACACCAATTGGTCTGTCTGAGGCAGCAGAATTCCCTAAAACATTTACCGGTATTTGAAGAGTATCAGCAATTTTTTTTGGGTACTTCGCAAATGAATACGAAATGGCTGTATCTGCTGTTCCAAAATAAAGACCATCAGTATCCGTAAATAACGCAGGTTTCTCTTCGCATGCTGTAATTGACAACATGCTGAAAAAAGCGAGTATATATTGAAATCTAAACTTCATGACTTTTAATAATTTAAAGCGAACAATACCTATTAATTATATTCAACTTCTTTATCAGGAATTGGGAAAACATATGCATCAGCAGGAACATTTACGGTAGTACCGGTTTCTGCCTTCAAATCCTTATTAAGTCTTTTATAATAAAAGAATGTCTGACCTTCCTGAAAAAATTCTTTCTTATACTCTTTGGTAATTTCAAGTGAGAGAGCCGCCGAACTCGAAGCGTCAGTACTAGTTAAAGAACTTAATCCACGAGCATTTCTTACTTTGTTTAAGTACACCAATGCCTGGGCTAAATCACCATTGTTATTTGCACATTCTGCGGCGATATAGTACATTTCTGAAATCCTGATAAGCGGTACTATATTTTGCATAATGTATGGCAAGCCAGCGTTTTGAAAGTATTTAGAAGGTACTTCCGTATTAACATTGTTCTTATCAAACCATGACAGTCTCCAATCACCTGTACTATAAAGTGTAGTCTTATTGGTAAACTGAAGAGAAGTTCCAGTACTTAAATTAAACATACCATCATTAATGCTACCTACGTTTGCGCTGTATACTGCAAATACTAATTCTTTCGAAAACAAACGATCCCTGGTAGTATTAGTCGAAACAGCAACATTGCTGGTTGACAAAGGAAACTTATTACTTCCGATAACTTCAGCAGCATTTTTCCATGCATTAGCGTAATCACCTTTATACATGTACGCACGTGCCAATAAAGCCTTGGTTGCCCAATAATTCATATGGTTTTGTGTGTAGCCTGCAAATAGGTTAAGTGAACCTTCTTGCAGCGATGCAGTATCGGCCTTGGCCAATAAACTTTTAGCTTCATTTAAATCTGAAATACAAGACTCAAGAGCTGTATTAAGTGTTACAAATGGAACTGAGGACGAGCCAAATTTGGTAACATACGGAATAGCTTTTTCATTCATTCCTGTAACAGGAGACTTTCCATACAATCGAGCCAGATCAAAGTGAAAGAAAGCACGTAATGCTAACGCTTCACCTTTAACCCTTGCATAATGATCACGTGTAAAAACACTCTCCTTAGCATCAATATGTTCAAGCAGGTTATTCAAATTGGCAACATTATTATACATACCACTCCATATATAGGCAATTTCCTGCTTTACCCCTGCCTGGTTATAATCATATTTTGCAAAGTTGGCATACATACCATCACTGATTGCCGAAGAGGATGCATTTGAGTAATTATTACTCATCACTGATAGCGCCCCAACTGACAAATCGTTAGTATATAAACCCTTAGTTGGTCCATTTTGAGGCTTATCCATGCCTAAATACACTCCAGTTAGTGCATCCATAAATCCTTGCTCATCACTAAATACCGATTCTTGCGGCACCTTATCCTTTAATGGCATTTCCAAAAATTTCTCACATCCACTAAGGGTAGTTAGCGTAATGGCACCGAACATGAAGCAGCCAGAAGTAACCAATGTGGATACTTTATTTATTTGCTTTGTTAATTGATTCATTTTGAACATACGCTTAGAAATTTGTTGATAAACCAAAACTTAAACTTCTAGAAAAAGGATAACTTGTACCTCTCTCGTTTTTAATGGTACCTAAATGGATCAGGTTGTTTTGTGTAACCATAATTTTTGGTGCAGATAAGTGAGCTGCTTTAACCCACCTTAAGCTTGCAGGAATATTATACCCTACTGTTAAACTTGCCAGATCAAGGAAATCATTTTTTTGAACAAAACGTGAGGTTGCATTTGTTTGCTGCAAACCTTTACTGCCGTCGGCAATTAATGATTTAAATGAAGAATGATCACCCGGTTGTTTCCAACGTTCAGTTATTACCCGCTCGTCGGCATTACCCAGCAGTAAATTCACATTCTCTACTTTATCTACCAATGTTTGATTGTACATATAACCACCATACTGGTAAGTCAGATTAAAGTTTAAAATGAAGTTTTTATAATTGAAATTAGATGACAAACCACCTTTGAATTTCGAATTTGCATCTGCAATCGGACGCTTATCATTCGCATCCCAAATAAATGTCTTACTGCCATCCAGTTTTACAAACACTTCCTGACCAGTAGCAGGATCAATTCCTAATGACGGTACTGCCCAAATTCTAGACATTGACTCACCTACAACAAAGCGCGGAAGTGGTGAAGTTTGGTATTTTGAATTATTAGCATTGTTCGGATCTGTTGAACTGTTGAAACGATTATTAATTGCATCAATAGCAGGAGACAACTTAGTTATAACATTCTCATAATGACCGGTACTGAAGCCAAGGGTCCAAAAAATATTGCGTTTTGCATCTTTTATAATTGGAGAGGAGATTGTTATTTCATAACCCTCATTTTTGGTTGCACCTAAGTTATTTTGATAGGATGTAAATCCTGTAGAAGGCGCAAGATCCAATGGCAAAATCAAGTTGTTAGTTGTTTCACGGAAATATTCAAGGGAAGCATTAACTCTACCTTTAAATAATCCAACATTTAAACCGATATTGTTTTTAAGGGTTTGCTGCCATTGTAAATCCGGATTAGCATAGCCACCCACAACAGTACCCACCATGAACCGGTAATTATTGTAATAATTGTAATTGTAAATTTGCTGAGCCATATCTGAAGAGAAGTTTTGGTTACCAGTGATACCAATACTAGCTCTTAGCTTAGCTGATGAAATAATGTTGTTTGGTTTGAAAAACTTTTCGTTTGTAATATTCCAGGCAACCCCACCCGCATAAAAAGGAGCAAATCGGCTGTTAGAACCAAACTGAGATGAACCACTCTGGTTAACTGTAGCTTCAACAGTATAACGATTATCAAAATTGTAGCTCAAGTTTAAGAAGCTAGACAAGTTTTTAGATAAGTTATTGATGGTTCTAGGCTTAGTATTCAAATAATTAAACCCATTAGCCAATCCCATTTCTCCTAAGTAATCGTTCGGAATTCCATTAACAATAACAGTGGTACCATTGCTTGAAGTTTTCTGAAAAGTTGAACCTAGATTGGCAAGAATATTATGTCTGCCTAGATTTAGGTTATAACTTGCACTCACTCTGCCATTAATTGCACTATTAGAACCCTTAGTTTGTTGATAAGACCCTAAATCAGTAAACGTTGCCATGGAATTTGCAAGGAACATGGTATGATCTGCAGGGAAGAAAGCCTCTGCATTAGGTGTATTTCCAGACCAACCCAAGCTACCTGATATTTTAAAATCATTAGTAATAGACCAATCAACACTTGTATTGTTGGTTAAACTTAAAGTCGTAGTATAATCTTTTATGTTTAAGGTTGAGTTATACATTGGATTGGCAAAAGTTCCACCTGGAGCAGAAATACTGAACCCTAAATCTGAGGAATTAGGTTCCAAAACTTTAATTGGATTGCCCGCATCATCGTTATTTTTAAAATATGGAAATTGTTTAGCATAACTATCAAAACTACCCCACGGAGTGTTATTGCCCTTAGCATAACCAAGAGAAATGGTATTGTTTAATTTTATCTTTTTTGCGGTGTATGAAACATTATAGTTCATACCATAGCGGTCTCTACCTGAACCTTTCATTACCCCTTCTGCATTGTTATAACTCAATCCAAAACTATAGCGTAATGCTCCTTTACCTCCCGACAATGACAAGCTATGACTTAAACCATAACCTAATTGCAACGGCTGAGAAAGCCAATAGGTGTTTACACCACTCTTAACTTGAGCTAAGCGGTAATCATACCACTGTTTCTTAGCAAGATCCTTATTGTAGTTACTCGGATCGCTATAAACACCTGTTAAGCGTTGAGCCTCCAGAACTTGCGCTGCATCCATTAAGTGATAAGATGAAAGATCAGGCAATTCAGCACTTGCATTTACCGAGTAAGTAACTCTTAACTTACCAAAGCTAGGCTGCTTGGTTTCAACTACAATTACACCGTTAGCTGCTTTTGAACCATATGCAACAGTAGCAGCTGCATCTTTCAAAACAGTAATATTGGCAATTAAATTAACATCCAAATCATAAAGGGTCTGCATTGTGGTTTCAAAACCATCTAAAATAATTAATGGCTGATTTGGATTTGCCAAATAGCTCGCCATGATATCACCATTTGAAACCGGATTTGCACCTGCATTAGTATTACCTTGCAATGGAAGGTTATTAGCTCCCCTTATCTGAATGTTAGGTAATTGATTGGGATTGCTACCCATCTGGTTGTTTTCAGCTAATCTTACTGCTGGATCAATAGCCGCTAATGCCTGTATCACGTTGCGAGGGTTAACAGTTTTCAATTCTTCACCGGAATAAGTTTTCGCCGAACCGGTAAAATTACCTACAGGACGTTTGTATAATCCTGTATTTACTGTTACTTCTTTTAGTGTGATAATGTTACTTTTTAATATAAAGATGACACTAGTCTGACCAGGCTTAATCGACTGTTTTTCAGTCTTATAACCCACATATGAAACACTCAAGATTGCATCCGGAGCAACGTTTTTTAGCTCGAACTTACCATCCTTATTTGTTGACGTAGCATTTTTGACGCCCACTTGTTGAACAATGGCTCCAGCTAAAGCCTCTCCAGATTCATCTTTAACAGTACCCTTTACTACTATGCTTTGTGCAAAAAGTACTGTGGTAAAAAGATTTAGAAGGAAAAACAGTAGAACACCCTTATTCCATCCCCCGTTTAATTTTTTATTATTGCTACCCATAATGATCATTTTGCAATTAATTTTTTACCCCTGTTATTTACCCCTATTATTCAGGTTTAATGAATGTATAACTTGCATTGGCCGCCACAGGAACGTAAGCTTCGCCAGCTACGGCAGGCACTTTCGGATAAAATGGCAAAGCTGTAAATGGCGTATTTTTCCGCTTATAATAGAAGAACATTTGCCCTTCTCCGATAAATTCTTTTCGATATTCTTTCATAATTTCATTAGAAAGGCTTCCTGCATCCGGAACGTTTGCAGCGGTTAAAGCCGGAACCCCTCTGCCAGTTCTAACTTGATTGATATACGATAAGCCTGTTGGTACATCGGCAGCACATTCAGCTGCTATGTAATACATCTCCGATAAACGTATCATTGGAAATATATTCGAAGCAGTTGCATAGAATTTCTTGGGCATGAGTGCTGCACCTGTTCCATTTCCGGTTAGTGTGTTAATAAAATTCTTCCGATAATCTGAGGTAGCACCATTGCCTGTTACATATACTGCAGTTTGAGCTGAAGATGATAAGCCCAATAAGACTGGGGAGCTAAACACTGATTTATAGTATGCGTAATAATTATTGTTGTATATATAAAGTTTAAACAAGCTTTCTTTTGTAAAGAATAAATCATTGTTGTTTGTTGACAATGAAAACTTATTGCTGTTGATAACTGCTAAAGCATTTTCTTTGGCTTGTGCATTATCTCCTTTATACATGTACACACGTGCTAATAAGCCTTTTACCGCCCATTTTGTAAATTGAGATGCTGTTAAATCATCGGCACTTAACAACTCATCTGCCGCAGTTAAATCAGCAATACAGTTTTGTAGTACTTGCTCAACAGAACTTACCGGAGTAGCATTGGCACTTAACGCTGTTACATATGGAATAGCCGGACTAGCCAACTGACCTGTTACAGGAGCTGGAGCAAACAAACGAAGCAAATCAAAGTGTAAATACGCTCTAAGAGCTAGAGCCTCTCCTTTTACGGTTTTATAATTATCGCCCGTAAATATGCCTTTTCTTGTTTCTGCATTAGCTAAAACATTATTCAGGTTGGCAATGGATTGATACATTTTGTTCCAAACCTCAGCAGAATAACTTTTAACCGAAGGATCAGCAAGGTTACATGTAGCAGCTTTATAATATAAGTTGCTCACTTTAGTAACACTTACACTATCGTAGTTTCTTCCAGCCAATGACAGTACTCCCATGGTTAACTCTCTTCCGTAAAGAGCAGATGAACCCAACTGTAAATAAACCCCGTTTAAGGCATCACGAAATCCCTGCTCAGTAGAGAAAACTTTTGATTCATCCACTTGCAAAGGTTGAGGAGCATCATCAACCCATTTTTGACAGGCTACGGTACTAAATAGGACACATAACCCTGCCATTACTAATATTTTCTTTCTCACAACTTGCATAATACCTGATTTAAGCATTTAAAAGTTTGCATTTAAAGTGAACGTATAATTACGCTGGAATGGATAATAAACTCCACGCTGCATATCTGCACCACCAATTTCAAAAGCATTGTTCATCATTAATTTGATGCCCAAGTTTTTGGCCTTAATTTTTTCTGCAATTGTTTTTGGCATGGTGTAGCCCAACATGATGGATGAACATTGAATCTTATCATCATCTTCAACCAACCTGGTGGTTGCGAAGGTTGGCGCTGTTAATAGACCATTTAATACAATTGGTTTACTTAAGGTTGTCACACGACCATCAACATTGTTTTCAATATTTCCATTTTCGATATCGGCGATCGTTTGATTATAAACCTTAGCGCCAAGTTGATAATTGAAGTAAGCACCTAACGCGAATTGTTTATAGGTAAGATCGGTTCCGAGTGAACCTGACCATGATGGTGTCAATTTACCTGCATACACTTTATCATTTGCATCCCAAGTAGTGGTGGTTGAACCATCTTTCTTTACGAAAACTTCCTTGCCGGTTTTAGGATCGATACCTAAAGATGGTACGGCCCAAATTGCATATGGAGATTTTCCTAATACGTACTGAGATTGAAGCGCATTTTGAGGAGTATTATAATTGTTATTATAATTTAAATTATCGAAGAATGGCCCACTATTGGTGGTAAGCTTATCCGTGGCATGTAGTGTGTTTGCCATGACATTCCAGCTCAAATTATTCTGAAGAGATTTATAAACTGTTGCAGCCGCACTGATTTCAAATCCTCCGTTTTCAAGTTCTCCATAATTATCATAAAATGAAAAGTTTTGGTATCCTGTTGAAGAAACTGAGCTTATTGGAAGCACCATTCTATAGCTTCTCTGCTTGTATGCATTAAGACTTAATGCTAAGCGATTATTAAAGAAGGCCGCATCTACTCCAATATCCTGCTTATAGGTTTCAGGAGCTTGTAAGTTCTTGTTGGCCACACCAGTTATATAGGCACCCAATCCCATACCTATGGTACTGCCTGCAGGTACGTATTGCTGATCAGTATAATAGTTATATGTAGTATGGTTAAGGTATGATAAAAAGTACTGATTACCAGTAATACCTAAGCTTCCTTTAATTCTTAAAAGATCAATCCATTTTGCTGACTTAAGGAATTTCTCATTATGTACATTCCACGCCAAACCTGCAGCAGCAAACTTTGCCGGATTGCTTAGCGATGAATGATAATCAAATGAACCTGAAAGATCAATCTGGTAACGTTTATCGTAACTGTATGTTAAATTGCCAAAAGTAGAAGCATAACGAGTTACTACTTTACCACTGGCTGGTTTTGAACTTGAATATGCATTACCAAAAGCAATATCAGACAAACGGTCTGTGGCAAAACCTCTGACCATTACACCTTCTGACTCACTTGAGGTTTGAATTATGTTCTCACCAAGGTTGACAAAAATTTCATTTCTACCGAAATCATTTTGATAACGTAAGCTCGCACCACCTTGAAGATCTGTAAATGAGTTCGAAGTATATTTATATAAACCACGTTCAAAAATTTTATCAAGAGTTATGTTCGCAAACGCTGTATGGTTTGGTGGCAAGAAATAATTTATCTCATCATTTTGTTTACTGATGCTAGCCAACCCGTTTAATTGAAATCCGCCACCCAATACCCAATTCAGGTTAGTGATATTACTATAACGAGCGTACTTAGCAGCATCAGTCGTTGAAAGCATTGCATTGTAAGCAGGATTGGTGTAGTTAAGATATTTAACAGCTCCAGCTTCATTAATGGTATCGTTTTCAACGAACTTTTGAATTTTTCCGGAAACTGCATCATAAGGACTCCAATATGAATTCATCTTTGCATACTCACTAAGCGATCCGTATGGAGAATTGACAGCATTTGTGCCTAAATAGTTAAACTGATTATTGAATGAGAATGAACCGAAACGACCTCCAAAATGAGCTCCTAAATCAAGATTCTTTCTGCTAGAACCTTTCATTGAACCTTGAATATCATTATAAGAAGCTGTTAAGCCATAAACTATATCATCATTGCCACTGCTTAAAGCAAGGGAATGCTTCAAACCTACACCATTTTGTAATGGCAGATTTAACCAATCAGTGTTAACATTATTATTAAGCTGGTTTATTCTTTTTTTGTAAATAGCAAGTTTGCCATTATATAAACCTGCATTATACTCTAAAAGAAATTTATCCTTTGCACTTAATGAATTGAACGAAGAAACATCAGGAGTAGCAACTTGCAATTGCTCTGTAAATGAAACATTTAAATCACCTCCTTTAGGTTTTTCAGTTTGAATAGCAATTACCCCATTTCCGCCACGCATACCATAGCTGGCAGTTGCAACTGCATCTTTCAATACGGTAACCTTTTGAATGCGATTCAAATCAATATCAAGTGCTGTTTGAAGTGATACCTGAATTCCATCCAACAAAATTATCGGAGCGCCAGTGGAAGTTACATTGTTAGCAATAAAATCTCCAGCTGAAGGATTCGTTTGAACCCCTGCAACAGAGTTATTGTTGTTGGCAGCAGTAGCAGAATAAGGAAAACTATTTGTACCCAGCAATTTGATTTCTGGAAGTGCATTTGGATTACTTCCATTGTAATTATTTTTAGAAACAATTAATGAAGGAACATAATATTTTAGTCCATCAATAAAGTTGATTGAGTTGATCCTACGAAGCTCATTACCTGTAATGGTGATTTCAGAGCCACCAAGAGACGTGCTAGAATTTTTGTTCAATCCGGCATGAACAACAAGTCCGTTTGATTCACCATCAGATTTTATTAAGTTTACTGTCATCATTGAGGATGTCAGTTTCTTCATAATTCTATAATAACCTGGCTTAAATACTAATACGGTTGAATCATTAGAGTTTTCAAACGTTACAATACCATTAATTGTATAATTCGCCTGTCCACCTAGAGTTACCCGAACACTGTCAATTAATTTGGAGGTTGCCAAATCCTTTACAGTTATAGTTACTTTTCGAGCAACAGCTGTATCTGCAACGTTGGATATTGTTTGCTTGGCACCTTTATTCTGAGCATAACCGTTCTGGTGAATAAGGCATGTTAGACAAGCCAAGGCGAGGAAGTAATACACTTTTTGTTTCATTGGATCTCCTTGATTGATAAATAATTGGCCCTTGTAAACCCTTAATAATCAACTAATAAACTTCGGATACAAAGGTACCCCACAATGAAACGGACTGGAATAGACTATAAACCTAATAAGATGGACTATCCTTCGAAAAAAAGGTCAGACAGATATAAAATTTTGAGAACTTAACACTCAACAAAATTTGATTCATTCATTTCAGTAAATAAGATCACTTTTTATTGCTTGAAATATTAAGTACATCTGAAGGATACTATATTAGCAACTTATAATATTTAATTACCCAATATTTATAAGTGGTTTTATTCAGTCGATAGCTTTTAATTACCTGCTTTCATAACCTAGCACAACTCAATGGCTTTTAATAATAACCAGTCCAGAATGCTTGTTCAAACTCCTAGTAATAAGCATAGCATTAACTGAATGGACTATATAATGAATCAAAATACGTCATCTTTGACTATCTTCCTTTTACGAAATCAGCTAGCATGGTTGATTTAACAAAACTTAACAAAACGTTAAAAAGTCACCAAGGGTTTAATTAATTTAAATAATTAGCTTTGTAGCCATAAAATTAGCTCAAGGCCAATTTTAACATACTGAACCTTAACCTAACATAGCTCACAGCATTCATCGATATGAAAAAACTTATCCTTACGATATGTTTATTTTTTAATGCAACATCATTTTTGTACAGCCAAACTGATCCTCTCTTTTGGGAAATACGCTCAAAAGACAATGCAAAAACTTCTTACTTAATTGGAATACCATACGTCCTATGTCCCAAGGACCTTATTTTTACTGAAATTGAGAAACAAAAGCTATTGAAGTCCGATCAGATTTATATTCAGAATGATATCACCCGTCCTACTTTTATTACGGAGGTACTTTCAGCCAACAAATTACCTGATAATGTTAGACTAAAGGATTATTATTCAACTAAAGACTATGCCTATCTGAAATCATTTTTTAAAGATTCTATCAACGTAGATTTGGACGAAGATCGCTTCAATTTTGCTCCAATTGTGCTTTATAATATGGTAATAGCCCAAATGATCGGCTGCGAACCACAATCAGCTGAAACGCAGATAATTCGCCTTGCACTCGACAACAATAAAAAGATTTGTGAATTTGAAAAATCTACAGAAATCTATGAACATCTTAATAAAATAGAACTGGAAACCAGAACAAGTTTACTGTTGCAGTTTGTAAAAAACTATCGTCAAGTAAGACAAACGTATACCCAAATGAAAAGGGATTACTATCGACCTGAACGAATCCAAATTGAGACTTTATTAAAATCCAGTTTACCATTAAAAGAACCTTATTCCTTTCCACAACAGTCCCGAACTGAATATTTATCAAAATTTACTTCCACCCTTAGTGATCTTCATTATAAGTTCCTTGTTGAAGAAAGAGCTTTAAACTGGGCAACCAAAATGCAGAGAGCATTAGAGGATAAACCAACATTCTTCATCGTTCCAGAATATATTTTATCAGGCAATCAAGGCTTGCTAGTTCATTTGTCTAAAATGGGATATGAGCTAAAACCATTTGAGAACATCTTCAAGAATAATGTCAATGTGCAGAATCCTAAAAAAACCGATAACTCATACAATTAATTTAATTTTATGGTTAACAAAAAAAGGCTAATGATTATGTTTAAAACATAGCCATTAGCCTTTTCACACTTATTCACACTTACCCTACAATGAAATGAACACTTTATTAAATAACAGCTAACGTCTTTAATAAGCCTGTATTTTGTAAGCGAAACACAGGCTTGACGATTCTGCTAATGTATGTAAGCTTAATAAGAACCAAAATAGATGATCAGATTAACAAAATGGATTATTCCATGAAAATAGTAGCCAAATTTCATCGTATCCTATCCTATTATCGTGCTAATTCTTTATTCTAAGCTCAAAAATACCCATACCAGTTATTGAAATAGCCTCAGCTAACTGTAAGCCTTTACCCGTTTTTGCATTAATAACTTGAGTTGGTTTTAAGCTTTTCCACTGAATACCTGTTTGTTCAGTTGTTGACTCAGGATTAAATAGCCTGATCAGAAATCCTCCATCCTGTTGTGGAGTTATGCTGGTTACAACTATGTTAGCATTGCTCAATTCAAACAAGCTTTCTTTAAAACCTGTAGTAGAATTTACCGGTACAGCTAATAATGGTTGCGTAAATTCAGTCCCCATTTTTTCAGTTTCAGAATAGCTAAATTTTCCATGAGGTCTAAGTGCATACTTGTAATTCGTAACGCCCTCCTGATCTGCCTTATAATTGGTATGCCAGTAGTTATTCATTGCGTAGCTAAACCAAGTCGAAGTTGGCTTCCCTTCTTTTTTCCACTCCTTATGACTCGGTTGAACCGTTAAACGCTCATCAATCATTTGCCCTGGTTCAACCAATGGATTTTCACGCAGCATCCACTGCACACCCTTATCCGCTGTAGTAACATCCAACCATCTGCGTCCATACATATAGTCCATGTTAGACCCCGGAAGTTGATCAGTCAAATACCTTATAGAACCATAACCAGCATCCATAATTGTTTTGTCTAAGGTAGCGTTAAAAGGAAAACCGAAATGAACTGCTTCCTTGGTTCTGATTGCTTTTTTATCAATGATATTTTCAATTTGTACTTCCCCACTCTCTGCATACAGATTAATTCTTCTTTCCAGCCAATTGGCACCAGGAGCTGATGAATATAAACCAACCGATTTTAGGACAGGCCCATTCTCCAAAACTTTAACCTGCACATTACCATTAGAAACAGCATCGGCCGGGTTCAAACCTGGAACATACCAATAACTATTCAGTCCCTGGTTATTAAATGTGCCGGCAAAGTTGAAATCTGAAGACCCTAACTTTAACAAGCTTCCGTTTGTTTTATCCCATTGTACGCTTACTTTGCCATTAGCAAGAGAATTGTCAGTTAAACTGAATTGTGAAGTTTCATTTTTAGCCTCTGAGTTTGAGAGCTCATAAAATGATGCACCCAAAGCAGGAACGTCTTTAGCAATGAACACATAACTTCCGTTACTTAATTTTTGTAGCGGGTATAACTTACCTGAAGCACTTTTTACAGATTTACCACTAACACCTGAAGGAAGAACAACAAGGCCACTGCGTTTCCATGATAAAGTGTTAAACACTGCAATCATTTTAGAGTTGTTATTGCTTAAAGGCTGCAATAAATCTTTTTCCAGTGCATTAATTTCTGCATCTGCATCCAGCATAAATTGCTTTTTAATACGCCATTGCTCCGTAACAAAAGGAACATCCGGTTGTGTGGTGCTATTGTGGGCACCCCAGGTATGCTCATGAAACATGATCACATTTTTCCATGCTTCATAAAATCTTTGATTGTTATAGTTTTTAGGGCTTAGCATGGCGTAAAGATTGGTCAACTGCTGTAAACGTAAGCTATTAACCCTGTTTTTACCTTCCTCAGCGGCTGTTGAAACAGCACCATCTTCCCAATACGGAGAAATATCCCCTTTTACAAGCTGTAGTTGTGCCCCATACTTTTGCTCGAACTCCTCAAAAAGCTTATCCGTAGTATTCAGTACAATTTTTGGGGATGCATATTTTTTATTCCATTGATCAACAAAGCGGGAAATAGCAGTATCTATAGGTCCATTATCAGAAACGCAGTTATAGCGCCATTGCACCATATCGTAAGGATAATTATTATTATCCAACTCATTAAGATAGGCTGCAATTTTTCCTGGACCACGCTCAAACACTCCTCCAGGAGCCATACCATGCCATGATGAATACCCTTTGGCACCGGTCCAGAACAATACCTTCTCTTCTCCTGATGGAGAAGCCCACCAAACATGTTTATCACCCCAGGTTTTGACAAAATAACCTGCCCGGTCTCCCCAGTAAGGATGATTTTCTCCTAAAAAGTTAGGACCACTGGAGAAATAACGGACGCCCCCATTGGCCAATGCCGTCACGGTTGTCCAGGCAAAACCAGGCACATCCGAAATCATGGCACTATTAATTTTAAATCCGAACTCTTTTTTTAACTGTTGTGCATAATCCGTATAGTGAAACATTTCTTCCGGCTGGCTCAAACCCGTAAGTATATTTGCATACAAAGCCGATAACCCAATACTTCCGCTTTTCACCGCCTTAACAAACTTGTCTTTTTGTTCAGGTGTTGCTTGCTTTAGATAATTTTCAACGGCCCATAACGATTCTATGTTCCACTTAAACCTTGCTTCTAGTGGCAAATTTTTCGTTTGCTCAATCATTTGCAAGGCGTCATCAATATTTTTAAGATGGATTTTCAATACTTCCGGCTGGAGGTGAGAATATCCAATATCGGTGTGTGAATGATGAATAAAATGAAGGGTCCTTGGTTTTACTGGCTTGACCTGTACAAACTTATTTATCAGCGTCTTTTTTCCTACAGAAACATTAACCATCATACTATCCACTTTAGAGACAGCATTTACAGGAATATCGAACTTATTTATGCCATTTCGGATTGGAAAAGATAATGACTCTTTATTATTTAGTTTCACATTTAAATTCGCATCGGCACCAAAATGTAAGGCTGTAAGTGCAATTATTTGCCGGCCATCCTTCAACAAAAACGGACGAGGATAAACATCGGCCTTTTCTTCAAATGAGAACTTAAACACCATATACCAATCATTGCTATCTTGATTTTGGCCTACAATTTTAAGCTTAACCGGTACTCCTGCTTTTACTTTGCTCACAGGCAATCTCAAAAACGCAATTCCGTGAGCATCATTTGCACCATCTCTTTTGGTTTGCTGAAAGACCAATGCAGAACTATCTGCAGCGCTGAACTTCCAATTGGGTGCTTTGTGGTCAGGCAGCGTTGTAAAGGTCAATAACTTTTCATCGTTAAGGTATAAATCGAAGTGGCGAGTACCTTTGCTGGTACCGGAAGAATGTGCCGCTACCCAGCTAAAATAAACGTACTTTCCATTTACCTTTTGAGGAACCGGAGCAGTTTCCCAGGCAATTGCCTTTTGGCCATTTGTACATCTGGTAAGTAAGGCCATTGTTGCATACTCCGGGTATGCAGAATCATAACTTATGTTTTCGCCCGAAATTTCTTTTGCATAACCATTTACCCACTCTATCTTTCCGAAATACGGCACAGTTAATTGGGCATAAGAATTAACTGCCAGTATGGTCATGAAAAGTAACAAAACAACTTTCTTCATAGCTATTTTTATATATCTGAATGATTTTTAGTTCGAGACTTATTTAATTGTGTTTAAAGGTTCTAAGTCTTGCTGGGTTTTGTGCTTCCAGAAATGCTCTATTTCTTCTAAAGTTTTGCCTTTAGTCTCAGGAATTTTTTTCCACGAAAGAATAAATGCGTAAGCACTGAATAAAGCAAAAATCAAAAAGGTAACTGATGCTCCTACTTCATGCAGCATTAAAGGAAAAAACTGTCCGACAATCCAATTAGCGACCCAAAGGCTCATAGTAGAAATGGCCACAGCAACACCCCTTACATTTGTTGGGAATATTTCACTTATCACCACCCAGGTAACCGGACCAAAGGAAAAAGCAAAACAAGCAATGAATAAAATAATGGGAATTAATACTAAAAAGCTGGTGGTATTTAATGCAAATAATACCGCAGCCATAACCAGAGATATAACTGCTCCCCCAATACCCCATAACAAAAGCGGTTTTCTGCCTTTCTTATCAATAACATAAATTGCAACAAAGGTGAATAGCACATTCACAATGCCGATAGTTACTTGCCCGCCTAATGCTTCTCCGAGCTTAAAACCTGCCTTTTCCAGTATAGATGGACCATAGTAAATAATGGCATTAATACCGCTGAATTGCGACAAAGCAGCCAACAGAATACCTATAACAATTGGTTTCCTTAAACTTTGCTCAAAGACAGCACTAAGGTTTGTATTATTTTCTGAGCTTTCCAATGAACCAACAATCGCCTCTATTTCTGTTTCAGCATGAGCTGGACCAAAAATTTTTGTTAATACCTGCAGTGCTTCATTAGTTCTCTTCTTCATTGCAAGCCACCGTGGGCTTTCTGGCACGAACAAAATCATTAATAGAAAGAGCAATGCCGGAATTATTCCGGTTGCGAACATTCCTCTCCAGGACTCTTGATGAAAAACAAGTTGCAGCCAACCAGTTCCTTCTACTTTATTCCCTGATACGGATTCAATAGCGGCATTTGAAAAATAAGCAGTCAAAATACCAATGGTAATTGCTAATTGGTAATAAGTCACAAGCTTTCCTCTGGCGTGCGAAGGAGCTAATTCTGCAATATACATAGGACAGATTACCGAGGCTACCCCAATTCCCAAACCGCCTATTAATCTAAAAACAATCAGTGAAAAGGCACTTGGTGCTACTGCACAACCAATGGCCGAAATACCAAAAAGAAACGCTGAAAAAAGCATTACTTTTTTACGCCCCAATTGATCGCCCATTTTGCCGCTTATGGCAACTCCAACTATTGATCCTAGTAGGGCCGAACTAACAAACCACCCCTCCATTAAAGCATCCAAATTATATTGTTGCTTAACAAAGGCAATAGTTCCGGAAATAACTGCGGTATCAAAACCGAATAAAAATCCGCCTAGGGTTGCAGCAAGCGTAATTAATGTTAAAAAGCGTGTGTTTAAGGTTGAGTCTTTTTGCATTGGTTTTCTTAATTACTTATACAACATTCGTTTTTTACATAAGCTATCACTAAATAAGCTTTGTCATTATTTCTGTATCGAACCGTATATTCTTTTACCAATGCTGGAATAACAAACGTTTCGGCATAGTTAAAGACAGATGTTTTACCATCTACAATAACTTCTATTTCAGTTCCTTCAACCAGCATACAACAATGGCATTGCTCATCAGTAGCTATGGTTACATCATTAGTAAACTCATATCTGTCAACTGTGTAGAAATGCTCAGGATGTGTTGGAAGTTTAACCAATCTTCCATCGCTCCACTCTTTTACTACTGTAGGATGAGAAATAAGATTTGAAGGCACATAATCTCCCTTACGATCAAAATACAGGTTATTGAAGGCGTGCTCAATATTTATTGGACGAGGTTGGCCGTTGAGGTCTAATCGAAGCCAATCATACATTTTAAAAGTAAAGATGTAAGGGGTGCTGCTAATTTCCAGCACTAAATTGTTTTTGCCTGAAGCATGAACGGTGCCGTTAGGAATAAGAAACAAATCATGCTTATTGGCCGTGAATTTTTGAACATATTTTTCAACCGGCATCTCGATACCCTTGTTCTGCGCATCCAACAGCGCCTGTTTAAATTCCCCCGGATTGATATCATCCTGGAACCCTAAATAAACATCGGCGTCAGGTTCACAATCAAGTATATAATAAGTTTCATCTTGTGTGAAAGTTTCCCCAAAATTCTCCTGTATATATTGAGTTCTTGGATGGCATTGAATGGATAAATTACCACCGGCAAACGTATCTAGAAAATCGAAACGGATCGGAAACTCATTTCCAAACCTAGCAGCAGCTTTACCTAGCACTTTTCTGTTATTGCGGAATAAAAGAAAGTCAAATGAAACCTCTAACAGATGATTGTTACCATCTAACACAATTCCATTTTCAGGAGTTATTAACTCAAATGACCAGGCATAATTCACTTCATCCTGAACTAAGCCATCCAGCTTATTTTTCATCCAGTGACCACCCCAAATTCCTGCTTCAAACCACGGTCTTGCCCTAAAAGGTTGTTCCAGCATATCATCAAGTGTTCCTCTGAAATCCTCACCACTCATCCAGGTTATTTCGTTGATCCGCTGCTCATCAACTATATAATCGATTTTATTAAGCAATTCCTCTTTATGCTTGTTTAACACCGGCCAATCAACAAAATAATAACGTTTATACATTTGCTGATTTGAGCTCAACTCCTGTGATCCAAGGTTGGTAATACTCCGGGCCCGCATACGGTACTGAATTTCGTTTTTGGGAACATCTAAGTATATAATTGATCCTTGCCAGTTACTTAAGGCAGCTCCGGTACCATATACAATGCATAGATCAGCTTCCGGCTCCGGCTTTAATAACGCCAACTTCTTTTCATTGAAGAAATCTGTCAGTTGACCAGAATATCTCTTTCCAAATACCGGATCGTCACCATTTAAACTCGGTGCAACCATTTCGTTTATTTCTTCAGGTGTTTTCAGACATGCCGCTATATCATACCAAAACACCTTTTTATTATATTTATCGAAGCTTTGTTGCAACTCTTTACGGAATACCTCCCACAATACCCCTCCAAAACCATCAATAACAACGGTCTTTTCGTTTAATAAACCTTGGGCCAGTAAATCATGACCAATATTTATTGAGTTATTTGTTTTAAAGGATGGAAAGATGGTATAGGATTGATCAGACTTCAAGGTATTGGAAACAGGCAACAAAGGTTGGCTCGTTTTACGAACCTCATGAATGTCTTCTAAATATTGCTCCTGATTAAGTTGATTTAATTTTACTTCGCTCATTTTCTTTTTAGCAATAAGTGCAGCTCCAGTTAAAATGCACTCTTCTGTTTTATTACAATAAATAATCTCTAAATTCTCCAGCTTCTTTAATTCAGCCTTAAAAGCACTATCAAAGAGCAGTTTGGCATTGCTTATGTTTCCGCCAATAACAAGCGTATCACATTTAAATTTTTGCAGCCATGGGAATAAGAATGCACCCATATTAGACCCAAAATCCTTAAATATTGAAATTGCAATGTCATCCTTAGATTCTGCCAACTCTTTAACGGTAGCAACCTCTTTCTCCGACCTTACCTTATATTCTTTTAAAAACCAACGGGTTGAAAAGCAATCATCAGCATTAGAGTCTAGAAAAGGTTCATTATAAAAAGCACCAACTTCCGGTAAATCCGGGTGTTTATATAAGAGCTCCTCCCCTTCCATGAATGCTGAACCAAATCCGGTTCCAAGAGTAAGAAATACGGCCCTTTTACTATTAAGCTTCAATTGATAATGTGCTCCTACAGCAAAGCAATGTGCATCATTAGCAAAAACGAAGGGTATATTATGAAGTCCGGTAATATTTTTCAGTGCTTGTTGTACATGCAAGCCAAAAGTTGATTCAAACTTTCCGCCAACAAAGGCAATGTTGCTTACACCCTTTTCATAGTCGAAGGGACCAGGGAAAGCTATCCCTACCGCCCCAACATTTTCATCAAAAGCGGCTTTTTGGATGCTCTTTCCAATAGTACCTAAAATAGTAGCTGCACTGTCAAAAGCATTAATGTCATCTCTAAGGATCTTTTGACTAAACGGCGTACTAAAATCAATGATACTAGCCGAAACATGGCTTCCGCCCACATCAACCCCGATCAATTTTGTATTGTTCATTTTTTACTTTGTACGTTTAATTTCTATACTGTATGTAAACCAATCACTTCTGTAATAACAAACATTATATTCAACAGGTCTCCTTCCTGCATCGAGCACAACTCTCTTACGCTCCAAAACAGGTTCCCCTTCACTTATTTTAAGTATGTCGGCAATTTTTTTTGAGGCAGCAATAGCCTTTATTTCTTCTTGGGAATAAACAGGTACGATATTGTACTTCTTATCTAATGTTTCGTACAGTGGTTTTTCAAACGATTCTTGTTCCGAAATAGCTAAACGTGGGTGAAAATACGACTCGAAATAGACCATTGGACTTTCATCCGTACTGCGCACCCGTTTTAAACATAACACTTCAGTTTTCTCTTCAATTTGAAGTCCTTTGGAGACTTCATCATCTGCCTTTTTATTTTCAACCTTCAGCATCAAGTTCTTAAAAGATAAGCCCATGCTTTCCATCTCCTGAGTAAAACTCATCCAGTTATTAAGATTGGTACTGATCTTTTGGTTGGTAACTCTGGTACCCAATCTTTTCTTTCGTTCAAGCAAACCCTCTTTAACAAGATTATTTATTGCTTGCCGCAGTGTATTCCTTGAAATGCCCCAGCGTTGAGCCAAATCAGTTTCCTTGGGAAATAAGGCCCCTTTACCAAAATCAGGATGACGCATCAAAGCCCGTAAAGCATCTTCCGCCTGTTTATTTAACGGCACTTTACTGTCATGATCCAGCATAGGTATTTTGTGCATATGTTTGAACATATTACAAATATAAAAGACTGAATAACAAAATCAATAACCAATACCTAAATATAAACACTAGCTAGCGGATTGACGAATTGGCCACAATTTTGTATTGTTTTTACCGACCATAATAATAGCATCAAAAATGACTAGACATACCTATCCACTATTTGCTCTAATAATATTATTAATCCCTATTGGTTGCCAGAGCCGTCAACAAAACAAAGAAACTACAGACACAACAAGTCGAGTAATTTCGGCTCCTAAAAACCAAGCTACTCAAGCAGAGAAGTTGATAGGCAAATGGGTACAACCAATTCCCGGACAGGAAAGCCAGAAACAGGGTTTTCAATTAAATAGTGATGGAACTGCGAGTTCAATAAATATGCACACGCTCCTTTATGATAAATGGCAACTAAAAGGCGATACCTTGTTATTGTGGAATCATTCTGTAGGTGTTAAGAATCCAATTGCAGGTATAGACACCTGTATAATATACAATCTAACAGATTCCACGCTTATTTTAACTAGAAAACCAAGCTTGAAACTTAATTATACCCGAGAGAAATAAAACCTCTGACCATATAAGTGAGAGAATTCGGGAGAATGATTTTCGTCTATAAATAAAAAAGAGAAGCAGGAAACACTTCTCTTTTTTTGCCAAAGATATATCGTGATTAAATGTTACTCAGCTTACATTGAGCTTATATAGGCTCCGAAAGCATCAAGTCCAATTGATTGACAGACTCCAAATTTTTGCTGTTCATTCATCGATGCAATATTCCACTGATAAATATCATCAGCAACACCAACTAGCCTTCTAAACTGAGAAACGTATAGCTTATCCATTTCAAGACTGGTAAATTCTGGCTTGAATTGATTTGTTGCCAAATCTCTCGTTTTCCAGATGGCATCAGCAGTGGCTCTAATATTTTTATTGAAATCGATGCCCTTACCCGGACCCTTTAATTTTCCAAGATATCGCATCATTATACCACGACCAGCCAGGTAATCATTGCCAAACTCAGGCCCAAAGTTTGCCATGAAAGGAGCTTCCCTAATTATGCCATCAGAATTGCTGACCAATGCATTTTGGATCCCTTTGCTTAACAGATTGATATAGGTGAGGATGGATTTTTCGTAAACTTCAACCTTAAAGTCCGGATCAATTTTATTTTTTGAAATCCAAGATGCCAGATGGTTTTTAATCTCCAGCATATCATTAAGTGCCGCTAATAACATTCCCTGATCGCCAGTCCAAATCCAACCCTTTTCCCATGTAGGATGCGTTGTTTCTTTATAGTCAGAG
The DNA here is from genome assembly GCF_022014595.1 of Solitalea lacus. Taxonomy (NCBI): domain Bacteria; kingdom Pseudomonadati; phylum Bacteroidota; class Sphingobacteriia; order Sphingobacteriales; family Sphingobacteriaceae; genus Solitalea; species Solitalea lacus. Next base: position 2,098,197 of record NZ_CP091740.1, on the reverse strand, counting down.
CCTTCAAAAAAAGCCGTAGGTCGTTCCTGTACCAGGGCGCCTTCATTTACTATCATTTTAAGGTATTCATATTCCTTAAGTTTAAACCAGCTATTAAACCACATCCACTGACGATAAGCCATTTCAAGATATTTTTCATTATCAGCAATGTTTTCTTTTAAGGTTAAACGATAAATGCGGGTTGACAGCAGGAATAACAGAACATTAGTTACTGTATTTTTAACCCCCTTGCTCTGACCTTTGGCATCACCGTTCCTGCAACCATGCGGTACCGGCCTGGCAGAGGAAGTAAAATCATAAGCATGGGTTTTCTTCTGTTGCCAACATTGAATGCTGAGATCAAGATATTTATCTGCTAGCGCTTTATCGTTTATCCTTAATAAATGTTTTCTAGCATTCAGAGCCATCAAGCCCCACCATCCAAAATCATCTGCCCATAACCCACCCAGATCAAATGAGGAAAAGTACTTCAAATTTTCATCAAGCATTTCACCAATTCGATTTTGCATAGCTACAACTCCCGCATCTTTCGGCCATTTGTTGTGCATTGCATCTGCAAAAGTGAGGCAGGCATCAAATGTATTTCCTCGCTTCCAGAAATCATTAAAATTCCATACGGTTTCAAATCGCCTAAATGCTGCTAATGATTGATTTTTTATATTTTCTTCATAGCTATTACCATTATAAAACATAGCGCTTGCCATTTTACTGCAAGGAAATAATAACGTAAAAGCTGATGTCAGTTTTACAAATTCTCGTCTTTGCATTACTGTTTTGTTTAAAGTTTTTACAGGAAATTGATTGTTACGATTTGATAGCATGCCAACCTACAGCTCAGTGTCTATATTCACATGTATTTGAATCTCTCACAATATATAAAAGAGTAGTTAATTTTTGCATCAACTAATTGAAGGAATAGAATAAAGAAGATAGGATAAATATCAATATACTTTAATGTAAAAGCCTGGCGGGGAACCAGGCTTACATTTACAAATTTAAAAAACCAAAACCTTATACAAGATCAAATCCTATTATGAAATTAAAGTGAAATTTTGATTGCATATAAAAAATTTCATCTTATCGAAAGACGTTGAAAGAAGTATTTGACTTAAGCACAGTGTTGAAGTCAAAGCTGCATGCAAAATTATTGGCACGGAGGACGTCGATTTGTATAATAATTACCTGTCTATAACGAAAAATCCCAGCCTCTTTTGAAACTGGGATAAATATCAAAAACCTTTAACTTATTTCAGGACGTTCATTTGTTAGACTTATTCTTCTAAGTCTTTGTGAAACTGAATATTTCCTTCAGCAATATTAATAAGAGTCGGATTGATTGATGGATGACAATCGCAAACACTGTTAGCCACGGAACTTGATTGATTAAAAAGCGGAACACTTACCTGATCCACTGGGTCATTAGCGCCTTCTCCATTATCATCGGCTTTCCAAACAGCTCTTGCACCAGGGGTTTCACTATTGTCGCCTTCAACTCCTACAAACCAAGCCACATTATCAATTATCACCAGACAAGTAACATCACCATGACGATGTACACCAGTGATATGGTTTACATAATTAAATTCTCCAATATCACCCTCTTTTTTTTCACTATCACCATGAAAAGAAAATGTGAAGTTTAGGCTTTCATTTTGAACTAGAAGACTTCCTGCGGTAACTTTTCCACCTCTACAATGGCAACCACATTCATTAGATAATCCTTCATAGTCTCGATTAGAAGTTGCACTTGGTTTAGATTGTTCTTTACTGCATCCGCCGATCATTAAAATTGCAAAGGCAACGGACAGAATTAGAGAGAGCTTTTTCATAAATTTTAGATTTAAAGTTAAAAAATTTGTTTCCCTTAAAATACCCTGATTTTCGCTCTAAATCAACTTTCCTAATATTACTCCTATTGGGAATATTAGTTGTATATAACACTATTAATCAGTAAATTAATAAGGATAATTATTTTCCTTTATCTATATGAAAATATCATTACTTGAAGAAGTTAGGCAAATTTTAAAACTTCAGCGTAAAAGTTACCGAACTGAGCAGTCCTATTCTGATTGGATTTACCGGTTTATCGTTTTTCACGAACAGATTCCCCCATCTGAATTACGCGAGAAAGAAATTGGCTTATTCCTGCATTTTCTGGCGAAAGAACGCAATGCTTCCGTGGCAACACAAAACCAAGCACTTCAGGCAATCCTGTTTTTATATAAACATGTATTAAGGATAGAACTTAAAAATGCTTCTCTTTTAAGAACACGAAACCCCCAACGGCTACCAGAGGTGCTAAGTCGAAATGAAATAGGTTCGATCCTTAAGCAATTGAAGGGTGAGGTATGGCTGATGACTGCTTTGCTTTACGGCTGCGGTTTGCGTTTAAGTGAGTGTGTTTCGCTGAGGGTGCAGGATATAGATTTGAATCGAAGCAGGCTAACCATCGGACTGGATAAAGGGAATAAAGAACGGCTGTTAAGTTTGCCCGAAAGCATAAAAGTTCCACTTAAGGAGCATGTTGAAACACTTCGCCTTCGACACCAAAGGTGTCTAAGCAATGGTTTCTGTGGTGTGTCTCTTCCCAATGGAATGGAAAAACAGGCTATGCAAGCGCTCTGTGACTGGCAATGGTTTTATCTTTTTCCGGCCGACAAACCCTCTGTTGAGCCGGTGTCGGGTAAGATTACGTTACATCATCGCAGTGATAGCTTTCTTGAAAAGTCAATTAAGGAGGCTGTTAGTAAAACCAGTATTTCAGGGCGAATCAGCTGCAATGTATTTCGTCATAGCTTTGCAACTCACCTTTTAGAAAATGGGTACAGCATTCACACTGTTCAAACCCTTTTAGGACATTCTGATATTCGCACAACAATGGTCTACACGAAGGTGGCTAATTCAAAACTCCTGGTTCGGAGCCCTTTGGACGACCTGGATTAGCCGGTGTATATTTTTATTCCTGAAACTCGAAATACACCAATTCGAGCTTAAGATTTAATTTTTTATTCCCATTTGAACTTATCGTGATAAATATATTCCAATAATTTAGAATCAGTCTAAACAATAGGTATATTTATATGTTAAAAACCTAAAGGTTACTTAATTGCTATAAAATGAGTAATAAGAATAAAGATATAATCACCGAAATAACAGGTTCAGAGTATAAATATGGTTTTTATACTGATATCGAAATGGAAATGGCTCCAAAAGGCCTGAATGAAGATATTATCCGTTTTATTTCTGAAAAGAAGGAAGAACCTGAGTTTATGCTGGAATGGCGTTTAAAAGCATTCCGCTACTGGCAAACCATGGAAGAACCGAAACATTGGCCAAATATCACTTACCCTGCTATCGATTATCAGGCTATCAGCTATTATGCTGCACCTAAACAACCAATGAAATACAGCAGTTTAGATGAAGTAGACCCGGTATTGAGGGCTACCTTTGAAAAACTGGGAATTTCATTGGAAGAGCAAAAACGATTGTCAGGAGTTGCTGTCGACGCGGTATTTGATTCGGTTTCAATAGCCACCACTTTCAAAGAAAAATTGTATGATGCTGGTGTAATCTTTTGTTCAATCAGCGAAGCGATACAGGAACACCCTGAACTTATAAAAAAATACATGGGCACGGTAGTACCTCCTACCGACAATTTCTTCGCATCATTAAACTCTGCTGTATTTACCGACGGATCCTTTGTATATGTTCCTAAAGGCGTACGATGCCCTATGGAACTATCAACCTATTTCCGGATCAATGCCGAAAACACCGGGCAGTTTGAGCGGACGCTGATCATTGCAGATGAAGGTGCTTACGTTAGTTACCTGGAAGGCTGTACCGCTCCTATGCGTGATGAGAATCAGTTGCATGCAGCTGTAGTTGAGCTTATTGCACTTGATGATGCCGAAATAAAATATTCTACGGTACAGAACTGGTACCCGGGCGACAAGGATGGCAAAGGCGGAATTTACAATTTCGTTACTAAACGGGGAATCTGTTCTGGAGCAAACTCAAAAATTTCCTGGACACAGGTAGAAACCGGTTCTGCCATCACCTGGAAATATCCTAGTGTGATATTGAAAGGTGATAATTCAATAGGTGAGTTTTATTCTATAGCTGTAACCAATAACAAGCAACAAGCCGATACAGGCACAAAAATGATCCATTTAGGTAGTAATACACGTAGTCGTATAATTTCTAAAGGTGTAGCAGCTGGAAAAAGCAATAACACTTATCGAGGGCTGGTCAGAGCAGCAAAAAAAGCTGATAATGTCCGTAACTATACCCAATGTGATTCATTATTAATTGGAGACAAATGCGGCGCGCATACCTTTCCTTACATAGAAACCAAAAACAAAACGGCTCATATTGAACACGAAGCCACTACATCAAAAATTGGAGATGATCAATTGTTCTATTGCAATCAACGAGGAATTGGCCCGGAAGAAGCTGTGGGTTTGATCGTAAACGGCTATTGCCGCGAAGTATTAAACCAGTTACCAATGGAGTTTGCTGTTGAAGCTCAAAAGCTACTGGCGGTAAGCTTAGAAGGAAGCGTGGGATAAGGAGATTAGTCCTTACATAATTAACAAACCTCAAAACAGCTTTAAAAGATGTTGAAAATTAAAAATTTAAAGGCCGGAATTGGCGATAAAGAAATATTAAAAGGAATTAGCCTTCAAGTGAACCCGGGGGAAATTCATGCCATTATGGGACCGAATGGATCGGGAAAAAGTACCCTGGCATCAGTATTAGCCGGACGGGATACCTATGAAGTCACCGGAGGTTCAGTATACTTCAACAATCAAAACCTCTTGGAAATGGCACCCGAAGTAAGGGCCCGGGAAGGAATATTTATGGCATTTCAATATCCTGTTGAAATTCCGGGAGTAAGCTCTACTAATTTCTTAAAGACCGCATTAAACGAAATCCGAAAGCATAAGGGCCTTGAACCATTGGACGCAGTCGATTTTCTTAAACTGCTGAAGGAAAAAATGAAATTGGTAGAGATCGATAAGGCCTTACTTGGCCGTTCATTAAATGAGGGATTCTCCGGTGGGGAAAAAAAACGTAATGAAATCTTCCAGATGGCCCTTCTCGACCCAAAACTGGGCATCCTGGATGAAACCGATTCGGGTTTGGATATTGATGCCTTAAAATTGGTTGCAAACGGAGTTAATAAACTACGCAGAAGCGATAATGCCTTTATTGTCATCACCCATTATCAACGGCTTCTCCAATATATTATTCCTGATTTTGTGCATGTATTGCATCAGGGAAAAATTGTAAGATCCGGCACTAAAGAACTAGCATTGGAGCTAGAGGAAAAAGGCTACGACTGGCTTAAAGATGAGGTTTTAGTTGATCCTGAATAACCTTACGCATAATACTTATCAAAATGCTTACAACTGAAGTAACAGATATAAAATCGAAAGTAACAGCCTGGTTTGAAGCTTTACCGGATGGATTAGTTGCAGAAAAACAACGTAAAACCGCTTTGGCTAATTTTCTGGAAGTTGGCTTCCCAACTATTAAAAATGAAGACTGGAAGTACACTAGTGTCAATAAAATTGTAAACCTACCTTATGAACTCTCAAACGGCTTGGCTGATAACATTACTCAAAAAAATCTGTCTCAGTTTCCGTTTACCAACCTGGATGCTTACTATCTGGTATTTGTCAATGGTCATTACAATTCCAAGCTTTCTAACTGTCAACATACAGATAATACAATTACCATTTCTCATTTGCAGGATCAGGAAAATGAAAAACTTGTTGAAGAATATTACAACGGGGTTGTAAAAAACGATTCCGGTTTTGTCTCACTTAACACTGCATTGGCTACAGATGGCGCATTAATCCGGCTACCATCAGACAAAAGCCTGGACAAGCCCTTATTCCTGCTATTTATTGCGGACACAAGGATAAAAACGCCTTTAATTCAACCCAGAAATATAATAGTGACAGAACGGAATAACAATCTTCAATTGATTGAACTTTTTCTATCCATTGGAGACAATCAAAGCATGACCAATTCAATAACTGAAGTAATTTGCGGCGAAAACACGCATATTGACTACACAAAGATTCATTTGGAGGGAGATACAAATTACCATGTCGCCACCACTCAGTTTGCACTGCAAAAGGATTCTTCCGTCTCGAGCCATACCTTATGTATCAATGGTGGTTTTATCCGTAACAACCTAAATTTTATACTGAAGGATAAAAACTGTAATGTATTACTAAATGGACTATACATTCCGAATCAACAACAGTTTATAGACAATCATACAATGGTTGATCATGCCGCCCCCGAATGCTTTAGCAATGAATTGTACAAAGGCATTGTAAACGACGGCGCAACGGCTGTTTTCAATGGTAAAATTATGGTCCGACGTGATGCGCAGAAAACCAATGCTTACCAGCGAAATATGAACATCCTTTTAAGTGCTGAAGGCAGTGTTAATACCAAACCTCAACTGGAAATATTTGCAGATGACGTGCGTTGTACTCATGGCGCTACAACCGGGCAAATGGATGAAGAAGCGGTTTTTTATCTCCGATCAAGAGGACTCTCTGAAGAAAATGCCAGAAGGTTATTAGTGAATGCTTTTGTCGACGAAATTATAGAACAACTGAAAGTAGAGGAGTTAAAGAAAAAGTTAAAGAAACTGGTATCTGCCAAATTAACCCGGTAGATATTTAAACATTTCGGATCATAAAAAAATGCCAATCATGAAAGACCAACTTATTGAAGCTAAATACGATGTGGAAACCATCAGAAAGTTATTTCCGGTACTGGATCAGGAAATAAACGGCTACCCTTTGGTCTATTTTGACAATGCCGCAACTAGCCAAAAGCCACTTGAGGTAACTGATTCGCTATTAAACTACTATCACGCTGACAATGCTAATGTACACCGAGGCATACATACCTTAGCAGAAAGGGCCACCAGCGCCTTTGAAAAAACTCGTGAAACTGTAAAAGACTTTATAAATGCAGCAGAAAGTGAGGAGATAATCTTTACAAAAGGAACTACAGAAGGAATCAACCTGGTTGCTCAAACTTTTGGAAGAGTTAATTTAAATGAAGGTGATGAAGTGATCATTTCAACCATGGAGCATCATTCCAATATTGTACCATGGCAGATGATCTGCGATGAAAGAAAAGCTAAGCTCATAATTCTTCCCATTACTAAAGAAGGTGAACTGATTATAGAAGCATTTGAGGAGTTGATTTCGACCAAAACCAAAATCGTGGCAATCGTTTATGCATCAAACTCATTGGGAACAATAAATCCTGTACAAAAAATAATTGAACTATCTCATAACGCAGGAGCCAAAGTTTTGCTTGATGCAGCCCAAGCTGCCGCTCACCTGGAAATAAATGTACAGGAGTTGGATACTGATTTCCTTGTATTTTCCGGCCACAAAGTTTACGGTCCTACAGGAGTAGGAATACTGTACGGAAAAAGAGCATTACTCGAGGCCATGCCTCCATATCAAGGTGGTGGGGAAATGATCCGGGAAGTAACTTTTGAGAAAACTACTTACAATGACCTCCCCTATAAATTCGAAGCGGGCACCCCTAATATTGCCGATGTAATTGCCTTGCAGGCAGCTATTCATTTCATTAATAAAACAGGAAAGACTGCAATGGCCGATCACGAACACCGCCTGTTGATTCGCGCCACTGAAGGATTGCAGCAAATTCCGGAGGTAAAGTTGATAGGAACCGCCAAAAACAAAATCGGAATAATTTCATTTTTAATAGATGGCATGCATCACTTAGATGTGGGTATAGTGCTAGATGCCAAAGGTATTGCCATACGTACTGGCCATCATTGCACCCAACCTCTTATGAATTTCCTTGGGATTGAAGGCACCTGCAGAGTTTCGTTTGCCGCCTATAACACCGAAAGGGAAGTTGATTTCTTTTTGGAAAGTGTGGCCCGAATTATTGCAAGGAGGAAATGAAAATGTTTAAAGCAATAAATGATATACAGGAAGAAATAATTGAAGAATTTTCATTTTTAGGTGACGACAGGGAAAGCGCTATCTTCTATATAATGGAGTTGGGTGACAAGCTCCCTCCCCTTGATGATCGTTATAAAACAGAAGAATTCATTGTGAAAGGCTGCCAGTCAAAGGTTTGGCTGACAACTGATTTTAAAGATGGAAAAGTCATTTTCAAAGCCGACAGCAATACAGAAATTACTAAAGGGTTAATCAGCATGCTAATTCGTATATGGAGCGGACGCTCCCCTGAAGCGATTCTAAATACAAACTTATATTTTATCGATAAGATCGGCATGAAAAGCATGGTCGGTTCTCAGCGGTCAAATGGGTTTGCTGCTATGATTAAGCAAATGAAATTGTACGCTCTTGCTTATCAAACCAAGGAAAGTCTAAATTAAGTGGCTTTGATAATTATAATAAGCTAATATTCCCGACATGACCACAAATCAACATAAAACGTTCGTAGAGGTACAAATGGAAGCTATTGAAGCCATAAAAACCTGTTATGACCCGGAAATCCCTGTCGATATTTACGAACTGGGTTTGATCTATGAGATAAAGGTCTCCATTGATTTGAATGTCCACGTGATTATGACGCTGACTTCGGCATTTTGCCCCGCAGCCCAAACATTACCAGCCGAAGTTCAACGAAAAGTAGAAGCTATTGAAGAGGTAAAAAATGTAACCGTTGAAGTAACCTTCGATCCTCCATGGACGCAAGACATGATGAGCGAAGCTGCAAAACTTGAATTAGGTTTTTTGTGACAAAAGCATCCTTTTGAGAAAAACGACCAACAATAAATTGAGAATCCTACGCCTATGACCGGTGTCCCCCCTCCTACCATCTTCTTACTTGCAAGTCGAAGCGGGAATTGTATAATCTTCCTCGTAAAAACTTTACGTCGCTCAACGATTAAGACATCAAAGCTGGATACTTAAGTGGAGCTATTTTATTATTAAGAACTCATTTTAAAAGTACTTTCTGAAAAATTCAAAAGCATTATATTGAAATATTCTTTGTACTACTTCTGCTGGTTCAATTCGGTTGTAATTGTTCTTTAAAACAGTATTTGGATCGTTGAAAAAATTGAATGCATGACGTTCTGTGTACTGCACTAGATCGTCCATTTCTTCTTCTGTCCAAAACATATTTATTGGATCTATAATACCATCAAAATCACTTCCAATAGCAATACAATCCCAAGCAAAGAGATCATTCTTGTCTAGCAACTGAACGATGTGCTGAATATTGTTCCATACCATTTTACTATTCGAATGTTTACGTTTACTTGCGGATGCAAATTCTAAACGCAAGGAATTTTTAAATCGTTTTGAGGCGATTCTCCTTTCATCCAGCTGAAGACCGATGACGCCACCACTTTTTGCAATTTCAAGAATCTCCTCATCATAAAAGTTAATATCCCCATCGAACATCCGCGATGCAGTTAGTTCAAGACCTGGTGTAGGATTAGGATTTTCACCGCTTTGCTTACCATTACAAGCTCCGTGACTGGCAATCAAAGGAAATTTCTTCATAGCGTAATCTGCAGCATGCTCCGTTTTAAGGAAATTAATATATTCCTTCCTGGCTAAGTAGCTCATATGCTTGATATCAACAAGAATTCTTTTGCCATCAGTATTATCAATTAGCTTTTTTAAAACTTTCCATCCGAGCTCAGTAAACCCGGTATTCATGCCTGGTTCCTGGTTAGTCATCAAATCCTGAAAAAAATCAGAAAGGCTTTCCGCATGGCCACACAAATCGTTGTAAAAGTGATGCGCAAATGTGACAAAAAAGGGCTTGTACTCCCAATTTTTTAATTTATCAAGATTTTCTAATATCTTAACTTCATCTGGAGGATTTCCATTTCCGGCATTCAGATCATGCAGTCCTTCAATTGTTACAATGACATAAATTGTTTCAACTCCAATATTGTTTTCATTTATCTGCATGGCCTCCTGAAGGTCAATAAAACTTTTTACCATTACATACTTTCGCCTTATATCGCTAAAACTGATTTCTTTATCATGTAATTGCAGGTAATAGTTGTATTCTCCTACCAGGTCAGAGAAATAATCATTATTAGCCTGCAAAAACTGTATCCGTGCAGGTCCAAGACCTGAAATTAGATTAGCAAGAAAATCAGCCGCTAACCCAGTTCCAATAGTTAACCTTACAAACCCTCTTTCTACTGAATATAAAGAAGCACATATACATCTGGCACTACCATAAGACAAAGCGGTAAAGTTACTTTGTGAAAATTTTGTCAAACCCAGTGTTCGCTGAGCAAGCCTGTCTCCAAAAGTAGGTGGGTCATAGTGCCAAATTGAATGTTTTTGTTGTTTATTAGTAGTATTTTGACCAGGAGTATCGGTAGAAAAGCTTTTCCCATAAGCCCTCATCCCTGGGTGACAGTGAAGATCAATATAAAAGGTTTTCATCGGTAATTACTAATTGAATGCTTATAAACTAAGGTTTTTACATTTTGCTCTAATTTTTTTTACCAGGATAGAATTAGATAGATACTATCATACTTCTTTTAAACCAAGAGCCGCAAAAGTTGCAGGGCCCACAATTCCATCTGGTTTCAAATTCTTTTTTTGCTGAAAAGCTTTAACAGCAGCCAGGGTATCATTGCCAAACACACCGTCTTCTTCAAGAACAGGATTAATACCCAAACTATTGAGGGCATGCTGAATACTTACTACCACATTACCGCTATCCCCCTTTTTAAGAAAAGCCCCACTTGTAATTCTTTTCTCAGGAATAGCGGGCGAGGACACTTCTTCCTGTATAACACCCAACAATTCCGGCGTTACAATACCTGTAACGGACAAGGAGTGCATTTGCTGAAACTGTTTAATGATATTTTCTGTTTCTGAACCAAAAAAGCCATCAACAGTAATTTTAAAGTCCAAATCATAAAGCATTTTCTGAAGAACAGTAACATCACTTCCTATGTCACCCTTTTCTAAAATATCATTGAGAAAAGAAGGCAATTCCTCCTTCAATGCAATGGGAGTAACAAAAGCTTTCACTAAGTTTTTTTTCCTTTCCCTCAACATCACCTGACCACCATCGCTATCATTGCCTTGAGCTGTATTTCCCTCCCAAGCTTGTAGTACAGTTTTTTCAGGGTCCATCCACTTTACAAAGATTCCAGTGTGATCACAGATTCCATTGCCAGTCCAATCATACAAAACAATGTCACCTGGCTGAGGTTTTTTTACTATACAGTTATTTCTTTTCCAAAAATTAAACCCCGATTGACACGATTGATAGCCCTTTGGCCTATCTATTGATTCCAGTGAATGACCTGCATGATGATAGACCCAGCTAACAAATATGCAGCACCACTTTACTCCATCCAGTCCATACCACTGACCATAAATTGTTTTATTGGAATTAGCAGGACTTTCTTTGACCCCATTTTGGGAAGAGGCCATATCTAATATTAATTGACGTGACATAAAATCTATAGTTTAGTGATAAAAAACTTAAGTTATTGTCAGGAAATTCTATTGAATGGTGACCCTGAAGGGAACCAGTCCCTGCTATGCTTCCACTATTTGGAAGCAATCATAAAGTCACCCAATCAAGAAGGAAATGAATTATGTTCTTTTCTAAGTAATCCGTATTTAATCAGCTCTTTCTCTATTGTATTTAATTGCTCTTCAGCCCTGGACTTTACATATTTATGCCAAATCAAAGGATCTGCAATCATTTCTAAGGGCAAACTAAAATCTGTCATTGAGTCACAAAGCCTTTTGGCTCTATTTAATGCCATAGCTCTTAATTCTTCCCATTTATCCAATGACATTGAGGGCCATACCGGAGGCTGTAAGGAATTTATTAAACCAGGCTCTTCTGTTCTTGGGATTATTTGACACAACCCATTACTATTATTAGGGATATACCATCCTATTGCTTCATATTTTTCTTTGGTTGCAGGAGAGGCGTTTTGACAATAGGTAATTTCTTTATTTGTTTCAGGTACACAGAAGTAATTTGAGAGGAATTGATAAGTATTATATCGACCCAATTTATAATCATGCTCTCTAAAGCTTTGATCTAAAAAGCCAGAAAATGCGCCTAACAACCCTGCCGCTAATGGCAAAGCAGCTTCTTGATTAGCTGAATCTCTACGAGTTGGAGAAATAAAAAAACGGGAATAGTAAGTATTATCTACAGCCTTTTCAATCCAATCAGGCCTGAAACGTCCTTGATCAACAGTTGAACCAACAAAATATTGAGGTTGCTTAAATAAAGAAGGAATGCCGATTACTGTATCGCCAGGCTTTTTTTGTAAATCAAAATTAGTTGGGAAAGGGTCTAAAAGTATTACACAAGCATTTGTATTTATACCATCGTGGGGTATCTGGCCTTTTATGCCTAAAGATTGCATTAATGACGCCCGGGCTAAATCATGCGGATCCCTATTAAAAGTGCCCCCATCAATATATTCCATTTCAAAATCATCATCCGGGTTGCCACACGGCCATTCCGGGTCGAGAGTTGAATAGTCTATTTTGGATCCTGAAATGGTATAACCTAAATAAAATAATTTTCCAGTATACTCCTTTCTTAATCGCTTTAACGAGCGAGGCTTAAACCCAAAAGGGAAAGCTGCAGTGGCAGGAGCGCTTTCAATAAGTTTTAACCAATTATTATCATTCTTAAAGTACTCGTTTTTCCGGAAAAAGAGCTGATACCCCCATGGTAAATATTGAATACTTGAAAGATCAGGGAAATCTTGGTTTTTTGAAAAATTGAATTTTATATAGTCTAAATGAGTTTTTTGAATACCATAAGAAACATTATTCGCCTGAACAGGAGAAATCTTAAATGGAATACCCTCATAAGAAGCTAATGTCAGGAAGATTTCAATATTATCAGAAAGGTAATCAAGACCTTCTGCATAATTTTCTGACGACCACCTTTCATTTCTTAATTTTTGAACCAAATCATCAATCGGTTTAACATTAAGAAGTGAGTAGATTTTTTTTCTCTCTAAATCATCCGAGTCTAACATTCCCCTGACATCAATTTCCGTCCAGGTATCTCTTAGAAATTCTTCAACTTTGTCAGTTGTTAACCCCAACATAAATAATGCGGCACTGATACCCCCTCCAGATGCTCCTGTGAGAGTCTTTATTTTTACATGATGATCAGGTATTTCCTCTTTAGCGATTGTAATTAAATCACCTTTTTTGAAATTAGCGGTATCTTTTATAGCTTTTAATTTAATTCCATTTTTAGCGGTACGGATATTTTGCCAATTAGCTAACCAATTATTTAGTTCTACTAGGGTGCCACCAGTATAAGTACCCGCTGATACTGTGCCGGCCATTGATAAGGCCAAATGAAAAGTTCCCATAGATTTATGTACAAAACACCTACTCTTCTGCGGATTTTCGGCTACTTCCGTTTTAGAATATATAGAAAATGAAAAGTTAACAGTTAAAGAATGGTAGAAAAGGCAATGATGCTATAGATATGATTAAATATACCACATTTGATTCAAATAGCAAAAGCAATAAAAAGTATAATTAACTGTATATGATGGGTTTATGTAAACAAGCACACTCCCTTTGAGTTGGTGATTCGAACTTAGTTCAAGTTAATCACATTTAGCCGCTTATCGCCATTTTCTCAACAATGGAATTTTAGCCTTGCTTGTTCATTTTGACAATGCGTTAGTTCGAATTTGTGTTTTCTAATTCAATTATTAGAAAGCACTCCAAATTCAAACCAACCATCAGTCAACCCGCAGATTCAGGATTGGGGACATTTCAATAACTTGACTGCGGAATGTTGCAAAGTTATTCTGCTGTAACCTATATTAAAACATGGGCTCTGGGATATTCAGTAGCTATCAGAGCTTTCAGAAAGCAAGCTAAAAAGCCGTCCCAAAATTGCTTTTGAGACGGCCTTTTGTTTTATAACCTTTATAAAACAATACCTCTTTTGTTTCAAAATTTTATTTAAAACAACTGAACGTATTTTGTTTTTACAACAAGCCCATACTGTCGGTTGTTGATCATTTGAATTACATTTTTCGCCTAAACAGAGCAACTTTCATATTTAATGAAAGATTTCCATCTGTATAGGTTCTCAATGCTTTGGTTCCCGAGGTATAAAGGGCCAGCAACTGCATACGCGAAAGCAGCTTTACACCTAAGCCTACGGTATAGCTCTGGGTAGAATGGTAAACCGCTTGGATATCCGCCAGATTGTTGGCCCACTTAAGATCAACACCTGCATCCCAAATATCACTATTCCCTTTCACCATTGTATAAGCCAGTTTTGGCTCCAGGCAATTTAATTTTTCACCCAACCCGATTTTATATGATGCTGCAGAATAAAGCACACCCTGGTCAACCGTATTGTAGGTATCCTTCACTATATAATTGCGAATAGTCGGTATAGCTACCTGAACGGTTAATGCATTTGCAGTATAGGCCATCCCAAAATCACCGTCAATGTAAGCACCTCTTGAATTATAATTAGCCAGATATGGATCGTTCGGATTGCCGTTCACATCATTAATTGGTAGACTGTTATTCTCCACCGCAGCCGAAATACCAAAATGCAGCGATTGCCCATTGCTGTTCAATGGTAAGTGATAGGCATAAGAAAGGGCTGCACGTGTGCGGTTTAACAGCCCGGCCTGGTGATTGGCCACATTCAGCCCAAGTCCCACTCGCCTGCCCAGGTAATAATCGGCGCTAAGCCACTTACTGACCGGAGCACCAGGCATATTATCGTAGTGCTTACTATAGGAAAGATTAACATTTAACCCTGAGTCAATTCCTGCCATAGCTGCATTAGCTTGATACTGATTAAAGAAAAACTGCGCCGGACTGACATTGTGTTGAGCCTGAACGGAACAAACAACTCCGCCCAGCAACAAGATTAATAATACAACACTTTTATTTATAGTTTTTAATTGTGATCTCATGTTGAATTCTGTTAGTTGCGAACAATAGTAATATAACCCTTATACAATTTTGACCCGTTGCCCAGATCAATGAGATAGTAATAGGTGTCTTCGTGCAAAGGCTGTCCATTCAAAGTACCGTCCCATTCATTTAAATAGCCCGTTTTCGTATAAATGATCCTACCCGCTTTATCAAAGATTTTCACCTGGTTATTCGGATAGAGGTCAATGTTTCTTACCAGCCATTTATCGTTGTAACCGTCTCCATTAGGGGTGATTACGTTAGTAACATCTAATTTAAAATCTTCAATTACTTCGATGGTAATAACCTGCTCGGTATTGCAACCGTCTCTATTAAAGGCCATTACTTTGTAAGTAGTGGTCTGCAAAGGACGAACAGTTAACACGGCAGCATTTTTATTACTTTGTATACCCTCTGCTTCGGCCCAAAAATAATAACTGGCATTTCCTTGAGCTTTCAACTCAACAATATCTCCCTTAGAAATTTGCTGAGGTTTGTTACTGCTAATACTTACCTGAGGTAAAGCGTTAATTGTTAATACTCCATTTACATAAACAAACGTGTAATTGTTGGAGGCAGCACCTTCTGGAGTTAGCGTATAATTACCAGCTTCCGAAGTTGAATTTGCAGTGGTATTAACCGCTGGCGCTGTTTGCAAACTATTGATTCCATCTCCATTTTTAAATCCACTATAATTTACGGTTAGAGCGGGTAAAGGGCCTTGACAAGTTTGCTTGTTTTCAGCTGTAACGGTTAATACAGCTTTAGCAATTGTCAGATTCGCAGGCTGGTAATTCAGAATATAATTATTACCGGCTGTCAACGTACCTTGATTGATACTATAAGAACCGCCATTGTTGCCTGGCGAACGATTTAAACTTCCCGTTAAAACATCACCGTTAATTAAACCGGTAACTGCTGCGTAGGTCAAAGCCGGATCGGCATCTCCATAAGTTTTACTCTTCGCATCGGCTGTTACGGTGATCGCTTTCGGACTGATCGTTAAAGTTTGTTGTATTGCAGGAGCTGCATTGTAAACTGAATTACCTGCTTGACTTGCAGTTATTGTAACACTTCCAGCTTTACGAATACTAACTGTATTTCCACTAATTGATGCTACAGATGGATCACTCGACGCATAGTTTACAGCTAACCCAGAACTTGCATTTCCAGTTAAATTGAAATCTGCATCTCCATATATTTTTGCAGGCAATGAGGTAAATGAGATTGTTTGCTCTTCTTTATTTACGGTAAGGGAGTAGTTTATTAGCTTCGTATAAGGTGCACCTGTACCCGTTGAAGCATCCGTCGCCGTTACTGTAAAAGTAGAAGTTCCGTTGGAAGTTGGTGTACCCGATAGTGTTCCGCTTGGAGACAAGGTTAAGCCTGCTGGTAAAGCTCCTGCAATAACAGCATAAGAATAAGGAGCTGTACCGCCTGTAGCCGTTATACTTTGGTTATAAGGAGAAGCTACTGTGCCTGCGGTTAGCGAAGTGGGTGTAATTGTTATCGTTGGCGCATTTACGGTAAGCGTATATGTGTTTGTCCCTGTAAAGGATCCTGCATCCGTCGCCGTTACTGTAAAATTAAAATTTCCGCCTGAGGTAGGAGTACCGGATAGTGTTCCGCTTGAAGACAAGGTTAAGCCTGCTGGTAAAGCCCCTGTAGTAACAGCATAAGTATAAGGAGACGTACCGCCTGAAGCCGTTATACTTTGATTATAAGCTGAAGCTACTGTAGCTGCTGTTAGCGAAGTGGGTGCAATTGTTATCGTTGGTGCAGTTATGGTAAGTATGCTAAGTGTATAGACACTTGACCCCTTATAAGGCGCTCCCGAGCCCGTTGAAGCATCTGTCGCCGTTACTGTAAAAGTAGAAGTTCCGCTGGAAGTCGGAGTACCCGATAGTGTTCCGCTTGAAGACAAGGTTAAGCCTGCTGGTAAAACTCCTGCTGTAATTGTATAAGTATAAGGAGCTGTACCACCTGAAGCCGTTATACTTTGATTATACGGTGAAGCTTCCCTACCTTCAGGTAGTGAAGGCGGTGTAATTGTTATCGAATTAACGGTAAATGTATAGGTACTTATCTCCGTATAAGGCCCTGCCCCCGTTGAAGCATCCGTCGCCTTTAATGTAAAATTAAACGTTCCAGTGGTCGTAGGGGTACCGGATAGTGTTCCGTCTGGAGACAAAGTCAACCCGTCAGGTAATGATCCTGCAGAAATCGAATAAGTATAAGGAGCGGTACCGCCTGAAACCGTTATACTTTGATTATAAACTGAACCAACCATACCTGCTGTTAGCGAAGTTGGTGTAATTGTTATCGTTGGCGCATTCACAGTAAGCGTATATGCTGTTGTCCCTGTAAAGGATCCTGCGTCCGTTGCTTTCACTGTAAAATTAAAAGTCCCGCCGGCAGTCGGTGTACCCGATAATGTTCCGCTAGAAGACAAAGACAGTCCGGCTGGCAATGCCCCAGTAGTAACTGAATAAGTATAAGGAGACGTACCGCCTGAAGCCGTTATACTTTTACTATAAGCTGACGCTACTGTAGCTACTGTTAGCGAAGTTGGTGTTATTGTTATCGTTGGCCCAGCAGATATAGTAAGTGTATAGGTTTTTGACCCCGAATATGGCGCACCAGTACCTGTTGAAGCATCCGTCGCCTTTACTGTAAAAGTAAAAGTCCCGCCGGCTGTTGGAGTACCCGATAGTGTTCCGTTTGAAGACAAAGTCAACCCGTCCGGCAATACTCCTGCAGAAATTGTATAAGAATAAGGTGCAGTACCGCCTGATGCCGTAATACTTTTAGTATAAGCTGACCCTGCTGTACCATTAGGTAAAGTAGTGGCTACGGATACTGGCGAATTTACGGTAAGTGAATAGCCTCTTGACCCTGTAAAAGTAGAAGCATCCGTTGCCGTTACTATAAAATTAAAAGCTCCGACGGCAGTCGGGGTTCCCGATAGTGTTCCGCTCGAGGACAAAGACATACCAGCCGGTAATGCTCCTGAAGTAATTGCATAAGTATAAGGAGCAGTACCGCCTGCAGCCGTTATAGCAGTTGAAACATAAGGTGAAGGTGCCGTAGCTGTTGCAAGCGATGTCGAAGTCGGTGCAATTGTTATCGCTGGCCCAGTTGCGGGAAGTATCTTAAATGTTAAGACTGTTTGTGTCCTTGAATAAGGTCCAGTACCCGTTGAAGCATCCGTACCCATTATTGCAACAGAGTAAGTTCCGGCGGAGGTCGGGATACCGGATAGCGCTCCGCCTGACGCTGACGACAAAGACAACCCGGGCGGCAATATTCCAGAAGCAATTGAAAAAGTATAAGGAGCTGTACCGCCAGAAAACCCTAAAGATTTATTATAAGATACATCCACCGTGCCATCCGGTAAAAATCCAGTAATTCCAAAACTTGGCGTATTTACCACAAGCGTGTAGGGTTGATCCAACGGAACCCCTAATGCATCTGTCGCTGTAACTGTAAAATTAAAAGTTCCGCCTGCAGTCGGGGTACCGGATAGTGTTCCGCTTGAAGATAAAGACAACCCGGCCGGCAATGCTCCTGCTGTAATTGCATACAAATATGGAGCTGTACCGCCTGATGCTGTAATTGTTTGAGTATAGGATATACCTACCCTTGCATTTACGGTGAGTGTATAGGTTTTTGACCCAGTACTCCCTGAAGCATCCGTTGCCGTTATTGTAAAATTAAAAGTTCCGCCGACAGTTGGGGTACCTGATAGTGTTCCGCTTGTAGACAAAGCCAAACCAGTCGGCAATGCTCCGGCAGTAATTGCATAAGTATAAGGAGCAGTACCGCCAGTAGCCGTTATAGTAGTTGAAGTATAAGATGTGGCTATCGTACCTGCTGCTAGTGAAGCTGGTGTAATTGTTATAGTTGCCGCAGTAAGGTCTATAGCTCCGTCACCATTATAATCAACCAGCTTCATATTGGCAAAAACCGTATTAAAGCTGGTTGCGAGTAAAAAAAATGCACAAAGTAGCAAACGAGTTGCTTTTACGTTTAAAGAGGTAGATAAACCTCTTTTAATCGTATCAACAAATTGAAAATAAAGTTTTTCAATAGTTGATTTATCGTTGTATATATGCGTCATGTTAAGTTTTGTTGTTATATTTTAAACACATAAATATTTTCTCGAAAAGCTCAGATTTATGGCTTGAAACCTCTATAATGTCTCAATAGATTTCGTGACAATACTCCCCTGATTTTATGTTATTTTAAATCAGGCACTCAGGGGTCAACATTCTGCTTAAAGCAAAATCATGACGATTAGTATAATCCTTTGAAATCAATAGGAAACAAATTCGGTAGCTATCAGAGCACTCAGTTTAAGAGATTAAGATGCTGTCCCAAAATTACTTTTGAGACAGCATCTTAGTTTTATAACCAAATATCTTTTAATACAATACAAAGGTCATGGCAACATCAGGGCGTTCTACACCTGTAATTTTCCCATAAATATTTCCGCCTTCAACATGATAATCCAATTTAAACTGACTATTTAAAAAGAAATTCTCCATCTGATCCAAATACCTCCAAGCACGAACATTATACTGATCATATAATGATCTATTGCTCAATTTATAGTACCCCGTAGCTGGATCAAAGGTATAGTCATATGTAATTATTGACGGATAATCACTATACATATTAGTTATATTCCCTGTAAGTTTTATTTTTTTGTTGTAAGTATCCCAATCTATCTTCATAAAAATATTGAAATAAGGTGGATTAGTAACAACCGTCCCATGAGTCCAGAATCTTTGAATTAAAGCAGCGCCTGCAGTGGAGGTCCCTAGATTAATATTAGGGTAATTGATTATGAGACCCTTATAACCCACACCCATCATTTCATTTATAGGTATTGGTGGGGTCGATGTACCGTTGACAGCTATCTTTTCTCCACTTTGTGTTATGGCATAAAACTTGTCACCCAACATCAGCAGTTTATTAATCAATTTGTTTCCTACCTTTAATCCTCTGGGGATTTCAAGGCCATCGATCGCAAAAGAAAAAGCCTGATCGGTTATCTGGATTTTATTATTGACCTTCCCGATTACTTGAATCCGCTTATTCGATACAACAGGCACAATCTGATAGGTAACATCATTTAATTCGAACGTAGAAACCATATTATTGGCAAAAATTTGCTTTACTTTATTAATAGCAGCTAAATAACCGCCATTTAAATAAAGCTCTTGTTCTTCCTTAGTGGCTTTAACCAATATCATTTGTGTACCGTTTTTTCTACCCTTTAAAAAGACAGTATCACCGTTAGACCGCTTAAAATCAAATTCTATATCTGCTTGTAAGCCTCTTCCTGCAGTCCCGCCCATTACTCCTGGATTAGGGTCATTTAGCAAATGAAGGTAATTGTAGGTCTCGAACGAAAGCATTGGGGCATTTACAATTTTAACCCTATATGCCGATTCTTGTAGTTGAGTGCTACTATTGGTATTAATGTCTGAAACCATACGAACTCTGTCTTTTCCATTAACGTCAAAATCCATATAGTATCCATAATTCCCTTTTGAATAGGTTTCATTTAAAACTTTCCAGCCATATTCAGCACTTACAAGTTCCTGCTTGTATTCTTTTTGTAGCGCGTTCATGCGTTCATCAGGAGTCGTACCAAAAGTTAGATCGAGTTCCCTTTTACAGCTTGTTGTTAAAATGAGGATAACGAACAAGAATTTATATAAATTTCTCATAATCATTTTACTATTCTATGTTCAATCTATTTTGTTATTTTCACTAATGGAAAGTTTATATAGCTATTAAGCTCACCATCTCTATAAATACCACCAGAAGTAAAATATCCTTCATCGCGACGCGTAAGCCCCTTACCTATAGACCAATCCATTATAAATGTGGAACTGGTTAGATAATTAGAGATATTAGCCATAAAAGAAGTCATAAACATATTGGCGTTAGTATAAGTAGCTCCCGTACCTTGCGCAGCTTTTGTAAAAGTGATCTTATGTGTAACAGGATCTAAACTATAGGTAAAGTTGTAGTCGGCATTACTAACCGGAGCTGTACCTGATTTATAAGGAACTCTGACTATTAAAGAATTGCCAGTTGGGTTAAACATAAAAACCAGGTCTTGAACAGTATATTTACTAACTGTACTATAAGCAAGCACAGCAGCTTTAAAGGCCTCAACACGTGTTCTAATATCCGAAGAATAAGCAGCCGTGTTCAAACTCAGGTCTTTAACAAACAGACCTTGGTTTAACAACCAGTATTCTAAACTTTGCGAACTTTTATCATTATAATTATTATAAAGGCTATAGGCTACTTCCCGTTGTAATTTTCTAAAATCAACCCCAAACTTATCTCTCCAAAAGTTAACTACAGCGGCTTCTTTTCTCTTCAATTTGTCATAGCCATTTTTAGGACAATTTTTTGCTTTATTATCATACCATAGCTGGCCATGACTTATCAAAAAACCTGCAGTTTCGGCAAAATCTTCAATAAAACTCGATCTGGAATATCTAGAAATAAAGCCTAATGAATCGTTTTCCTTATCGGGATGGTAAAAAGTACTCCGCCAATCTGACACATAATCTGTTAAGGAAATATTTTGAAATTCTTCAGGAAACAACTGAACTTGAGTCAAGGTATGGCTAAATTCGTGGTGGATAGTCTTCAGTCTCGCCTTAAGCCCATCAATATCAGTACTATTTATAGTATTTACCTCGTATAAGGTGATATTTCTGCCTCCGGTTGATATACCCAGAATTCTCGAACCATCATTTGGATCGTAATGCCATGATCCGGATAAAACCCACTGCTTAGGCGCATATTTACTAATAAATATTTTACCAGCAGCGTTTTGGTATGGCATTAAGTACAAATCCAAAACCTGAATCATCTGTTCCTTTGCCTTGGCTTCTGTTGGAGGCGTAAGATTCATATATACATCGTCTTTATATCTGTCATAACGATATACAACTTCTATATTGGCAGGATCTAAAAAATTCTCTGTAAGCCATTTATCGAAATCTGTTGGTGTATAATCAAGGTCTTTATTAAATTTAAAATCAACTATTTCATCCTTTTTACATCCTGCTACTGCAAGAATAACCAGCAGTGAAAATATGATGTGAAATCTTTTCATAATCATCTTTTTATGTGTTATTATCTAGGATTTTTAGGTAAACCGGAAAGTGTTACACTTGGGGGCAATTGAAAAACACGACGCAAGTCATCTTTTTTTAACACATCATACGTTGCGTTGTAATTATCATTATAAACCCTGTGAATAATTTCTATCCCCAACCGGTTGATATCAAACCAACGAATACCTTCCTGAACAAATCCCTGTTTCTTAAAATCCAATAGGGTTTTCATTAAGCCTTCCTTTAGGTCGGTCGTTTTATAGAAGCTTAACACTTTACTTTCGGTAATTACATCCGTGCCAGCATCGTAATTCACAATTCGAACAGCAGCAAAATCATTAAGGTCATTTAATGCCAATTCGTAATTACCTTTATTAATATAGGCTTCAGCCCTATTCATTAAGGCCTCATCGGCAGAAAACAGACATTGAACCGTAGTAGGAGTATTGGTAGTGTATTTAGCAACTAAAAGCTTATCTTCAGTTCCCGATATAGTAAGAAAATAATTAGAGAAAGGTTTTCCTGCTACAGTAACAGTATCTAAGAAGCGCCTTGCATCTTTGCCGAAACCGTAACGGCTCGATCCGAAGGTCATTGCAAAAGAACTGGTCACATTTGTCAGTAAAAGGTTAAAATTTTCCTGGGTACCTGTAAATATAGGGGTAAAGGTATTGCTATTGTTCTTCATTCTTGTTCCCACGGGTCGTAAATTCGGTCTAAAATTATTCTCCGGAAAAATGGCACTGGAATATTCAATTACTTTATCGTAATCGCCTTTAAAAAGATAAAACCTGGCAGCAAAAGCATTTGCAGCTTGCATATTAAAATGAAACTTGGGAGACTTAAATGTAAGACCCTTTATTAATTTCATTCCTTCCACCAAATCCTTCTCAATATTTTCATAAACAGAAGCTACAGTACCCCGGTCATAATCCTTAAAAGCTACTTTTTCAGGAACTGTTAGATAAGGAATTCCCATTGAGGAATTATCTCCGTTAATATGGTATGCTTTTGAAAATATGGAAACAAGCATGAAGTGTGCATAAGCCCTGCACAGCAAGGCCTCTCCTTTGTACTGTTGTCCCTTTACTCCAAAATTATTGTCATCAACAGCTTCTATAGCCTGATTTGCAGCAGCAATAGTTCTATACATGGCTAGCCAATAGGTATTGGGCGTATTCTTACCATCCATCTCTGGAATATCGGTCCATAAGTAACTTTCTCTGGCAATATCATCGCGTGAATAGCTACCCGGACCTCTATCAATTGCATAATCAGATGCCGCCTCCGTAAACAATAAATAATCAGAAGTAGGATAAGCCGTAACCAACAATTGGCCCACTTTATCAGCCGTATTTAATTCGGTTCGCATATCCGGATTGACTTCAAAATATTGAGAACAGCCCCCTATTAATAGGGCAATCAATGGTAGTCCCAATATCCCGTATATAGTTTTATTTTTCATTACCTTCAGAATTTAGATTAAAAACCAGTTTTTAATGAGAATGTAAATTGTTTAGGTACAGGCAATGCCACACCGCCACTTCCAAAAAATTCCGGATCTGCCCCATGCAATTTCTTATCTGAATACAACAAGGCTATATTATTAGCCAATACGGTAAACTCAAGGTTTCTCATTCTTAATCGGTCGGACAGTCTTTTAGGCACTCTGTAAGACAAAGAAATATTCTTCAACCTTACAAAATCGCCTTTGGCTACTCGTGCATCTGAATTGTTATAGGCAGAATAGGCATATTCCGGATTACTCGTCAGTCCGACCAAAGGATCCATTATTGTAGGAATATTGGTTTGTTTTTCGTCTCCGGGCACCATCCATCGGTTCAGCCATTCTCTTGACATACCAACGTCATCACTTAGTGTAGCGGTAAAGACAGGAGCCATACGGACATAGTTGCCCATACTGAAATTAAACAAAAAAGAAAGTGTAAAATTTTTATACCCAACTTGATTATAGAAACCTCCAGTCCAGGTGGGATCAACCGGACCATGATATTTGAGATAATCAACATTAGTACTTTCAAAATCAACTTTAGTAGTATTCCTCGCACCTGTCTCGGAAATAAATGTAGGATAGCCGTAATTAGGGCTCAATCCATCAAATTGCACCGAATACAATCCACGCTGAGGATGTCCCACTAATGGTCCTCCCTCTGCTCTGACCAGATTCAACCAGTTAGGACTTATTTTTAAATCAGTAATTTTATTTTCGTTATGTGCAAAATTGAAAGATGTTCTCCATTTGAAATTCTCATTACGAATCGGATATCCTGCGATAGTCGCTTCGAATCCTCTTGCAGACATGGAGGCATAATTGGCAATTTTCTGAACCTGTCCTCCGATCCCTGAGGTGATGATCGGGCCTAACAAATCAAAAATATTTCTTTTATACCAGTCCAATGTAACATCAACTTTATTGTTGAAAAATGACAAGTCGGATCCAATATTGAGTTCATGAAGTTTCTCCCAGGTAAGATCAGCGTTTTCAAGGCTCGCAATTTGTACATATTGTTCCTTGTCAGTTTCGATAATTCGAGAAGTCATGCCATTAGTCAATAGTACACTCTTGTTTCTGGCATTACCTAAATTCGCCACCAGACCATAAGTACCACGAACCCTGGCACCACTCAAAAACCATCCATTCTGATTAAAGAATTTTTCCTGATCAATATTCCAGGAACCAGAAACATTCCAGGTAGGTAGCCAGCCAAGACTTTTACCCTTAGCTTTAGTTTTACCCAGCATATTAGACCTGTCAACTCTAGTCGTAAAATTGAAACTATATTTATCTGCATAAGCATAAGCAGCTCGGAGCATCATTGCCGCAAAGCGATCTTTGGTATAGCCCATGCCATAATAAGGCGAATTTTGATATTGCGCATTCTGAAAATATTTATAATCTGGATGCACTAAACCTGAATTCGAATACTGATAGCCAACTCCACTAAAATTATCAGACTGTCTATCCGTTGAGCGAACTTCCATAGATCCGAATACATTCAAACGATGCTTTTCATTAAATGTGGCATCATACTCTAAATTCTGGCGGGCATATAAACTGACCAGATTATCGGTATTGGTATTATAAAATCCTCCATCTGGCAAAACGACAGAAGGCACTGCCCATGGTTGACTTGGGTCTGCAAACAAGAAAGGATTTTGATATATAATTGCTGGATCATTGCCATACGCTTGATATGCACCCACCATATTTGAATTTTCCATTACATAATGCTTTCTGTTGGTTGAAGCATAGCGATAGGATCCATCAGCTGAATAGGTAAGTTTTGGAATAATTTTATACTTAAATCCAGCCTGTACTTTCAATTCATTCAGCCCTAATGTTATATAGTTGTTCTCCAATTCATTTAGAATATTAAAGGGCGCAAAATTCCTTCTGAAATATTCTAAATTACCATCCTTATCATAAGGGGTCATCAGGCGGCTGGTATTTAACGCATAGTTATATGGGTTAATATCAAAATTTCTTGAAGACGAGCCTAATGCCGAATTGCTAGTTCTGCCAAGGGTCCCTGGCGTTCTTTGATCCCTTATCGAACCATTGAATAGTAATTCACCACTGAAACTTTCACTTAATTTGAAGTTGGTTCTAAGATTGGCAGTAAACCTTTTGACTTTGTCCCCAATAGTTTGTCCCCCATCACTTGTAAAACTGGTAGAAGCATAGGTCTGTGATTTTGAACTCCCAGAACTGTAACTTAATGAATGCTCCTGAAGCAACGAATTCTTAAATAAAATATCAAACCAATTCGTATTTGCATCTGCGTAACGCTCCAAATATTGGTTTCGGGATGCCTGATCATTTCTTAATCCATACGAATCTGATGTAGGGTCATAATTATACATCTGATCATACATCTTAACGAATATTCCACCATTAGCTGAACTCTTTGAGGAACCGTGAGAAAACCCACCTTTCCTTTCCATCTCCAACAAAACAGCCATCTGCTCAGCAGAATTCATCATATCAAAATGTTCATAGGAAGGCTTTAAATAAGAAGTAAAAGTAGAAGAATAATTAATCTGAGGAGCTCCCTCTGTTTGCTTCCCTTTTTTTGTTGTAACAACAATAACCCCATTCATTGCCCGTGCACCATACATAGCGGTTGCGGCTGCATCTTTTAGAATACTGAAACCCTCAATATCATCGGGGTTTAAACCAGCCACTGATGAGCCAATCAACGTATTCGGGTCACCGGTAGACAATGCTTCATTAGAAATATTCACAATGTCTTCCAGGATTATCCCGTCAACTACCCATAAAGGTTTATTATCACCTGATATAGAAGTCGCTCCCCTAACTCTGATTTTTGGAGCTGCACCGAAAGTACCGGATACGTTCTGAATCGAAACACCAGCAACCTGACCTTCCAACATACGGCTTATATCCGGAACACCCGCACGTTCTACATCCTTAGCATTAATTTTAGTTGCTGCTCCAGTAAACAACTTTCTGTCAATATTTTGATAACCAGTTGCTACTACACTAACTGCATTTAAAGTTTTAGCGTCAAGATCCAGTTTAATCGTAAAGCTTTTTTGGTTACCAATTGTAACTTCTTTGTCTTTATAACCTAAAAAACGCACAACCAAGGTTGCATTCGGTGGAGCATTTAAAGTAAATTCCCCTTGTGCATTGGTTACAGTGGCTACAGATGTGCCTTTTACAGAAACAGTAGCCCCAGGCAGAGGTTGATTAAATTCATCCCTCACCGTACCTTTAACCTGGTCCACTATGGCAACTGACTCTGTGCTTGCACTAATAGAAATCGTTTCGTTAAAAATCCTATAAACCATGTTATTGTTGGACAACAATTTTGACAAGGCTTCTGGCAGACTCTCGTTTTCAATATTCAGGTTAATAGGTCTTGAATTTTTCAACAACTCATCATTGTACAAAAATTTATACTTCGTCTGTTTACTTATTTCTTTAAAAGCATATTCTAACTTGGCATTACGGAGGGAAAGTGACACTTTTTGGGCCTTTCCATTGCCGTAAACACAGGTCATAAAAATCAACATTAAAGCTGCTGTAATTTTCATTATTCGGAAAATTATTGGAAAAGGCGGATCCAATAGACATAGACGCCCTTTACCAAATGAGAAGTTATTCATACATTTGATTATTGAGTTAATATAAATTGTTAAGATCTGTTGTTAGCTTAATCATTTTGACAGAGGTGCGCCAACATCTCTGTCATTTTTAAGACACATGGTAATTGATTTAGGTTAGTACTTCTTACATCATAGCTTTCTTTTAGAGATTGATAATTTATTTTGATTTATTTTAAAACTCAGGTCACTCACAAACTCCAACATGTTCAACACTTCGGAAAGGTTGGCATCCCGGCGAATCTCCCCTGTATAGGTCTGTGATTGTGAGACATCCTTTGAAATAGACACTTCCAAATCATACCAGGACTGTAATTGCTGCGCAATCTCTACGATATTATCTCCCTTGAAGTAGAAAATATTGTTTTTCCAGGCCAGTACCTTGTACAAATCCGCAGGTTGTACATTGATCGCATCATTATAGATATCCGCTCGTTGTCCGGGAATTAACACCACCTTTTTATCTCCTTTAGAAACCTCTACCCTTCCCTCTTCCAATGTTGTTGTTACCTGATTGGAATAAGCCATTACATTAAAATGTGTACCTAGTACTTTGATTTCAGCGCCTTTACTTTTCACATAAAACGGACGAGCTGAATCCTTGGCAACCTCGAAATAAGCTTCGCCTTCAAGCTCCACCCGTCTTTCATTTGCAGCAAACTTTGAAGGGAAATTTAATCGACTGTTGGCATTGACCCAGACTTTTGTTCCATCACCCAGTGTCAGGCTAATAAAATTTGCGGCGGGTACTACAAGTGTATTTTGCGTAGCAGGCAGCTCCTCTTCGTCCGCGATTATATCGGACGACGAAGTGCTAATACGTCCGTCAGCTAAAAAATGAATATTATCTTCCACCTTTATCTCTGAACCGTCTGTACGAATCAGTTTTGCTCCTTTAATGGCAGGAAGTACATCATTTTTGTATTTAACGTTCTTGCTTTCTACAATACGCTCAGAACTGCTATCGGATTGATTAACCAGAAAATAAAAGCTCAGCGATATGAGGACTGCTAGTACAGCAGCTATGGACTTCCATAGAGTCAGCGTAGATGTTTGCTTTTGTCTTCTTAAAATAGACTTCCAAGCTTCTTGCTCATCAAAGCTATTGAAGATCGAAGTATCAATTCCTTCAGAAGATCGTTTTTTAAGATCAGTCAATAAAGCCTTATTACGCGGATCTCTATCGGTCCAGTCGGAAAGCAAAGTCCCTTCTTCCTCAGTAAGGTCTTCACGGAACTTTTTAATTAACAACTTGGCAATATAAAATGGGCTACTTTTCATAATTTCAGGATAAGAAACCGAAATCATGAAATGGGGTGACAAGTTTTTTAACTTTTTTTTAACGGAGAGTTAATAGTATTAAAACGAGGAAAAATTCCGGATCTAATTTATGCCTTAAGACGCATAAAGGCTATGGTTAATCTTCATGTCTTCTTTTAAGAAAACTATGTTTACCATGGTCTCTACAGGCTATTCCTAAATAAACCTTAGTAAAATTATGATCAAACAAAACCATGTAATCGTGAAAATGTGGAACATCCTGAAATTACGGTACCAGTCTTGATAACGGTGCTCTAACCGATAGTACCTCTTTTCCTGTTGAACAAAAGCGATCAATCCCAACAACGGAATAAAATGGTATAGTTTTAGGTTGCGTTTCTTCATATCGTTATAATATTTCCCTTGCCGATGCAGGAGTTGACTGATTTAAAATTAACAATCACAGTATAGTTTTTTGGGTTGCGATACTTACCTCTCACGCTGCACTGTCAAGATCCAACTCTTTTACAGATCGATATGTATAAATATCAATTCTTGTAATGTAACTAAATCAGGTTTGAGTCAGCAACGGATGGCAGATTGCAATGGTGCACACTATACATCATAGAATGAGGCACAGATGAGTCCAACTGGAAAGTACAGTCTCTTCCTCCTAATGCAATTTTTTAATAAGCAACTTGGCAATATAAAATGGGCTACTTTTCATAATTTCAGGATAAGAAACCGAAATCATGAAATGGGGTGACAAGTTTTAACTTTTTTTTAACGGAAATATAACAGTAACAAAACAAGGAATAATTCAGGATCTAATTTATGCCTTAAGACGCGTAAGGCTCTTTGTTTTTGGGTCTTGATGGTATTGACCGATAAAGCTAATTGTTCTGAAATCTCTTGATTTGAAAGACCTTCAAAATAGCTTAATTTAAAAATCTGTTGGCAGGCATCGGGAAGATCTGCAACAATTAGGTGTACAGCAGCCATAAACTCTGCCCGGATAATCCGGTGTTCATAATCTACTTCATCTACAGCTGAAAAATCTTGTCGTTGTAAATATTTCAGTACCGTTTTTGACTTACGGTTAAGATTATAAACGGCATTACGAACAGAAGAGTACAGGAAAGATTTGATAGCTTGCTCATCATTTGAAATAGATTTTTTATTCATTAAAAAGCTCACATAGGCATCTTGCACTAGGTCTTCGGCAAGATTGGCATCATTCACCATTTCCCATGCGAAATAGCACAAAGCTTTGTAATTTTTAATGAATTGAGTTTTTTCCACTTCCGACGACATATCACATAGACAACCAGGTCCCTAAGGTAAAATAAAATATAAAATATTTTAAATTTCTTCATCAAAGTTAAATTTTCTCGACGATCTGATATAGGCTGTTGAGGAAATAGAAATCATAGGACAGTTCTTAATAGTCTTATCTTTGGTAAACATTTAAATACACATTAAAAAACTACTTGTTTTAAGGTTATTAACCTTATTTTGGATCGGAACTGTTTTAAAATGAAAAACTTTATGTAACCGGTTTAAGAGGGAAGTAAAACTGTTTTTCATTTCTATTTTCAATCGAAAAAAATTCAAGTTATGTTAAAGCCAATTAAGACAGAGGAACAATATAATAACACATTAGCTCGTGTTTATGAGCTAATGCAAACTGATACAAAGGAAGGATCAGCAGCATCCGATGAATTAGAAGTGCTCAGTATACTTATTAAAGAATATGAGTTGGTGCATCATCCAGCTAACATGAACTATATTAAAAATCAAGAAAAAACGACATGATTTTCTTGGTAAGCAAATAACCAACCCGCATCAAAGTTTTCTTCCACTCTAGCCGATTGGGTATGGAGCTCCCCACATAGAAGCAGCATCCACCTCCCTAATACCATGATTTTATAAATAAACTAATAATTTTATTTTCCCAAAGCAATATTATAATCCGTGGTTAACGAATAGAAGAACTTGATGTTTTTGCATTTGACACTGCAGTATTTTCAATTTCTTCATTTGATAGATTTCTGTTCCAAACTTTTAGGTTGCGGATTTTTCCAACGAAAGAATCGCCGTAGTTGCTGCCGATATGGCGAAGCGGACAAAGTATTTGATTGTTAGTTTCGCCAATTTTTTGCCCATTAATATACACGGATGCTCCCCCTTTGAAAGCAACAATGGTAAGGTTTGTCCATTGATTTAATGGAAGCTGTTGTTCAAATCCATTACTCACATCATGTGACAGATACGTTTCAGCGGGAGAGCCTGTTCCCTGTCGTGCTCCGGCGGCACGAACAATACCAATTCCTGAATGTATTTGTTCATTTTGCTGCCCGTTATTCTCTATTTTTTCTTTCTGTTTCCATGAATAATTGCCGCATAACTCGACCAGGTCAGAGGAAAGAAAAACATTTTTACCCTCTACGGTTTGCAGTTTTTTTAGATCCACAGATAAAGTCCATGGGTATTCAAGATCAGCACGGTCGGCATGGGCAAGTGGTAAATCTATAATGGCATTCCTCGAAGTTAGCTCCAGTTCATTCGGAATATTGAGCACGACATCAGGGGCACTAGGCGAACGTTGTAACTCAAGTCGGTTCAATACCGTGACATTCGAAACAGGAAGGATTGCCTTTGAGCGGTTCAAATACTGATCATAGCTGGCAGAACCTTTTGTTCCCCATAATTTTTCAGCGAATGCCTGGATGCCCGGAATTACCAGGTCAGCAATTTCCGTCATCGTATAGCCTGTGGGCCCTTGGTCACACCAGATATGCAGCTTGCCACCAAGTAAACGTGGACTGTTTTTTTGTGGCTTATTTACATTTTCGCCTGCTTGCCAGGGTTCCCATTTGTTGTAAACTTCTTCAGGGTTTACCCCATAATAGTGACAACCAGGTACATAATAAGAAACATACTGACTAGAGTTGATGACAAGGTGGCCATTGTGTTCATCATGATATGGATCCCACATATCAACAATTACAGTTGAATCAACACTGACCGATTTGCCCATCATGCTTTCGTAACCAGACCATATCCGACAGTTTTTCCCTTTTGAGCGGATGTGTGCATTCATGGAATTAATAAACCTGCGGAAATCCTGATGAAGCTTTTCCTTTTCTTCTGGAGGATATTTTACCCTGTATTCGTCTGTTCCAATATGAAAGTCGGGTGCATCAAAAAGCGGGATCATTTCATCCACAAACTTTTTCATAATGGTCAATGTTTTGGGATTCGAAACATCCAGATAGTTGGGATATCCTTTCAGCATGCAATCGGGAAAATAATTTGTAAAAGCAGCAGCATGCCCGGGCATGTCAAACTCAGGTGTAATAACGATGCCATATCCTTTGGCAAAGGATACAAGTTCTTTGATCTCTTGTTTTGAATAACAGAGATCTTTTGCGGCCAGTTGCGGAAATACATCCGATTGTACGCGAATTGCAGAATACGATTCTCCAAATGCTTCGTCTGAAAGATGCAGATGCAATTCATTCATTTTATGCCAGGAAAGAATACGGACATAATCCTTCAAAACTTCCAAAGGCCATGGTTTCCGGCCAACATCTATCATTAGCATACGTCTTGAATAAGATGGCCAATCCTTTACTTCGCCACAAGGAATATTACCCGCATGGGCCCTTACCATTTGTAATACTGAACGGGCGCCGAAATGTATAGCTTCGACAGAATTACCTGTTATAACAACTTGGGTAGATGTTATTCTGATACGGTGAGATTCTTTTCCGTTGGGTAACGTTTGGGAACTAAGCGTAAGAAAAATGCTTCCTTTAAGAGGTATGTTCGACTGGATGATTTCAATATGTGGGAATCCCAAGGGGGTAAGGTCTGCTTTTAAATTAGCAGAAACTGTTTTCAGTTTGTTATTGTCCCTTATGTTAACAGCAATAATAACCTTTTCAGGTTCTACATTAAAATATCCTTGTTGCGGGCGCCATTGCTGAACGGCAGGTACTATGCCGGTTACACCACTCGTATCATTAAGAGGTGCATGGAAATTTTTGCACCATCCTTTTATTGCACAAGAATAAGTCAATAATAGAAAAAGGAGAGCCCGAAGGTGATTACCTGATAAAAGTTTCATTGAGATTGTTCAAGTGATTAGAAAATATTTAAAAGATTTTAATTTGGAATTCTGATTACGTATTAAGTAAATATTACCTATTGCAAAAGAAAAGGGGCTGTCTAAATTTTCCTTTAGTCACTCAAAAGAAAAGTGTTGATTTTAGGAAAAGTCACTTGTAATTTTCATGCCAGCTTCCTATTCCGATTAAATAATCCGAAAGTCCCACAATACTCTCCCGAGCTTTGATTCCTGAAAATAATTTGAATCACTCAGGTTTTCTTTTTATTTAAATACGAATAAAAGAGAGATAAGTACTATGCTTCGATTTTTTAAGTGACCTAAAATCACTTTCAAGTGTTCAAATTATCTTTCATCAGGGTTAGGCTATCCGAATTTCTTAAAATAATAATGATTGAAATAAGCTAAGTTTACCCTATTTTTACATTAAATAATAGCAATAGCACAACATCAAATAATATAAATAGCACAACACCAAATAATATAAATAGCGCAACACCAAACAATAACAATAGCACGGCATCAAGTATTTGTAAATACAAAACTAGGTTCTACATACTTACACTAGAATTATTTCAATTCAATCTCAGAATTTAATTAAGGAGGATTGAACAAAATAACCAAATAAGAAAATGGCAACACCACAACAAAGATTCGCGGAAGCATTGAAAATACTGAAAGAGTTACAAGATAAAGGAAACGTTGCAATATATACAGATGAAATCCCTAATAGAACATATAGAGAACTATTACTAAAGAATGGATTTATCAAAGAAGTCTCTAGAGGCTGGTATATTCCCAGTAATCCTGAAGAGAATGACGGTGATAGTACATATTGGTATAGTTCATATTGGGAGTTTTGTGCTAAATTTCTTAATAAGAAATATGGAACGGAATGGTGCCTATCCGCTGACCAATCATTGAATATACACGCAGGAAATTGGACTGTTCCATTTCAATTAATAATAAGAGCTCCACAATCAAACAATACTCCTACAACTCTCCCACATGGCACTTCTTTATTCAACACAAAATCAGATCTTCCTGAAGCTAACCAAATTACAATAGAGAGGAATATACGAATGTATAACCTGCCTGCTTCTTTGATTTATTGCACTTCCAGAATATATACCAGTAATCCAATAGAAGTTAGAACAGCACTTTCATTAATTAGAGATGCATCCGAATTGCTCCCCATTTTGCTAGAAAAAGGACATACAACAATCGGAGGAAGGCTGGCTGGAGCCTTCAGGAACATTAAGAGAGAAAAGATAGCCGACCAGATTATGGAAACCATGAAGAGTACTGGCTATGACATAAGAGAAGAAGATCCATTTACGGATAAACTTAATATTAATCTTTCCAGCCGTGAGAAATCCCCATTTGTCAACAGAATTAAATTAATGTGGCAAGCTATGAGAGAGGTCATTATTAAGGACTTTCCAGCTGCACCTGGCATTCCAAAAGACACTGATGCTTACCTAAAAAATGTAGACGATCAATATATAACGGATGCTTATCACTCTTTATCAATAGAAAGGTACAAGGTAACACCTGAATTAATTGAACGTGTAACAAGTGGTCTATGGGATAAAAACATTAATGCAGAAGATAAAAAACAGAAAGATGCTATGGCTGCCAGAGGTTACTGGCAAGCCTTTCAAGTAGTAAAGGAAACTATTATTAAAGTACTAAAGAATGCAAACCCCGGTACAGAAGCCGACAAGGATCACCATAAATGGTACCGTCAGCTTTTCGACCCTAGCGTTAGTGCAGGCATTCTAAAAGTTTCCGACCTTTCAGGCTATCGCAATAACCAGGTATACATTGGAGGCTCAAAGCAAGTCCCTTTAAATGTGGATGCTATGCGAGATGCAATGCCTATACTTTTTGAATTACTCGAAAATGAAAAGGAACCTTTTGTAAAAGCAGTATTGGGACATTTCATATTTGTCTTTATACATCCCTACATGGACGGAAATGGTCGTATAGCAAGGTTTTTAATGAATGTGATGCTTGCATCTGGAGGTTATCCATGGACTGTAATTCCTGTTGAACAACGATCGAACTATATGAAAGCATTAGAATCAGCGAGTGTAAATCAAGATATCACTCCTTTCTCACAATTTATTGCTTACCTAGTATCTGAAGGACTAAAAGGAAAGCCAGTAGCACATTTATCTTAAAACCTTGCATTTATTATAAAGATCTGATCTTTGAATTATAGAAGGAGTGTGAAGTGACAAAGCTAGAAGAATTAAAGAAGCATCTGAAGAGAGGTCAAGTATATCGCCGAATGGATCTGACTAAATGGTCTAAATCTGTCGATCATCATCTTGAATCACTTGTGAGTGAAGGAACCTTACAAAAGGTATCTCCAGGGATGTATTACTTTCCTAAAGAGTCTGCCTTTGGAAATACTCCACCGGATGAAGAAGAACTAATACGAAGTTTCCTAAAGGATGATCGCTTTCTTCTTACCTCTCCAAACGCATATAACAGTTTAGGAGTTGGAACCACACAACTTTACAATAAAAGAGTTGTGTATAATCATAAACGCCATGGTGAAGTTATGCTGGGCAACAGAAAGTTCTCTTTTCGAATAAAACCCCATTTCCCCAAAAAAGCAACTCCTGAATTTTTGCTGGTTGACTTAGTAAACAACATCGAAACGCTTGCTGAGGATCAAGAGAAAGTTTTAAAGAATGTACTATTCAAAGTCGAAAGTATGAATGCAAAAAAACTAAAGCATTCAGTCCTTGAGTATGGGAGTTTAAAAGCGAAAAAACTATTTGGACCACTAATAGAGACAAAAAAGAAGCACACACGGTACCATAATTTTTAACGTAAGAGTTTCAATCTCTACCGAAAATATTCTGCATATCAGTTTAAATCGAATCACATCCAAGACGTTCATGGCATTTTTACATTCCGCTTACAAACTCTTAGGTAATTCAACGTGTCGACTTTACTTCATTCATAAACTTAACTTTTCCATTAAGATTACTTTTTAACAAGGAATTCTTCATTACAACCTACATTTCAAATACTTTTAATATTTATATTCAGTTGTCTTTTTCAAACATAGTCACTATTTTTTGTAAAAATGGTGACATAATAAAATAAACAAATATTTGTTTATCAATTAATTAACTAAGATTTTTTCTTATTTTATAAATAACGATTTTGACAAAAAAGTCACCTTTTTATATAAATTAGTGACAAATATGGAGTCTACACATCAAGTAATTGCCCAAAAAATTAAAAAGTTACGCAAAGGAAAAATAATCTATCCTACCGATTTTAGAGGAATAGGGACTACTGATTCAGTAAAGAAAGCTCTTTCGAGACTTACAAAAGATGGTGTAATTAGACGTGCTGCACATGGAATATACTACTTGCCGAAAATAGATCCTCTAATAGGAGAATTGAAACCAACTGCAGAAGAAATTGCTCAATCTATAGCAGAAAAAGAGCACATAAAAATTAAACCTGCAGGATCGTTTGCAATGAATAAACTTGGAATTTCAACACAGGTGCCAATGAATTTAGTTTATATGACCGATGGTTCTCCCAGAGATATTAAAGTAGGCAAGAAGGTTATAAAATTTAAAAAAACTACGCCAAAGAAGATGGCTCTTAAGGGGAAATACAGTTCATTGGTAATCCAAGCCTTAGAAGAACTAAATATTGACGAAATCGAGAAAGAAACTCAACGCAAAATAATCGATATATTAAATAAAGAGTCTATTGAAGTCATAAGGCATGATCTTAGCCTGTCTTCTCAAAGAATTAATGATTACTTTATATTTTTGTTTAATCTAAAATGAACAGACTGCTGAAAAAATTGGAATTCCGGCTCCATCAGTAGAAAAAGATTGGTGGGTAACGATTGTATTAAAGGCTATATTTAATGGTCAATTTAAGTCAATTTTATTATTTAAAGGTGGAACTTCATTAAGTAAATGTTTTAATTTAATTAATCGGTTTTCAGAAGATATAGACTTGGTTCTTGATAAAAACCATTTTGGGATTGTTGATAATCCATCAAAATCTCAAATTAAAAAATTGAAGAAAAAAGCCTGCGAATTTACAAGTACAGAATTATTGGCAGCGATCAAGGCTCAACTTATTGAAATGGGGGTTCCAGAAGACCTTTTTGATATAACTGCTGAAAATATTGAACCAACTTTTCCAGATAAAGATCCTCAGAGACTAACACTTATATATAAATCTGTATTTGATGAGCAAGAGATTTACATATCGAAAGGTGTAATCATTGAAGCAAGTTCCCTTTCATTACAAGACCCAAATATGAAAAGATCAATAAATTCTATGGTTTGCCAGCATTTTCCAAATACCGAATTTTATGAAGAGCCTTTTGAAATTCCTACAATCCATCCCAAAAGAACTTTATTGGAGAAAGTTTTCTTATTACATGAAGAGTTCAAGAAACAAAATGACAAGATACGGAGTGCAAGAATGTCTCGCCATCTTTACGATTTAAATAAACTTATGAATACTGATTTTCTGAATGAAGCCCTAAATAGCCCTGACCTATATTTGCAAATTATTCAGCATAGAAGCCTATATCACAGCTTAATTGGTATTGATTATCAAACACATTATCCAGCAACAATTGATTTCCTTCCTCCTGAAGGAGAGATTAGGAAAAAATATAAAAATGATTACGAGGAAATGTCCCAGGAGATGATATATGGTGACGACAAATTAGGATTTGACGAGATAATGACCTCTATGGAGAATTTATTAAAGCAAATCAGAACAATTAATTTAAATTAATGATCTTCTCATCAAAGTTGGTGGCCAATTCTCAAGTCTCTAAATATGCAAATGCGGCAGAGGAAATAGTTGGTTGAAATAAAAAATGTTTTTGACAAATATCAACTTATACAAAGCTATAAATTACTTAAATTGAGGCAGATAAACTTCTTTTTTTATGAAAAATAAGATCCTGCCTATCTGCATTGCCTTGATGTTATTGTGTATTATCTCTTGCAATAACAAAACAGCAGAAAACCAAACGGTAATTATTGATTCAGACATACTTAACACACAGGTTTTAACTCAGGAGCAACAGAATAAGCTGACTCCTACTGAAGTAATAATAAGTTTAAAAGTTGGCAACAAAGAGTTTGTTGAAGATCAGCTTACTGTAAGAAATAATTCAGCTAGAGTGCGCCAGGCTTCTTTGGGCCAGTTTCCTAAAGCTGTTATTTTATCTTGTTTAGATTCAAGAGTTCCAGTTGAAGATGTTTTTCATAAAGGCATAGGCGATTTATTTGTCGCCCGCGTTGCCGGCAATCCATCCTATTTCAGAGGAATTGACTCCTTGGGCTAACGTAAAGGTCTATCACAATCTGGGCAAATTCATTAAATTAGGAAAGCTCTTTGCAAGGCCGTTTTAAAAAGTGTCGCTATAAAGCACGGGCGCAATCCTGGTTGAGATGTTTGCCATGACTTCATTGGTGGCCCTCCATAAAAGAGGGACCCCGTTCAGAATATTTTCTTAGCCAAAAGCACATCTCCAAAGAGTTTCTAAACTGTTAACACATGGAACAGGAATCGATTCCAATGGAAGTGGTCAATGCTCATGCGGCAGGAGTCGACGTGGGCAGCCGGTCGCACTGGGTGGCTGTGGGACAACAGCCGGAAGAGGTCAGGGAATTTGGGGTGTATAACCAGGATCTCTTTGCCATGGCCCAGTGGCTCGGGGAGAAAAAAGTCAAAACAGTAGCGATGGAAAGTACAGGCACCTATTGGCAAAACCTTTATGCCGTACTCATAGCCAAAGGCTTTCAGGTCGTGTTGTGCAACGGAAAATTCACCAAGAACATTAAAGGGAAAAAGACGGATGTAAAAGATTGCCAGTGGATCCAGAAGCTGCACACGCTGGGCTTGTTAAACAGCAGCTTTTTACCCGATGAAGCGACCGAGCAACTGCGCACCTACTGTCGTCACCGATCCAACTTACTTCATCAGGCGGCCTCTACCTCCAAAAAAATGCAGAAATACCTTCGATTGCTCAACTTGCGACTGGATGTGGTGGTCAATGACATTTGCGGACTTACCGGCTTAAGCATCATTCGAGCCATTTGCCAAGGTGAATCCAATCCGCAAAAGCTAGCTTCCCTGCGACATGGCAACTGCCGAAAAAGTGAACACGAACTTGCCCTGGCCCTGCAAAGCAACGGCAGAGCCGATTACCTCTTTGCCTTGCAGCAGGAACTGGAGACTTATGATTACCTGCAGGAGAAGGTGCTGCAATGTGACGTAAAAATAGGCGAGCAGCTTGAAAAGATTATTGGCAATGACCCCAATAAAAACCAGCATCAACTCCCCCCTAAAATCTATAAACGCATTAATAAAAACAGCCCAAAAGACATTGACTTGAATCTGAAGTCCTATCAAATGTTCGAGGGAGTGGATTTACTGGCCATCGAAGGAATGAGTTATTCAACGGTACTTTCCTTAATGAGCGAAGTTGGTTTAGCAGGCATTCGGAAGTTTGGCAATGCCAAGCAATTTGCCAGCTGGTTGCGCCTGGCGCCCAACAACAAGGTGAGCGGGGGGAAGGTACTCTCAAGCAAAGTGCCCAAGGGAAGTAACCGGCTAAAAATAGCCTTGCGAAATGCAGCCAATGCCATTGGCAACCTGAAAGACTCCACACCCTTAAGGGATTTTTTTCAACGGATCAGTTTCCGAAAGGGACGTGTGTCGGCCATCAGCGCTACTGCCAGAAAGCTGGCCGTGATTATCTGGAACTTACTGATTAAAGGAGCCACTTACATTAACCCAGCAGGTTACCTGTTTTTGGATCAGAAAAGAAAACTGGGCATGGTGAAACGGATTCGGAAACAAATTGATAAATTCGGCCTGACTAATGAAGAATTGGGCTTTAATAGCCTTTAAAACATCTTTTCTTGAAACGTTAGTCAGAATATTATTAATGAAGACATTTTGGGTAGTTTGGAGTATGCCTGCAAGGTTTCAGGATCAAAAGTTATTGTTGTTTTAGGGCATGAACATTGTGGCGCCATTAAGTCTGCAATTGACAGTGTTCAATTAGGCAACATTACTGCTCTATTAAATAAAATTCAACCCGCTGTACAAAAAGCCAAATCGACATTCCAAGGAGAAACCTCTTCAAAGAACGAGAAATTCGTGCAGGCAGTTTGTGAGGAAAATGTAAAAACAGCCATTGATCAAATCAAGACTCAAAGTCATATTCTAAATGAAATGGAACAAAAGGGAGAGATTAAAATCATTGGAGGGATTTATGATATGACAACAGGAAAGGTTCATTTTATGGAATAACCTTTTCGATCATAACTCTTAAAAATCGTATTTAGGTTATCCTACCTGAATATTAAACAAGCATTATGTATCCGCAGAAACAACAAAGCTCCGTTGTTCGGACCTCTATGTGGACATTAAGTATGAATATCGTACCTATAGAATTAAAGCGATTAGTATAACCAACTAATTACAGTTTCATATTAATCTCTTTTTTATTTCCTGCAAACTAATACCTAGGATAATGAAAATGCTACCAATTAAGGATGCGATACAAATTGATTTGGTGGATTATTTAGCCTCACTAAATCATCCGCCACAAAAGATCTTGAATCAGGATTACTGGTATTATTCACCATTAAGAGAAGAGCACACACCCTCTTTTAAAATAAATCGAAAACTCAATGTGTGGTATGACCATGGATTGGGCAAAGGTGGGGGTCTGATTGAATTTGGCATTCTCTTTTTTAACTGTTCTGTAAGCAACTTTCTAGAACGTTTGGCTCAGCATAAACCCTTAACCTCTTTTTCTTTCCCCCCACCCCATTTCCTTGCGGGTGAAAAGAAAAAAACGGATGAAAGTAAAATCGTTATTCTCGATACACGTTCGCTTGCTGCTAAATCGTTAACTGATTATCTAGAATACCGCTGTATTCCAGTTCATGCTGCAAACCTGTCATGCAAGGAGGTTGATTTTTTATTATATGGCAAGCAGCACACGGCAATTGGTTTTCAAAATAATTCAGGAGGATACGAATTAAGAAACAAGGATTTCAAATGTTGTTGTTCTCCGAAGGACATTACCTTCTTTGAGAATAACAGCGAAGTGATAGCCGTTTTTGAAGGCTTTTTCGACTATCTGTCTTTTTTAACCATGAATCATGGATTAAAAATAAAACCTACCAACTTCTTAATCCTAAACTCACTTTCCCTCCTTAAAAAAGCAACACAGACCATTGATAAACATGACAGGGTATATCTCTATTTAGATCGGGACAAAAGTGGTATTCATACTACCCAACAACTCTTAAAATTAGACAGGTGTAAGTACATCGATCAAAGTCGTTTATACCAAAATCATAAAGATTTAAACGATTGGTTAATTCATAAAAAGCAAAGCATAAATCACCGTCAAAGGATAAGAAGAAAACTTTGAAGACTAGAGGTATAACCCAAAAATCTCCTCTCAAAA
The DNA here is from genome assembly GCF_022014595.1 of Solitalea lacus. Classification (NCBI taxonomy): domain Bacteria; kingdom Pseudomonadati; phylum Bacteroidota; class Sphingobacteriia; order Sphingobacteriales; family Sphingobacteriaceae; genus Solitalea; species Solitalea lacus. The sequence continues at coordinate 2,057,010 of NZ_CP091740.1, read as the reverse complement.
TGTTATCGCATTCAGTGAGGAGATTTCATAGCAAATAATCCTCAATTCGCGATTCGCGAATTGAGGATTACAATATACCATCAGTTTACCAGGAGTACTCGATAGACGAGATTTATCTATTTCCTCACTCCAATAGCCGTAAGAAATATCCTACTCCTGTTCCTGTTATCAAATGAAGGCACATAACGTATATATCTATATTCGTCAAGTTCTCGCAACGTTTTATGGAAGGTGGCACTACTTGATATTTTAGCCAGAGGCATTAATTCGTAACTATACACATGAACCGGACACTTACACTCCTGGTTGTAGTAACATTTTAGAATTGCCATATAAAGCGAAATATGCCTCGAACTTACTTTAGGATCTGCATGAATTGCATCAAAAAACGCCGACAATAACTTTAATTCCGCCATTGCAACCTACTTTGAAAATTACCGCTTTCTACACTAGTGGATCGAATGCCCCTTACTTCTTATCCTTTTATTGCTTTCTTTGATCGTTTCCTGCTCATCATCTAAATCAGATTGCTTTTGATTAGCTTTCTTGGCTTCCTTTTGTATGGAGTCTGATTGACCTTCTTTTTCTCCAGCAACTTCTCTTAATCCCACACGCCGTAAATTACTGTCGTAAATATTTATGGATTTAAACTGTGGACTTGCCTCTATAAATCGTTTCTGTTCTCCGGACTCATACATAAAAGTGACCATTTGACGATTGCCTCTGTTTAAGGATTCAATCAATCGGGTTTTATCTTGTTCTGTCCCCAATTCTTTAATCAAATGTTTATCGAGTTCCTTTGTAAGGTCAAACCCATAGTTTTGATGAAATTGCTTGATTTTGAAGTTACCTTTATCATCCGTTTGTTTAAAATCCAGCTGAAGCCAGGCGTTATAAAGCATTCCATCCTTATTGTTCAGATCCTTATTGATGGACCTGCCACTCATTAAGTTGTAAGCCTCTTTTAGGGTGATGGTATGATCTTTTGCAAGGTAAAAGGTTTGGCAAAGTGCATTCCCCGCCCCAAGCTGTTTCAATTCAATATCGTACTTATTAAAAAAGTACATATCATTTTGCTCTGACCTTCTGAAATGAAGTGTAGCGCTTACTTCATCTTTGCCATATGCTGCTTGATGTTTTAATTCAAAGCTCGGCATTTGCTTTTCAAGGTTCATTTTTAATTCACTTTCCAATCCCTCACCGAAACCGGAAAACTTTACCTGTTCTTTCAGGTATTCAAAATTTTTCTGATTCATATCCTTTTTATTTATTAGTGAATTCAAATAATCCCAAAAAAGTCATTAGCCTCAATTTCTAATGACCGCCATTAGAAATTAAGAGTGTTAACTTGTTGATAACTATTGGTTTTATACCAATGTAAATTGGAGGAAATTGCAGTAAGTAAACCTTATTTGAACTTGGACCTGAAAATTGACTTTACAGACAAAGAAATAACGCCCTGGTCGGGCATTGTTTTACTGAAAAAAATGCTGGACAGGATGGAGTTTGAAGCAGCCTTGGATCGGTTGCCATTGCCAGCCCCAGGGTCAAACCGGGGCTATTCCCCGCATCAACTCATCCAACAGTTTATGACCAGCATATGGTGTGGGGCCAACAAGTTTGAACATTGCGAGGTAACACGCCATGATGCGGTCATGAAACAATGCTGGGGTTTCAAACAAATGGCAGGCAGTAAAGCCATCCAGCGCTTTTTCAACAAACATACCCTGGCCACCAACCAGCAGATCTTCACCCCTTTATACCAATGGTTTTTTGGCAATCTGCAGTATGATAATTACACGCTGGATGTCGACTCCACCATCCTTACCCGATACGGCGGGCAACAGGGTAGTAAAAAAGGATACAACCCCCTTAAGCCAGGCCGCAACAGTCATCATCCTTTAATCGCCTTTATAGAGGAAACAAAAATGGTCGCCAACTTTTGGCTGCGAAGCGGCGACAGCTATACGAGCAATAATTTCCAAGGCTTTTTAGCCGATACGATAGAAAAACTAAACGGTAAAAAAATAGGCTTATTCAGGGCCGACAGTGGATTTTACGGTAAAGAAGTATTTGAGTATCTGGAGCAAAGTCCACAAGTGGGCAACTACATCATTGCCGCCCGGCAGTACAAACCGATCCAACAAAAACTCGCCGCACAACACCTGTGGGTAAAAGTTACCGCTGGTATCGAAGTGGCCGAAAGCACTTATCAAAGTCCCCTGTGGGATCAACCCAGAAGGCTGGTCATGGTCCGCCAGCAAGTCAGTGAACGCCCCTGTGCAACGGACAAAACGCTGAAACTATTTGAAGACGAGGGCATTTATAAAAATTACCGCTACAGTTGTTTTGTCACCGATTTAACCCTGCCGGCGCTTCAGGTGTGGAATCTGTACCGGCAAAGGGCCAATTGCGAAAACCGGATCAAAGAACTGAAATACGATTTTGGGGCAGACAGCTTCAATCTTAAAAACTTTGATGCTACCGAAGCGGCCCTGAACTGGGTGATGATGGCCTATAACTTCATCAGCCTTTTCAGGCAGGTCGTGCTTAATACCCAAGTAGAACAACGCCTGAAAACATTACGCTACAAGGTGTTTGCCATTGGCGGGTATATGGTAAAAAACGGCAGCCAGAAAATCCTAAAACTGTCGCTGGCCATGAAACGAAGAGAATGGTTTACCGGCCTATGGAATTGCAATAAAACATTTGACTTGACAAAAACTTAAATCCCTAATGACTTTTTTGGGATAATAGAATGCTACTCTAATGCTATAGGCTTTGCTTTAATAATTGTCGGATTACGAACTTTTAAAGACAAGTTCCGTCCTCCGTTATGTTCCATAAGTTGCACCTGCAAGTATTTTTTATCAGAAACAGTGAACTTTGGAAAAGCGACAACAATTATCTCTTCCGTATTTTCTTTAATGGTTTTGACATTACCGAAGGTTTCTATCGGTATTATATCAAGCTGCTGAATAGCCGTTCGTTTGGATTGCTTTTGATCAAGGATAGTAAACCGCAGCTGTTCTACATCGAAACGAATATTGGTACAGTTTTTCAGTCTCAGCTGAAAATACAATTCATCATCCTTAACGTATATTCCAAGAAGATTTATTCCGATGCCGTATTTTTTATCTTTTTTATTTATGATGGGTTTTTCTTTGACAATACGTTCTGCAAGTCGGGCAATCTCCAATTCATTCAGCTTACCATCAGTAAATACAATCTCTTGACTGGAAACGGTGTCCTTGCTTATTTGAAATGCATAACCAGTTGGATTGGAAGCATAATTCACCAGAAATGAATACAAAGATCCATCGGCTGTAATAACCGTAAGATTAGTCTCATTAAATCCCTCTTTTGCAGCTTTGACTAACATAACATTCGATACATTCTTTACCTGCTGAACCAATACATCACTGCTCCCGCGATCTATGCTTTTAATCGAAAAAGGGAATACGATACTGGTAGTTTTAGAAAAAGTAATTAAAAGCTGGCAAGGTACAATCGCTTCTGATCTGGATAAGGAAACCTGCTGTGCCTGTACCACCGAATTAAGGAATATTATAATTCCTGTTATTATTAACACACAAATCTTTTTCATTGGAATTATTTTAGTTGAGTAATCTGATAGATTCTTATTGAGGATCGGCTGTTTAATGACTTTGATTTTCATCCACCAGCAACACTTTATAACCGGATTTCACGGTCACTTTCGGGGCTCGAATACGTTTACCGATCAAACTCTTCGCCGCTTCAATACCTTCGCTGGTTACTTTTCCTTTTATTGATGCATCCAAGTCCGAGAAATCAATAGACTGCATGGACCGCTCAGCCGACTGTTGGGCAACTTCCCGGGTAATCGCTCCCGGTACATACAAACCAGGAATACCATCCAAATCGTATGCTTTTAGCCTTACCGGCAATAAAGCATCCTGATAACGGACACTGTTAATCAGAACCATAAGCCGTTCCTTACTGATTGTTGCCGTTCCAAAAATCAAATGCCCTTTGGGAATTAGCAAGCCATTTACAAAAGTGTCGGCCGCAAGTCTAAGTTTTATAACCGAACCGTTAACAATTGTTTGAGTTCCCTCAACAACTGCCGGGATTGCATTTTGCATGGCGTTATTTTTTTCCTCTTCTGCCAGTCCATAAAAACCATTTGACGAAGACAGTTGATTTTCCTTGATGTTACTTAACAATGAGACATGCGTGTGATCATTGCCGACAGTAACAGTAGGCAGCAGCTCATTTTCTTCCCTAGATTCTTGTTTGATTTTTTTGCGTACCCGATCAGGATGCTGTATATCCAGTATTTTGTTTAGCATACCGTTTAATTGCTGAAGTTCTTTGTCTTCACTTTCTGAAGAATTCATATTCGACATAAGTTGCTCTAATCGGTCGACTTCCCTGCTTTTTACAGAAACCGTTTTCTGTTTGCCTTTTTCGTTCTTTGGAGTTTCTGATGGCTGTCTTATTGCAGCATCCAGTTGCTCTAGCTTTGCATAGATAGCCGCCTCGTCCTCATCAACTTGTTTAGTTATTATGTTCGGCGAAGTTTGCAATCCCTTAATCGCGGAGACATCTATATTACTGGTTTCGTTTTGCAGCATAGGCTCATCATTTATATTCCGCTTATAGTAGGGGTCATTTTTAATCAGTTCCTTTAGTTTCTGAGAATCGAGAGCGGCCTTTTCATAATAACTCAATTTGGTAAGTGCTTTTTCCTCCTTAATTATTGCCTCCGGCAATGTAAGATTGAAGCCCTTTTGTTCTTTTGTTTTTGCATTTGCATTTGTGGCCTTCCCTCCTCCCAGCGCCCAAAATAAAAATGTCAAAAATGGAAGCGTCAGTAATGGCAATACCATTAAGAATTTTCGTTTTCGCAAAAACGCAGGTGAATGTTGTAATTTCATAACTCTTATTATTTTTATTGTGACTGATAAATTCGCTCGATATAAAGCAGGCTGTCAAGTAGCCTTTGATGCTTTTCAAAAAGACTGTCTTTTCCATTTGAAACCTTAGATAAATACATCTGTCTAACCAGAATTTTCTTCAAACTATCTATTCGGATAAATTCTTCCGGGGTTACAACAGGTCTTGAAACCTGGATTCTTTTCGAAAAGAGGTTAATTGATCCAGGTATTTTAGACGCTGGCAGGTCTAGGGGGTTATAGTCAGTCTTTACCAATCCATGGCTGATCAAATAACCATTCACCCCCAATGTTATTACTGCCACCAACACAAGTAAAATTCTTTGTTGCCGCTGTGTCATTCGCATAAAAAGCGCATTCATTCCATTGACCCACATCTGCTGCATGAACGAGATGACCTGGGCAATTTTTCGCGCCATGAGTTCCCGAACAATACTGTCTTCATCAGCTCTAGTACCTCTTTGCGGTTTAAACTTTAGAAATGCAGCCATTGCTTACCGGTTTTCAGTTTTCAAATCCCTGTTTTCGATGGTCTCCCATCGTTCAATCAAAAAGCCGTGTGGATTGTTATCCGATCGGGCAACATTCCTAAGAAACCCTTCGGTAATCAGGTTACGTAAAACAATACTGGTTGGGCGAATGATTCGCTGAACAGCATAACAACGAAATCGATACGGGTAATTGCCTACTTCAATTTTAATGCTGTCAACCCTAAGCTCCTGACTGATATTTGAAGCAATCAAGGTTGCAAAGAATCCTTGTTCTTTCAGGTTATCATAGGCACGTTTTGCGGAGATGTCGGCCATATAAAGTGCTTTTGTTATACCCGTCTGGATGACTTTATCATCCGGATCAAGTGTAAAGAAAAGCTGATGAAAAGTCTTTACATGATCCCTTGCTTCCACTTCAACATTATCTTTCCGATCATTAGCATATGCCTCCAAAGCTTTTCCGTTAGCAAGGATGTAGACCTTATTTTGCATTTGAGTTACCAGATGGAAGCTTTTATATAATGCAAATCCGCTAAGTAGCATACTTGTGGTGACAACCACTATTGTAAATCCCCGCACATAACGAAAAGCGGTATCAATGTTTTTCATTTGCTTGAACATACCCTTAGATTTTACTTGCCCGATAGTTTGTCATTCATATATCCCGAAGGATTATTGCTACTATTGCCTTCATTGAAATAACCTGAACTGGTTCCGCTAGTAGACATACTGTTTCTGATTTTCCCCGCAGCATTGCCCATAACATCAGCCACCATACCAGCACCGGCTGAGGCAGCCGCTACGGTTGTCCGTGATGAACTTCCGAGCATACTTGTTACTTTTTGAGTCAACCCTCCTCCTCCACCAGCATGAACAATGTAATTGGCAACCGATGGCACCGTAAAATATCCGATGATGCCGACTATCATGAATACTAGATAAGCGCCATCCGAAGCACTGAAAAACGTGTCTCCATATTCTTCCACCTGAGTGATATCAATCTTCAACATGTTTTCCTGAATTTTCCCAATGATGCTGCCAAAGATGTTGGCCACAGGTAGCCACAAATAGATATTAATGTAACGCGCCAGCCATACGGTCAAGGTATGCTGAAACCCGTCAAAGACGGCCAAACCAAAAACAAGAGGGCCTAAAATAGAAAGCACAATTAGTTGGAAGGTTCTAAGTGTATTGATGCAAAGCGCTGCTGCTTCAAACAAAACAGCCAGTATCTCACTCATCCATTCCTTTACAGAATTACGAAAGCTATAAGATAGTTTTGCACTGACAAACCGAAGATCATTTCCCAGGCCATCCAACACTCCTTCTTCTCCAGGATCAGCGTTATCATAAGTGTATTTATACCACTCGTCTCTGTTGCCAGCTCCCGATTCCCCAACGTACATTTGCCATGCCCGAGTCTTTTTTATTGCAGCTTCCTTATGCTCAAGCAATACCCGAATGGCTTTATCCGAGTCATCCACCATCGTAGAAGTTGCCCTTACTACCGGGTGCATCACTCCGTTAATTAATGCCAGTACCGAAGGGAATAGCATAATGCAGAAGCCCAAAACAAAAGGGCGAAACAGTGGGTAAAAATCTATGGGCTCAGCATTGGCTAAATGCCGCCAAACACGGGAAGCGATGTACCAGGTCGCCGCAATACCGGCAATACCTTGTCCAACACCTGTTAGCTTGCTATACAAGGGCATCATTTCTTCATACAACCGTTCAAGCACCTGGTGCAAGCTGCTCATTTCATCCGTAATGGTCTGCCCATGACCTAATGAGGGAATTAACAAGGTCTGGATTACAATTAGCACAATTATTCTGCTTATTCTCATTGATCTACAGATTAAATTTTCAATCACACTTATCTCATTCATTCTAATCTTAGAATACAAGCCATAATCATGGAGATATGAGGCCGTATAACTCTTGAATGGCATTGAGATTACGGCGCTCTTTCAAGCGAGCTAAAGAAAGCAACGTGGAGCTGTTATTGAAATTCCGAAGGAAACTCACTTTCTCCTGAAGACTCAGAAACAAATCGTCGATGGCCTTTAAACGTTCATCATCACTCATTCTGAGCTTACCGGCAGTAACAATCATCAAAAGACTTTCCAAATCATTTTTAATATTATCCAATAGTCTTTCGTATACATGAAACATATAATTCAACTCTCCAGGGGTAAAGCTCCCGCTAGCATTGAAACGGTTAAATGCCGATTTATATTCCCGAACCAAGCCCCTTTGCATGGTGATGATTTCTGCAATTCGTTTATAATTTTTGACAGTTGGGCTAACCTCCAAAAGACCGTCAAGAAAGGTTTTGTGAAGACTGAAATTTCCTTCCGACAAATCTTTAATAGTATTGTAACCCGTACTTACAACTTTGTAGCCCTTCTGCATGTCCTCCAATATTTGCTTGAATTGACTAAGCTTTTCAACATTCAACAGCAGTTGTTCAATCTCATATTGTTGAGCTTTCACACTCATTGTGTTAAAGCAAATCAGGATGGTCATCACACCACTTATAACAAATCCTTTCATCATAAACCGGTTTAAAATCATTCATTGATCCTTATCTGTATTGAGGAGGTTCATCCTGGTTTTCAGATCCTTTTGTTCTCGCTCTTTATTCTTTTCAAGGATTAAAGCATCTTGGCAGAATTGCACAGCAAAGACATTAACTTGTGTTAGTTGCTGATGCATTTTGTTAATCCTGTTTAGTCGTTCATCGTCCGTCATCTCCAGTTTCCCATCTTCCAACACCTCGAAAAGCTCGTCCACCAATCTTTTATTTCCTTGATCAATTCTCTGAAAAACTAGCTGCAAGTATTTCCGCTCGTTTAAATCAAATGTCTTATTGCGCTTAAGTTGTTCTTCCGTCTCAGTAACGATCTGCTGAGTGCTAAAATGAATTAGGATTGCTTCTTTAACTATAGGTAGATTTCTGATAACCGGATTTACATTTTTCAAAGCGTTAAAGTACCGGGTGTGCAAACCCAATTCTCCATTTTTAAATTGCTCAATCAATCCCAGCCCTTCTTTAGCAATCTTGTATCCTTCGTCAAGGTAGTTGGCGTAAACTTTTAAGGCGGAAATTTGCTGCAAAAGGTACTTCCTCTGCGTTTTCTTTTGGCGGAACCATTCATCAAAGGTTTGTGCTTTAATTCCTACTGCCCACATTAATAGTATTAATAGAATGTAAAGAGTTTTCATTATCGACTTTTAAAGCAGTTCATAAAATCGTTTGATAGCTTCAATGTCTTGCTGCTCTTTGGCCCTCATTAAACTCAAGCGAATATTCTGACGGTTGAATTTTACAAGATCATAAAACACGGCCTCTATCTGTTTGTCAGCCTGGTTAATGAGTTCAAGGCGTTTGGCATCACTCATCTGAGTTTGAAAAGAACTAACGAGCATGAGCAACAGGTCGATGTTTTTTGCACTTTCCTTGAGCATTCCACCATACACTTTTGACATAACATGCAGTTCTTCCGGAGTGAAATGTGTGTCGTTTTTCAAAAGGTTCCATGCCTTTTGATAGGCGGACAGAAGCCGGGCCTGTTTTTCTGAGATGGCCCTTACTTTTTGGTAATAGGTAATGATGGTTTTAACCTTGTGTAGTTCTTCAAAATACTCCTGATAAAGTACTTTCTGCTTTTCAGTCCAGTCGGTAATCTCCTGTAGCTTAAGCTTAGCCATTGCGTTCTCAATTGTTTTCTGTGCATTTTGCAACCAGATAGTTTTGTTCTGCAACCGCTGAATCCGCAGATCAACAGCCTTGATCACCTTTATAACGCCAGCTTTTATCACTTCAAGTATTCCTGCAGGAACCGTGGCATTCAATTCTTTGACAGGCATCAGTGTAAGCGTAAAGCAAAACATGATGGTAACTATTTTACGAATCGTCTTCATGGTTTACTCCTTTTTGTGATTATCCATCCCCAAATCCCTCACCAGGGTTGCTACTCCTTTGGCAATGCTGCCATATTTACGTGCATATTCCTGCACTTTCAGCTTTTCTGTTTCTTCTGTTGTATAAACAAAGTATTCTTCCGGTGATACTTCCGTACGGTAAACCTTGGAATACATCCCTCCAAGAGAGATAAAAACTTCTTTATATTTTCGGTCAGGGTCGTTTGCTCTATTGACCGATAACACCAAGGCTTTTTCCTTTTCGGTTAGTCCCAGGAGCTCTTGTATCTGATCGAACTTGTTTTGGTACTTGGACTGATCCAAAAGAATCTTACAATCGGCATTATTGATGATAGCCTGCTTTACTATGGGGCTGGTGATTACATCCTCAATTTCCTGGGTAACCACTATCGCTTCGCCAAAGAACTTGCGAACGGTTTTAAAGACGTATTTGATATACTCAGCCATACCTTCCTTGGCAATGGCCTTCCAGGCTTCTTCTATCAAAATCATTTTACGGATGCCCTTTAGCTTACGCATCTTACTGATAAAGACCTCCATGATGATGATGGTAACCACGGGGAAAAGAATAGGATGGTCTTTGATGTTATCCAATTCAAATACAATAAATCGCTCCTTGAGGAGATCAAGATTCTCTGTAGCGTTGAGCAGGTAGTCAAACTCTCCACCTTTATAATAAGGTCTGAGCACATACAGGAAGTTATTGATATCAAAATCTTTTTCCTTCACATTGTCATTAGCAAGAACCAACGTAAACTCATCCCGCAGGTACTTGTAAAAACTATTAAAGCCGGGAAATATAGAAGAATCCGATGCAAGCTTTTCATAATAGAGCCTAAGTGCATTAGATAGCGCCACGTATTCGCTACGATTAAATGTTTCGTCATCCTTTTTCCATAATGCCAGTAGCAGGGTTTTAATGCTTTCCCTTTTTTCGGTATCCAACAGATCACCCTCGCCGATGTAAAAAGGATTAAAACAGATCGGATGCTTTTCATCGTAAGTGAAATAATAGCCTCCAACCATATCGCACAGCCCTTTGTAGCTATGTCCCACATCTACCAGTACTACGTGTGTTCCCTGTTCGTAATAGGATCTAACCATGTGATTGGTAAAAAAAGATTTACCACTGCCACTAGGCCCCAATATGAATTTATTACGATTGGTACAGTATCCCCGCTTGATGGGTTCATCACTGATATCCACATGTAGCGGATAACCAGAAAGCCGGTCCCCTAAACGAATTCCGAATGGGCTTAAAGAGGAGCGGTAACTGGTCTCCAAATTCAGGAAACAACTCGCTTGTTCACAAAACGTATCAAACGTATCGTTCATTGGAAAATCAGCTGCATTGCCGGGAATACCTGCCCAGAAGATTTGCGGAGCACCTGCAGTTTCTAACTTTGCAGTGGCCTCCATTTCTGCCAGGGCTGAAATGACTTTATTTTTCAGTTCCTTCAGCATTGATTGCTGATCCGTCCAGACCAGTACATTAAAATGCGCTTTAACAGGTAATCGCTGATAACGGATAGCCTCATTCAAAAACTCATTGGTCGCATCTCGTGCGATCGCATTTTCTCGTGAATAGGCGGACAATGACTGCAATCGCAGCCGCTTGTTTTCAAATTTCTTCAGTGTCTGGACGCTGTCCTCAATAAAAATATACTGATTATATATATGATTACAGGAAAGCAGTTGCCCTAGTGAAGCAGTAAAACCCACACTGAACTTCGTTCTGTCGGTAGAATAACGATCATAATTGATTCGCGCTCCACACAGAGCTGGTAATTCAGTCGGTTCTGCAAGGGTAAACAGCTGGCAATATTGATTGCCGATTTTTAATTCCCGATCAAAGCTAATGTCTTTAAGCAGCGGAGGAGTTGTATGCTCAGAAAGTGAGTAATAACGTTCAATCAATCCCATCGTTTTTGATGCCCCCACAAGGTCTTTCTCCTTTTGGCGGGTTAATTTTACAAAACCGCTGTCTTCAAGAATCCTCGCAAATTGACTAGCTGTATCCAGAAAGTCATGTAAAAATTGCTGATTTATGGTTTGTGGCGGAACAAAGGATCGCCGCAACAGGTTGGAAAAAAGCGATGAACTCAGCTTTCTGCCCTCGGGCTTCTTGGTAAGCAGCAAATAGCATATGTGCTTGAGGTAAGGCCGCTCGTTAAAAAAACGTTCGCTGCTATGGGTCAGAAAGCTTGATTCCCTTTTTTCAAAATCTGCAGCATAACGACTTTCAATGAACCAGTCTTGCTTATGGAATACAGAGAATTTGGGCAGCACTTTTAGTGCTCTGATCCATGTCTGGTGAAAGGCCTCATATTCTTTATCTGACAGGGTAAACAATTCAGGCAATTCTGCCTGATACACCACAGTAATGTCTCCTTGCCTTGAAACGATACAATCATGTTCCACATCCATTATCGGTAAAATATCACTCATCTGCTTTTCCATACCCACCTATTTACCTTGCTGTTAATTTGTTCTTTTTAGAAAAATTCGGGATTGCACCTTTATCACTTTAGGCAAACTACGCTTGGCTAGCGCTTTCATCATTCCATGTTCTCCGTACTTATTGCTTAATGAGTATACATTGAAAATCAATAGCGTACCTAGAAGCATGACTATCCCAATACAGACAAATGAATTAACACCAATGATATAAAGAATGACAAACAGGATTAAGAGCAACACCAGGCCTGCACCCAGATACCAAATGTATTGCGCTCTTAGTCCCTTAAATTCAACACTTTTATTAATGCCTTTATTGATTTGATAGATACTGTTATTCATTTGTAGATGTTCTTCAAGTACTGTTCAATCGCTTTTCCGGACAAGTAAAGGCACAACATGTTGCACCTTTTGTCTAAGTAATGCGATAATTTCAGATTATTTATAGATCAGGTAGCTATAGCTTTTCCAGAAACAACCTCAGCATAGATCCTCTAAATGCCAAAGAAAGATTTGATTACTGTGGTGACCACTACAAGGAACACACAGCTGCCAAACCAGGCTGCCGCCACCTTGCCCGTATCGGGATCGCCGGCATTCCATTTCTGATAGACCTTTACAGCGCCTATCAAACCAAGGATGGCACCTATTGCATACATCAGGTTGGTTCCCGAATCAAAATAACTTCGCACTTGCTGGTTGGCCTCTTCAATTCCGGCATTCCCATTTTGTCCATAGGTGTGTAAGCTAATCAGTGCCAGGGCCACACAAGTTGCAAAGGCCGATAGTTTTCTACCCGAAAACTTTTTAAATCCATTTCTTACTGTTTTCATCTAACTATTTTTAAAAAAGTCAAAGACTAAGCTCCTTCGGCCGGCCTTCCCGCTGGTTGCGGGAAGGTCTTTGAAGGACTTCCGTGGTGTTTGTCATGCTCTCTCCACTAATTAAACCCATCCAAACACACTTAACAACACTTTTAACACATTACACGCTCCACCCACACATATTAGTGTTGTCTTTTCCCAGAAGCAATTTTCAGCGGACTGATGCATCCCCCGCACTCTAAATCCTCTTCACTCAGCACCATTCCGCATAATTCCTGGACTCTCTGTTAAGAAAATTGATGATAACAACCTGGCAGGCAGGCAGATGTAACCCCTCATGGCTCACCAGCTTCGCTTTTAACTGAGCAATCAGCTCTGCTTCGCTAGCATTTTTGCCTGCCATTTCCAGGATGCTCTCTCCTCTCTCACTTATCACTTCTTCTAATTCATCCAACCTTGAAAACTTTTGCGCTCCTGCACATCCATTTAGTCTAGGTACTTTTCATTCTTCTCTTTATGTTGTTCTTGATATCAGTGCGGTAATAAACGATGGTTACAATGATGTAATAAAGGATTGCCAAAAGGCCCAAACCAGTTATAAATTCGTCCCAAGTAATTCCGTTAAACATATCTTTTACTTTTAGTTTCATGTCTCGGTTGTGTCCCGACTACATAAGTAAAGATGGTTGAATACAAAGGGCATTTATGACACTTTGGAGTTAGCTAACAACTATTATTTAAAAAGAAAATTAGTTATTGATTAAGAGGGAATTTGAGAAAAAGGCAGTTGGTATTTTCATAATCAGCTCTGAATATATTTTTCAGCCATTTTTATGGAGATTTAAACCATGGTGATGTTACCTAACAAATCAGGATTACCGGAAATAATTTGGATGGTAAAAACGCTTAACTTAAAATGATTTAAAATAGCAATAGAAGTGTCAATGAGTAGAGCTCGGGGGATATTAAAAGTCAGCATTGCTGGTAAAATGAAGGACTGCCATTTTAGGCAGCCCTTTTAACTTTTATTTAAGATTCGTTTGAACCTGACCTCTTATTTCCCCGTTAGGATTAGTTGGTGTATGAATGTTTAAATACCAATTTCCATCCAATAATTGTCGTTCCTGATCTTCAGTTAGCGTAGCTTGAGAAGAATAACTTCCTGCAGCAGCAGCAGGAAAACCTTGAATAGTTAACGTTGGAGAAGCACTAACACCAGGGGCTGCCGGTCCATGAAAGTGCATTGCTGAGGCAGCACCTGTTAAATTACTCCAAGTAATGGAATAAGTAAGCAAGTTTATATCGCCATCATATGTACCTGATAGCGACCCAGTAGCAACACTGATAACAGGCGGAACTTCAGATTGAGCATTAAGAACCCCACTAACATCGAACATACTGGTATTAATAATCGGGTTTGAATCGTCCTCACTACAAGAGGTTGTTAAGGGTAATGTAAATGCTAGCGCCATTCCTAGAAGGACTAGCATTTTAATAGGAATCATTCTATTGCTTAGCATTTTGAAAATGTTTGGTCCTCAAAGAGTATTCACAAACACCTTGCCATCAAACACTTGATTATCAATAACATAAAGCATATAACAAAAATAACCGGTTTAGAATATCCCGATTTTGTTCATAAATTTCAACAAGTACGTTCGGGACTGGCACCCTAAAGCTATTGCCCATGCCGTGCACACTCAAAAGAAAAAGCCTCGTATAAATAGAGGCTTCATCTATTACTCCTTTCCTACGCCAGTATTACCCAGTTCAAGTATAAGGGTATGATCTCAGCCTCCAAAAAAAGAAGCACCCCTCGAGTAACATAATATATAGTGAAAACTTCATGCCATTAACTTTTTTAGTCTGATAAGGCTTTTTCGTCATTTAATTAGTCAATTAATTCCAGGTTCGAGAAGAAATTACACAGAGTGTATAAGAAATTTCATACTTAAGGCTGGCATATTTTTTTTAAAAAATCTTGATACTAGGCAAAATAATTACTGGCACTTGCAGTTAATTGCCTGCACCCAAAAAGGCTGTCCTTTTAAGACAGCCTCCACATTTACCAATGACATGCCCTTGGGGCATTTTCATTTTTAACTATTCTTGCTTTTTAATAAAAGCTCATATCGGCATCATCCATTCTTTTTTCCAAACGTTCTTTAAGCACATCTAAAAATACCGTTCGATTCTTTTTGCGAATACGCATTCCCTGATAAACTCGATAGAAGTTTCCTAATTGTATATTGAACATTCGTTCAAGATTAGTAATAATATGCTTAACATCTGCTTTCCCGAAATTTACGCAGCCGCTAGACTGAAGTGCATAGGCCAGCTCGATCAGCGATGCTTTGGAGTCCGTCCATGTGGAGGAAACTTCTTTGGACTTGACCGGTTGAAGTTCAATTTCATCCAGCGCCATTAATGATTGATTAACATATTCCTTTAATTGCTCAAACGCTTGTAGTTTGGCCAGTTTGGAACTGTATATGGTTGAAAAATTGGGATCCATATCCAATAAATATTCCGGAAGCATGGGAATACAGCTCTTGTTTCTTAAATAAAACAGTTCGTCCATATGGCTTTTGTTTGTTCGGTAATAGGTGTATAAGAAATTGTTCCGGTCAAAAAAAAGCCTTAATCGGTCTAACTCCTGCAGATAGTAGTTCCTTTGCCCCTCTTTACCTCCAAATGGTTTGGAAGCTTCAAGATGAAATACCTCTATAAAATAGATCAACTCCCTCAGAAATAATGGCTTGATTTCCTTAAAGAATTCAATTTCTTCCGACGTGGTTTTAAAACGATAATTAAACAAAAAGTCTTTGAGCTCTTGTAAGGCTGATTCGGCAATGTAAAACGACTTTTCAGCTCTTTGCAATATGTTTTCCGATTCAATAGCACATAATTGCAAGCGTTCATTCATACGGACGTAAAGATTTGTTTTAAAATGGTTCATAAGCATGTAGGATTTAGATGATAAATGAATCAATCATAGGTTTATTATGCTTTTTACTTCAACTGTGCTCTTTTAAATAAGTTCCAATTAATAAGGCTAGTACACATAGTTGAATAAAAGTTTTTTTTAATTTACTAAAAACCATATGAATGAAACTATTGCATTAAAGTCCCTCCCATTTTTATATAAAGAATCAGTCAGACTAGCCAACAATTAACTCAATTTATAAATGGTTAATTATTAATAATTTATAAAAACAATTTCTTAATTATCATTCCCAAAAACTATAAATAGTATATTTTCTAAGATGTTCATTTATTGATTATTGTCAACGTCTATATTGACAGATCTATAACTAGAAATTTTATATATCAGACTAATTTTATTTGATCAAAACGGTCTGATATGAAAAAGATAGAATGGTCAACTGGAATCATTACCGCCTTAATAATTTCCCTTTTCTCCTATGCAGCTCTTAGTAAACTCTTAACCTTTGAGGAATTTAAGAATGAGCTGGGAAAATCTCCCTTGCTAAGTGACTTCCCACAATTGGTGGCTGGGTTTATTATTATTTCTGAAGTCCTATTGGTAATCGTATTACTGAATAGAAAATTCAGGATTTACGGACTTTATGGTTCTTTATTTCTAATGATACTCTTCACTTCTTATCTCATCATCACTATCAACTTCAGCTATTATGTTCCCTGTTCCTGTGGTGGCATTCTAGCTGAATTATCCTGGAATCAGCACATTTTTTTCAACAGCATCTTTATTATCCTATCTATCCTTGGCATCTATTTAAGCTCATCAACCTCCAATCTGAATAATGCAAATTCAAAAATATTGGCCAATCAGGGGAAAGCTGAAAACCTGTGAAACAGAGTAAGCATCTATTTTCATCTAGAGTTTTTGTTGCTTTTTGAGTTAATAAAGCATCCTCTATTATGAGAAAGTTAAAAGTTAGTTTAGCTGTAGCAGCTATTGTTTTAGGCATCGGTTCTGCATTTGCCACTAGTGGCAACGTTTTGCTGGAGAAATGCAAAGGCAATGTTCAACCTACAGAGTGTCAAGGTGGTGATATAGCCTGTTGTTATATTAACACTCCGCAAGGACAGGTAACCTTCTTCAGGGAACTGGCACCGCAAAAGTAACCAATGTTGAAGCCAGGGAAACCTGGCTTCATTTATTTCATAGTTAATCATCTTCAGACAATGAAAAAGAAGCAAACAATAAGTATCCTGATTATTAGCAGTATTGCAATAGGATTGGTATTTACTTTATACCTTTTATATGGAAAGCCCCAAAACCAAAAAAATGATTTTACCAGAAACATACTGGATTTAGATTTAAAGGTCGAAAGTGAATTAGAAAATAACCTATTATACAATCAATTGATTGGAGAGTATAAAGGGAGGCTTTATTTCAGATCGCGGCAACCACAAAAAATTATAACAGCAGACTTATTGTTAAAAGAAAAAGAACCTTTGACTATTGGATTTGATGCTCCTGAAAATCTTGCTCCGGCTTTTACCTGCACGATACTAAACGACGATCTATATACCCTTGGAGGGAATGTTCCTTGCATCATTAAGTATGATTTAAGCACCGGACGAATCCAATACTATAACCTACCATATCATTTCACTAAGGGAGTTATCATATCGCCCTCTACTATGATCATAAGATCGGAAGGAAGCACAAAAGGGACACAGGTTTTTCGAAAAATTCATTTCCCAACAGGTCGACAACTAAAAGAAAATTCAGAGGAATTACCTCTACATCCTGATGGCGGATTTGCCACGGATGGTAGGTTGACCTTTGATAAACAAACGAATCAAGTATATTATACGCACTTTTATAAAAATGCGATTCTTAGCCTTGATACGAACCTTACCTTGGTCAACAAATTCAAGACTATTGACACTTGCATTTCATCCCCAATAAAGGCAACCTCATCTACCGACGGCCAGTCGACTGTTTATAACCTAAGTGCTCCTCCCATTTATGTAAACGGATCTGTCACTATATATGCTGGTAAATTATTTGTCAATTCAATGCTTAAAGCTGATAATGAAACAGATTCATCATTTAACAATAATGCGGTAATTGATGTCTATAATTTAGAAAACGGCAACTATCGTGGTAGTTTTTACATTCCTAGTCATAAAGGCCAAAAATTGATCTCTTTTAGTTTCAATAAGGATAAGCTACTGGTTTTTTATAAAAATCGGGTGGTAAAAATTACGATTAGAAAGCCCCAGACATTAGAATAAAGGCTGTGATTAAACATATTTTAAACAGCATTACTAAATAATGTAACCATGACAGCATCAACAATTGGCCATTATTCTTGGTATTCCCTAAAGTTCTTTTTCTTATTCCATTGACAAGATTTCCAGGATTCATCTGGCTAATTTTAGTTGGCTTCAAACTACCAAAAACAAAGTTGCGTACCTCCGAAATGGAAAAAAAATTAATCAGCTGTTAGTTAACTACAAAAATCGGGTGGTAAAATTTACGGTAAGAATACCCCAGACATTAAAGTAAAGAACCGGACAAAAGGTCCGGTCTTTACCATTTAGCTATGTATAGAAAAGGTTGTACTCCTATCGATTAGCGCTCATTTTGCTGCATGCCACTTGCATTGATCACATCATCCGGAATCGGGTAAACATAGCGCTTATCCTGGGGAACCAGCTCATAGCTGGTTCCGTTCAGGTTCCGTTTCAAGGTGACGGCAAACCGCCCGTCCAGGTTCAATCGCCGCAAATCCGTCCAGCGCAGCCCCCGAAACAGGAGCTCTTTCCGGCGCTCAGTGAGGATAACCCGCAGCGCTTCCTCAGCGCTCCCTGCCGAAAGCGGCACAAAGCTGACGCGTTCCATCCTGTTTTTGAGCAGCGTATTCAAGTCGTTCATCGCCTCCAGTACCTGGCCTTTTCGGGCCAGGCATTCGGCGCGGATCAAATACAGCTCGTCCCTGGCAATCCCGCCAAAGTGCAACGCTCCGCTGTAGCTGCCGATGAAGGTATGGGTACCATCCGGCCGGCGGGAGAAAAAGGCTTTCCGCCGCAAATCGTTGGCCGCGTAAGAGCGCACCAGCATCGAATCCACCCGGTAGTTGGTGGAAGCTAAAATCGAACTGTAAGAAAGCTGAGCATAAAACTCGATCTCTTCATTCATGGGCAGAAAGGGATTAGCCCCAATTAGATCCAATAGGTTATAATCCAGCAGCGCCGGATTAAGCTGCAGCGCTGCATCGGCTGCCTGGTAAGCCTTTTCATAGTCCTGCATCGACAAGTGCACCCGGGCCAACAGGCCCATGGCCGCTTGCCGGGTCGGCCGGGTTTTATAGGCTGAGGCCGTGCTGAGTAACGGTGCTGCCTGGGTTAAATCGCTCACAATCCGCTCGTAGGTTTCCTTAAGGCTTGCCCGCCCCGAGCGTTGATTAATGCTGGAGGTTAACCGCAGCGGGATGCCCAAGGCCGATCCTGCCGTAGGTTCGGAGTAGACCGGGGCGTAGAGTTGGGCCAGGTCGTAAAAGGTATGGGCCCTGAAAAATAAGGCCGTTCCTTTTAGCTCCTTCCACTCGTCCTGCTGGGCCGAAGTGGACTTGAGGTCCTCCAGGCCCTGAAGCACCGTATTGCAGTAAAGCACCCGCTTGTAGGCGGCATTCCAGCTCAGCTCTGTTCTGCCTCCAAAGACATCTTTGGCCCAGACGTAGGCATTCCGGTTGGTGAGGGAAGCCGCTTGCCAGGTGCTTGCCCTGAGGTAATAGTTATCGGCGCCAATTTCCCCTAATAGGGCATAATTGTTATTCATGACCCCCGAAGCGTTATCCAGCAGCTCCCGAAAATCCCGCAGACTGCTAGGTACCACCAGCGCTTTATCCGACTGGGCATCCAGCCATTCTTTGCCGCAGGAGAACAGTCCTGCTGTAAAAAGGAGAACGTATAGGAAATAGGTTCTTTTCATGATCTTGTGAGTTAAAGGTTAAAAATCCACCCTGATTCCAAAGGCGAGGGTTCTGACCGCAGGCAGGAACGAGGCGCCTCCGTTGGGCACCGCGTCCGGATCAATCCCCTGCTTATTCGCCCTCCAGAGTACCCCTAGGTTATTGGCATACAGGTAGAGCTCCAGGTGCTCCACCGGCAGCGCTTTGAGCTGTTGTTTACGTAATGCATAGCTCAGGTTCAAATCCTGCAGCCGCACATGCGAGGCATTCTCCACCAGCACCTCCGATTTCAAATAGAAATCATCCCGGTTGCTGTTCAGTAGGGCCGGCAAGGAAGGTACCGTGGTAGTCCGTTCATCGCCCGACTGCTGCCAGCGCAAGTCATAGTCCCTATGCCCGCTCCAGGTTTGGGCCAGCTGCGAATAGGAGATGGAATTGCGGCGGAAATAATAGCCCAGCTTGTAGCCAAGGGAAAAGGAAAGCCCGAAGTTCTTCCAGTTCAGCGTATTGCGCAAGGCACCCGAGTAGGTGGGGCGGGCCGGCCCGTGATACACTAGCTCCTCGGGACTGACTCCCATGATGGCCGAATAGTTCGTGCTTTTCTCACCGTTCACGTACCCCACCGGGTCGCCCGTCTGTGCGTCCAGCCCTGCAAAGCGGTAGCTGTACACCCCGTACACGGGCTTGCCTTTGAGCGGATAGATGTCAATGCCCGTACTCAGCTGGGTGTAGTTATAGGCCACGTCCTTTTTCGCGTAATCCGTCACCCGATCGGTGGCATAACTGAAGAGCAGCTGACTCGACCATTTCACCCCTTTGTCCAAATTCCGACTGTTAAGGTGCACATCAATCCCCTGCCCTTTCATGTGGGCAACGTTTCCGCGAAAGCTACTCACCCCGCTGGTCGGATCCGGGGCCATGTTGCCGATCAGGTCCTGTCCGTTTTTACGGTAGTATTCCAAAGAGCCGCTGAGCACCTTGCCCTGCAGCTCAAAGTCCAGGCCCACATTCAGCATGCCCACCTTTTCCCAGCGCAGCTCTGGATTTTGGGGATTAATAATCTCCAAGCTCCGGACGAAGTTGAGTTGATCGTAGCTGTAGCGGGCGGTGGTATAGGCCGTCACCGTTTTATCGATGTTGCCGTTGTAGCCATAGGTAGCCCGTAGCTTCAGCTGGGATATCCCCTTGAGCTGATAAAACGGCTCCCGGTGGATCATCCAGCCTCCTCCCACTGACCAAAGCGGAACGGATCGACCATTGGTGGCCACGCCAAAGTAATTACTCTGATCCAGGCGGCCACTTCCGCTCAGCATGTAGCGGTCTTTTAAGGTATAGGAGGCGTTGGCATAAAAGGAACGGAAGCGGTCCAGCTTTTCGCTTTGCCCGCGCAAGGTGGGAATGTAGTTATAATAGCCCAAGGGGCGAACTAGGTAGCTTCTAGTGAGGTCGAGTACTTCGCTGCTCAAGGTTTGCGGATCATAGCCATACAGCCTGCTGGCGCTGGCCAGGGTGGATAACTCCTTGGCCTCTGCGCCCAGGAGCGCTGCCACCGAGTGCGTCTGGTTCCAGTCTTTTACAAAGTTCAGCTGGCCGCGAACGGTCTGGGCATTCAGTTGCCCGTCCTGCCGGTCCAGAATGTCGCCCAGGGGAATGTTCCGAACCAGGCTCGCTCCGCTGCCTTCACTAAACTGGTTGATCAGATCGCGCGTGGCAAACGAGGCGCTATTTTGCAGGTTGGTCGTGTTGGTAAAAGCACGTTCGTATTGGTAGCTGGCTTCCGCGTTCACATAGTCCGTCAGGGAGTACTTCAGTTGGACGCTGGCCCTCATGTCGTTTTGGTCGGCACGGTTTTGGGCCAGCCTGAGGTCTTCAAGCGGGCGGTAGTTCCAGTCCAAATAGCCGCTGGCCGGGGCACTTTCCACAAAACCGGCCCGGTACTGGCTGACTACCGCAAGGGGATTGCCCGCTGCGTCCGCCAGCTGGGCATACGGGTACAGGCGCTTACTGGCATAGGCCGAGGCACTCGAGAGTAAATTAATCCCCGGGTTATTCTGGCGGCTGGTACTTTGGGTATAATTTAGCCCTGCACCCAGCTCCAGTTGCTTGAGTGGCTGAAAGGAGAGCGAGGAATTCAGCGTCATGCGCTTGTAGTGATTGGCGACTTCGCTGGGCAGGTTATTGTCCCAACCGCCCGAAACATAATAGCGCACGTTCTTGCTGCCTCCCTTGAAGCTCAGGGCGTACTGCTGGTTGACGCTCGGGCGAAAGAAATGGCGAGCCAAGTCCTTACGCACGTCCAGTTTGCTCAGCGCCTCAAGCTGACTTGCCGCCTCAGCTGGCGTGATCAGCCCGTCCCGCTCCTTGATCATCAGTTCCACTGCCGGGCTCAAGGCAGGCTGGGTCTCGTCCTGCTCCAGGGGTTGGTAATAGCCTGCATTGAACATGTGCCGCTCAAAATCCAGAAAGCCGGCCGAAGAAATCGTGGGCAGGTAAGCGAGATCCGGCTTTTGCCCAACGGTGACGTTGCTCGTCAGCTGCATTTTCAAGGGCTCTTCCGTTTTGCCTTTTTTGGTGGTGATCACAATCACCCCGTTTCCAGCCCTGACGCCCCAGATCGAGGCGGCAGCGGCATCCTTCAGCACGGTCACACTGGCCACGTCGCTCGGATTGATGTTATCGATGTCCCCGTCATAGGGGAAGTTATCCACGACGATCAGGGGCTGGGCATTGCCGTAGATGGTGCTCTGCCCGCGAATGGTGAGCGTTGGTTCCCCGAAGGCCGAGCGGTTCACCACCAGGCCGCTGACCGTGTTCTCCAGCTTGGCCAGCACACCGGTGGCCACCACCCTATCCAGCTGCACCTGGTCTACTTTAGCAAAGGAGCCCGTGGCCCGCGCCTGGGGCAGGTGTTGATACCCCGTGGAGACCACCACCTCTTTCAGCTGTGCAGTATTTTCAGTTAAGGTAATCGAAAGGGCCGTTTTCAGCGGAACTTTAAAGTTCACTTCCTTGGTCTGGTAGCCAATAAAAGAAATAACGAGCGTATAGGCTCCTGGAGCAAGGCTTAAGCGGAACTGTCCCTCAATATCAGCAGAAGTACCAACGGAGCTGCCCTTGAGCCAGAGGCTCGCTCCCGCCAGCGGAAGGCCATCGGCAGCAAGGACCTGTCCTGTGACCGAGCCTTGCGGGCTGGTCTGTCCGCTGGCCAGCTGCGGCACACACAATAGGAGTGCGCATATATAATTCAACAGTTGTTTCATATCAGTTAGGTTGAGTGGTACGATCTTTAATTACCAGCACCTCCACCTGGCGGGTGACTGGTGTTAATTCCAAATGATAGGCGGCAAGAGCCTTTTGCAATTGAGCCAGGTCGCCCAGCTCTGCCTTCAGCTCTATATCGATGGGCGAGCTGATGCCGGTTTCATCCAGTATGCCAAGGTTTGAGTAGGATTGCAGCGTTTCGATGAGCGCCTGAACGGGGTGATTCACCAGGCGCACGCCGAAATAATTCTCCTCGGCCTGGGGCGGGCCGCCTGTTGAATTAAGGATGGGTTTTCCATTGCACCGTAAGGCCAAACAGCTGATGGCTTGCTGTTCCAGCCTTGCCGTTAGCGGAAAGTAACGCTCCAGATCCGCGCGCATCATCGCCAGCAGTTTATCGGTAGCCTCGCCAGGGAAATTCAGCTCGTACCCATAGGTGGGTGCCGTGTTCTTCCCCTTTGGGGCACGGGACAAGGAATCCTTCCGGATCACCCGGGTTTTCCAGATGGGATATGGCAAGAGGTGTTTCCCCTGGCCATAGGTAATGCGAAAGAGCATTTCCGGCGTACAGTTCACCGCCTTTACCTTCCCCGTACCGATAAAGCTGTTGCTTCCACTTCCCGCTTGGTAGCCGCTGAGGGTGGAGCTATACAGCAAACCCGACGACGGCTCCCCTCCACCTGCAGCAGAACTTCCTGCCCCGGCCTGTTCAGGCAGAAAGTGATAATTGCCGCTGACAAAATCCTGAATATTGCCCGGGGTGAGTTGCTCAGAGGTAGTGACGCCGCGAAAGATCCCATGGCGGTCGATCCACGCATACTGCGGAACAAGCCGGATGTTAAACAGCTCCCAGAGCCGGTGATCCCTGTCCAGCACAACCGGCAGGGTAAAGTCCCTCACCTGTTTGACCTTTAAGAGGAAGGATGCAATTTTCGCTTGTTCTTCATTAGTGACCAGCAGCACCTGCAAGTCTTTGGCAAACTGCCCCTGTAAGGCTTGCAGTTTAGGCATCGCCGAAACGCAGGAGCCGCACCAGGTCGCCCAGAAATCAAGGATCACGGCTTTACCTTTAAAGTCTGAGAGGCGGGCGGAGCTTAACGGAAAGTTGAGAATGGTAGTTAAACTCACATCCGAAAGATTGGTACCCACACTAACTCTTTCCTTCGTTAAGCTCGCGCCCTGGGCTAGCGCGCCTACCGAGATGCAGCAGCATAGCATTCCGATGACTAGGCTGCACCGTGCTTTATGCCTGCAAGGAGCTTTGGGCTCCTGCGGTACCGTTTTTTGAGGCTTAGGAACAGGCCATACCCATCCCATTAAGCCTGTTTTTTCTTTCATAGCTTTTAAGATTAATTGAAAATTGATTGGATTGTTAAGATGTTACGGCCTAAATAAGCCGGATGCCTACAGCATCTGCCCTGATCAAGGTGGTAGCTTTTCGAAGAATTGAATGGTTAAATAAGACTTCATATTTCTCTCTTAATTGGTTGCATATTAAAAGAGCCTAGAGGGGAGAATACCAGAGATTATAGAAAATAATAGGGCTGGGACTCTGCCTTTTGTCACGAGGCCCTGGTAAGCCTTCTGCCCATCATAAAATGAAAGACAGGTGAACACAAAAGACACAAGCGAGTCCCAGCCCTATAAAAATATAGGGAATGGGTTCTCACTTACTCTCGCGTTCAATTTACCAGATTTCGTGGCGAGGCTCGTAAGCGGTACCTCTAACTTATTTTCTTGAAGTGCCGCAAAATTATTAATTTAATCATGAAAGGTTAAATATTGAATAAATAAATACCTATCATGATTACCTTAAGACAAATATAAAATAAAATTCAAAAGTAAACAAATACGTTTACTCAAAAATAAATATATCTAAAGAGCTTGCATCCTAATGCTATTAACATGCCTAAGGATAAGTTCAAAATATTAATTGGTAAAAGAATTGCCTATTTAAGAAACAAAAAAGGGCTTTCGCAACCTGAACTTGGACACCTGTGTAATAAAGATAAACAGAGCATAAACAGATTAGAACAGGGCAATATAAATCCATCCGTTTTTCAACTTTTACAAATTACTAATGCGCTCGGTATATCATTGAGTGATTTTTTTGATTTCAAAATACCAGAAGAAATACTTGAGGAGTTAAAAGAATAAAAGATGTTCCTAAAACATATTAGCTTTAGATTTAAGGACTTTCTAAAGCTGTTTTGACATAGGAATTCGCCCAAGAAAAACAGAATTACTATTCCCTTACACTAACATCGTATACTTCATCTACTAGTATCGAATCTTCATTGTGAAATTTTGTTAGTGTCACCTCGGATCAAAATAAGCAAAAGTCTCTCTGACCGCAAAAATTGAACTGATGCAGAGAAAAAAATTTGGACTGCAAATTGCTCTTAACATGATGAAGAGTAAGCCGATCTGTGTTTAAATCAATAGATCTCTAGAAACAGGGCTCTTTATTTGTAGAAGAAAGTCTCCAAATTCTTTTCCTTTAGAGGAAGAATTAAAATGAACTAAGTACTATTAAATGAACAATTAATTCCGTATTATTAATTAGTTTACCTTTTATTAAAAAAGATGCCGACAAATGACTATAACAAGAAATTTTTTCTTGCTGATGAGTTAACAGCAGAGCAACTGGATTTTTTTGATAAATACGGGTTTATTCATTTTAAAAAATTTATATCTACCGAAAAAGTTGCAGCTACATTGGAAGCAATAAGTGAGCTTGAAAATAAATGGATTACTCAGGGACTTGAAAAAGTTAACGGTATTCCTATTAAATATGGTGAAGACGAGAATGGAAAAGAAATTGTTCAACGCTTCGCATTTTCTTCATTACACAGTCAATTCTTACATAACTTATTACAAGATCCGCACATAAGTTTATTAACAAAATTTATTGGGGATAATGCCCGTTTGACGGAGAATGAAAAAGACGGTTTGGTGATAAGCCATTATGTGAATACAGGAAAAAGTAATTACACAAAAATGGGCTGGCATACCGATGGGCTACGTGATTTATTTACTCAGTTTACTTTAAATCCAATGCTGAATGTTGGTATTTACCTGGATGATTCACCGATTGAAAAAGGAGGATTAAGAATTATTCCGGGTAGCCATAAGCAGAGTTTATATCAGATGCTTTTTCGCAAACGTTATTTTCTGGATAACGATCCTGATAAAGATGAGTTTTGCATAATTGCTGAAGCCGGTGACTTAACCGTACACTCTGGCAGAATTTGGCACCGTGTGGCACTCTCCACTTTATCTGGCGAAGCAAGCAGAAGAAGGGTGATGTATATTCCTATTGTTCAGGGTAAATATAAGCCAAGGTCCGAAAATAGCTGGACGCCGCTTTATCACAAAGTGCAGCATCTTGTAAAAAAACATTTCTAAAGCTATAAAATCAATTAAACAGAGCTAACAGCAGTTCCTAAGCTCAGAATAAAACACATTGCTATAATGAGTTATGCATTAATAACAGGTGCTAGTAAAGGGATAGGTAAGGCCATAGCTGAATGTTTAGCCCAAAGGAGCTACGATTTATTATTGGTAGCACAAACTGAAGAACTACTTAGAAAGGTTGCCACCGAATTGGGTGAAAAATATAAGATAAAAGCACAATGGCTGGCACTGGATTTGGCAGAACAAAGCGCCGCTCAACAAGTCTTAAATTGGGTGCAGCAAAACGATTTCCCGGTTTCTATCTTAGTAAATAATGCAGGTTATGGTTTATGGGGAAATTTTAATGAATTAACCTTAAACGATCAAAATAACATGTTGCAGGTAAATGTGTGGACGATGATTAATCTTACGCATTTAATGATTCCTGTTTTGCTGCAACAACCCCAGGCATATATATTAAATACGGGGAGCATGGCCGGATTCCAATCGATACCAACATTCGGTTTATACTCGGCATCAAAAGCATTGGTCAATACCTTTACCCGAGCCTTGGCACATGAATTAAAGCACACCTCAATTTCTGTTAGCCTACTAGCCCCCGGCAGCGTTAAAACTGGTTTTGTTGAGCGTGCCGGAATGCTTCATCTGAAAAGAACTTCAGATAAAATGGCACTTTCGGCAGAAACGGTAGCTCGAATTGCCGTAAAAGGAATGTTTAATGGCAGAAAAGAGTTGATTCCGGGATTGAGCAACCAGTTTACGGCTTTAATGGTAAGATTACTGCCAAAATCAGTAATTGAGCAGATTGCTGCTTCATTATACAGAAGAAAAGATTAAGGTACATTCTATAATAATCGCTTTGCAAAAGGTTAAAGAGGATAGATCTATTCATCAACTTAAATTTAAATGGCTGCAGGCTTTTAGAACGAAAGGCTTTCAGTTAAGCCTGATCATTACGTTAATCTATTTTGGTGGATTAGTTGTTTTTATGAATCACTTTTTCAGTTACATTGAAAACAGGGAAGGCATTCTATTAAATGACTGGATATTAAATCAATTAGAACCGGTTGATCTGTCTACATATATTTTTGGGGTAATTTACAGTGTTTTGTTAGTGGGATTGCTCTACTTTTTCAACACCCCCTTCTTGCTGCTGCGTGTACTGCAAACGATCGTTATTATTTACTCATTAAGAATCATTACCTTGTATTTTATTAAACTTGATCCTCCCAAAGGGATTATTCCCCTTAGTGATCCGTTTGTGCAAAAAATCGCCTACAATGGAATTGTCATCACTAAAGATTTATTCTTTTCCGGTCATGCAGCTATCCTGTTGATTCTTTTTTTAGCAGCATCAAACACATGGGTTAAGCTACTTTTCTTAGTTTCATTATTGTTCGTTTCTATCATGCTGTTATGGCAACATGTACATTATACGGTTGATGTCTTAGGAGCAATCATTTTTACGCTATGGGCATGGACAATTAGCAAAAGGCTAAGCAATCTACATCAACAAAACTAACAGGAGAGCAATCAATGCTTGCTCTTTTTCAATTTTAAGCTTTTGTAAATTTTTCTGAAATCTCAATTTCTCTGTGCGGGTGTAATACGTAATTCTGTCCGAGCAAAACGCCGCAGGATCACCAAATACTGGAGCTGCCCGATCTTATCTGCTGTAAGCTGTTTAAATAAATGATCTACCGTTTCTATTGCGTGATCATTAAAAGCAATCAGGATGTCTCCGCTAATAATACCAGCTTTCTCTGCCGGACTACCCTTAGCTACATCGGTAATAAACAATGCTGTCTTACTGGATAAATTATTTATAGAACGCAGCTTAGGGACAAGGTCTATTTGTTGCATGGAGAGTCCGAGCCAGGCTCTTTTTACTTTTCCGAAATGGATCAATTCATTAGCAACCTCCTTGGCAGTATTGATACTGATGGCAAAGCAAAGACCCTGGGCACCCCGTATGGTAGCGGTATTGACGCCAACAACTTCACCATTAGCGTTGATCAGCGGACCGCCCGAATTACCTGGATTGAGTGCAGCATCGGTCTGGATCATTCCATCCATCATCCGACCGGACTGCGATGGAAGCGAACGGCCCAATGCGCTTACTACACCGGTAGTTACTGTGTGCTGAAAACCAAGCGGATTGCCTATGGCAATAACTAATTGACCAATTTGCAAATCGCCGGAATCTCCCAATACCGCCGACATGAATTCCATTGCAGAAATTTTAAGAATGGCAAGATCAGTATCGGTATCCTGACCTATTAATTGAGCCGGATATTGACTGCCGTCGTGAAGTTTTACATGCACCTGCGACGCACTATGAACAACATGGCTGTTGGTAAATAAATACCCATCCGAAGAAAACAAAAATCCGGAGCCCGTTCCTGCTCCTGTTCGTTTATTATCCTGTTGGGTGTATGTTTCAATTTTAACCACCGCTGTTTTTACTTTCGCTACCGCATTGATAATGGTTGAAGAATAAGCGTCCATAATTCACTTTTGGGAATACTGTACAAAATTGATACTTGTCAAAATGACCTGTTATATAAAATCAAAAAACACGATTCCAACCAAATTGTTCCTGCTCAGCACAACTTCTTAATTTTTGTAAACAGAAACTGGTTTTATCAAATCATTAAACACAAAAAACCGAATGCCAGCTATTGACATTCGGTTTTTAAACTATTTATAGCACCTTATTTGGCTGATCCATTTAGGGACGCTTCTACAATTACGTTAGCAACTGCTTCGGGTTGTGACATAAAGATCACATGGCTGCCTTTTACCTCTGTCACCTTAGTATTGGAACGTTTGTACATGTTGCGTTGAATTTCAGGAGCGATACTTTTATCCTCTGTAGCTACAAGAGCGTAAGTTGGTTTATCTCTCCAAGCTGCATGCGTAATAGGTGTTACGAAACCTTTTGCATAAAAAGCACCTTGAGATGCATACATGAACTCTGCTTCTTCTTTACTAATGTCAGCACAAAAACCAGAGTGATACTTAGCTTTATCATAATACACGATTCCTTTATCGTCCGGAGGCAACACGCCATTTTCCGGAGCTGGAGGAGCCGTTTGTAACCATTGTAAGGCTGACTCACCATTGTCCGGTTGGAATGCCGCTACATACACAAGTCCTGCCACTTTTGGATGATTTCCTGCTTCAGTGATGACAGCACCGCCCCATGAATGGCCTACCAGGATGGCCGGCCCGTCCTGATTGTCCAATACCACTTTTGTTGCAGCTACATCATCCTCTAGCGAGGTCAAGGGGTTTTGAACCACTGTTACATTGTAGCCTTTTTTGGTTAATACATTGTAAAGAGCTTTCCATCCTGATCCGTCTGCAAATGCACCGTGTACCAGTACTACATTTTTAACTTCTTTTGTTTGAGCGTTAGTTGCCATAGTTGAGCCTATAATTAGTGATAAAACAATTACTGCGGATAATAATCCACTTTTCGATTTGTTTAATAAACTTGAAGTATTCATCTTTTTAACTGTTGATTTTTTTATGCTTGATCAACAGTACAAAGATGCGGCAGCAACTGCGGGTGGGAAATGGGAATATTTCCCGAAGGTTTGTAATTATTTCCCGACCGAGACAATCTCCTTACCATTTCTGAATTCAAGCGGCGATAAAGAGGTATGTCTTTTGAAAAAATTGCAGAAGTAAGCAGCATCTTCAAAACCCAATTCGTAAGTAATTTGCTTGGTCGATTTGTTGGTGTAATACAAAAGTCTCTTCGCTTCAATAATTATTCGACTTTGAATAACTTGTATTGGAGTTTTTTGATTGTATAAGGCAAATAAATTCGATAATGTCTTTGGCGATTTATTTAACAGTTGGGCATAGTAATTAACGGAGTGTTGAGTACGGAAATGAGCTTCAACCAATAAATTAAACTTACGGAAGACATCTAAACGTTCGTCATGCAGTTTTGGATCCGGGATGTATTTAGATCTTGCCAACCGCGTTATAAATATAATGAGCCGTTTTAACAAAACCAAAAGCATCTCATTTTGAATATTATCCGGGGTATTTAGCTCTTCTATAAAAATATTAAATAGTAATTGCAGCTTATATTGTGCTGGTTCATCCAAACTAATAAACAGTTCTTCACCCATTCCAAATAAAAAACCTACGCAGCTCACTTCGGCATCATGATCAATGATGCAATAAAATTCACGGTTAAATTGCCAGGCAACAACATCGGTGGCTCTCTCAAAATAAAACGATTGATTAAACATGAGCGGCAGAATGGTATTAGGCATAAACTCATGCACTACCCCATCAATGGTTACAGTCTGCTTTTCACCCCGATTCCAGGCTATGGTAAAATATTTGTTTTCCTGATCACGCGAATAAAATAGACGATCAAAGTCTTGTTCTTTATTTATGAGGAGAAGGTCCCCGCCTGTTTTCTTATCTGAGACTAGTTGTTTCATTGAGTATTAAAGATAAAAAATTAACAACTGACCAAACGGATAAATCTATTTGAATAAGACCTGGGGAAATTTTGCAACCTGTTCTCTTTGCGCAAAAGCAATATTAATTTTCAATTTCTCATAACTCATCTGAAAATTATTCTCTCTTAAAAGAGTAGCGAGACAACTATATGTCTTTAGAAAAATCTACACCAAATGATTACTGAATTTTTCTTAGATTTAAGATGAATAAAAACTAATACCCTTAACACGCCTCCCTCCTTACGTTAGATTAGCGTTGTACAACCTGGAATTATCCGGATTTATTAGAATCAGCTTTTGCATTCCCTTCTTGTAGAGCATCAATACTAATACAAGATTTTAAAATGAATACAAACGAAATATTTCAAAAAGGTGAGCCATTACCCAAAGAATGGTTTGTAGGAAACGCTTTCTTAACAACATTGGTTGCAAAAGACAAAAACAACGAATTTTCAGTTGGTGTTGTAACGTTTGAACCCAATGCAAGAACGAATTGGCATACCCACCCCAAAGGTCAAGTTTCAATTGTTATTGAAGGCGAAGGTATGTATCAGGAAAAAGGCAAGTCTGCTCAACCTATTAAAAGAGGTGACGTTGTTAACATTCCTGAAAATATTGAGCATTGGCATGGTGCAACAGCTCATAGCAAAATGGTGCACATTGCTATAACAAATTATAAAGACGATGTGCAGGTGAATTGGTTACTGCCTGTAACAGATGAAGAATATAATGTAACTTATTAGTAAATATCCTGGGGGTCTGTAAAATGAACTGTGTCAACTGCCTTTGTTGCCGTTATTGTAGGGGTGTTGGAATGTGGTAAACTCGAAAGAGTTTTCCATATTTCAACACCGTGCATTTACTTTCTGTTATTACCTCGGATATCAGTTTACTATTATATATCATCTTTTATGATTTCTTTACCATTAATATTAGCTGTTTTAACGGGATTGCCAAGGCTATAACTGATACTCAAACTACCCATTATTCTTCTGCTGCGGCTTTGGGTGGATGTTTGGTAACCATATCCATATATCCAATTTTGGGTATTAAAATAAGGTTGGTGAAAGTTGTTAATTGACAGGTTAAAATTTAGTTTGCTTTTACTGTAACTAGCTGATAAACCTGTGTTAATTTGTGCTTTTGTTTTGGATTGAAAATTTGTCCCCCCGCCAATACTTGAATTTGCACTTAACCTGATATTGGGTATAGGTGTATAGCCTAGGGTAAACCCATTTGACCATCTATAACCATTTGTTGTTTCATTTTCGCTGGCGTTATATGTGCCAAAAATATGGTTACTGAATAGCTGAACGGTAAAACGAGGCAAAACATAAAAGTTTAAAGTTAAACTACCATTATATTCGGTTCGGCTGGCTAAATTGCGATAAGTACGGATGCGTACATTGTTCACATCTGTTGTATCAAAAGTTGAAATCGCATCTGTGATATATTTATAATTACCTGTGAGAACGTGGTTAATGCCTTTTATATTGGCATTGTATAACCCAGAAAAATATAATGATTTAGATGGTTTTAAATAAGGGTTGCCAATTGTAACCAGATTATCTGTATCATATTGCGCGCCATAGTTTATTATATTGGTAAGATTGCTCAAATTGGGTCTAGATTCACCGTATTGTGCTTCAATGCGTATACTGCCATTTTTTAAACTTCTTTGTATAGATAAATAGGGAGAAAAAGTAGAAAATGTAAACTTGTCTCTTCCTTTTAGATTAGTAATATAATCATCGCTGTAATCCTGTTTAAATACAGATTGAAACGAAATCCCTTCAAAACTCTTGCTCCAACTAGCCAATAATGCCCCATAATTATAAGTAATATTGTTATCTTGAAATAAGTTAGCAAGGTTTCCACCACCATCGGTTTGATAAGTATAATCGTAACTCTGATAATTTTTTCGATTAAAATAACGGGCTACAAATTCAAAATCACCTAGCCTGTCATGGTTAAACTCATAACCCAATAATCCAAATACATTTTTCAATTTTGTCCCATTATTGCTATTATAATTGCTATTAGGTAAAAAGACGTTTAATAACGATTGGGTATTTGTAATGGTTTCACTTAAACTATTATTATTGTCATACTCCAAGGCTATATCAAACCTTTGGTTTACCGTTTCATTGGTTTTAGTTTTATATACGAAACTTATTTTAGAACCAAGATTTGGGTTTTTAGCCATCGGGTTGTGATTATCAAGAAATGTACTGCTGTTGTTGTTCAAAACATCATTCTGATAATGCTGCACTTCATTTGCTATGCTGTATTTAGTTCGCGATGAACCATAGGCCAGAGAGGTATTTAAGGTGCTTTGGGGATTGATAAAAAAGCTATTGCCTATGCTAAACTGATAGTTCTGGGTATTAACCCCGCTCATTTTCAAATTTCTCTTCTCATGAAATTGAGTTTGATTAAAATAGGTTTCAATATGGCTTTCCGATGACGGAGTATATTGCAAATTACCCGATGTACTAAAGTTCAGCAAATACCTTTTTTGACTCAAAGTTATATTACCCATTACCATAGACGAGTTACTTCCTGCATTTCCTGATACATTCCCAAAATAGCCTTCGTCATACTTAGTGGCTATAAAGCTAAGTGTTGGCCCTTCGGTTTTGAGGTCATAAAGGTTTAATTCAATTTTTTTGTAACTGTTGTTGGTGATGCCACTATTCAGGCTATTTGTTATTTGCTTGGAAAAACCTGCTACGTTTACACCATCGCGTAATATCGTGAGTTCTTTGCCCAAATAGCTAACTTTTCCATTGTTGTCAACTTCTATGCCCGGTATAGTTTTTAAGATTTCGGCAAGGGTAAGCAATTTAACATCACGTATTCTGCTGATGTCCAAAATCACCCCCTTTGCCGTTTCTTTTAGGGGCTTATTGTTCCCTATAATAGTTACCTCTTTAAGCTCTCTAGGCTTTTTTTCCTGAGCGTAACTACTTAAATTAATAAATACAAAGGAAATAAGTACAAGAGATCCTTTTTGTATGTAATCCAAAGTGTAAAAATTAATTTATCTTTTTAACATAAACTTTTACAGTATCTACCACCTCTTTTCGGGAAGGAAAGGAAATGACACCTCCTTTTACTAATTTGTAAGTTTGAGTATTACGCATGGTCAAGGTTCCATCATCTGAAGCTTTTGGATTAAGTTCTAATTCAACTTTACTGTAGTAATTATCATTTCGCATAATGATAGTTCCATAACCTTTATTATCTGTTTGACTAGGATAAACAGATGTGCCATTTTTATAAACATTAAAATAATGGTTTGCAACAGGAGCATCGGTGCTTGCATCCAAGAGTTGTACAACTTTCTTAAAGATTTTATTGCTTTTTGCAGACCCTAGCCCTCCAGAACGCATTCGGGCCATTTCAATATCTTTTGCAATTTCAGATTGCGCTTTAACCTGCACTACACCCAATGCGAAAAAAATCATAATCAATACTGCCTTTCTCATGTTTTTAATAAAAGTTAAAAGTTTCCCATTTATGTTTTTTAGTCTATGTTCATTACATCCACACCAGTGCGTAATCGTACCAGGAATATCGCATGTATAGGTGTGCAAGTGGTTAGAACGTTTAATCATTTTTAATCTTGTCTACTATAATTATGTCAATTAAATTGTGGGGCAGGGTGACAAAAAAATAATTATTATTTAAACAACTAAATACTTAATGAAGGTATTGAACCTGGGATCGATCTTTACTTACTCACTCATCCCTGTTATCTCTGTTTATCATCATTTTTTAAAATATTCGATTTTTCTACTTTCTAAAATTAATCTAATGACTGTATCCACACCCTCTTTAGAATTTAAAGGGCTTGCCTGATTGTTCCACGGCGTGCTTATTTTTATAAAGGAATATGCTTTAATCCAATAAAAAGAAAGAAGGTTCTGGTAAGGATACTAGGATTGCATCGGCCAGATGTCCGCTTGTATCACACCAGATTTTACACCCTTAAGAAAGCATTTTTAGTATTTTTTAATTGTGAAAAAGAATAAGAGATGAAGGATGAGAAAAACTACCGCACGAAACGACTGAATTTTAACCTCACGGAAGTCGAATATAAACGCTTGCATAGCTTATTTTCAAATACTACCTGCCCCAAAATGAGCAACTATGTGCGTAAAGTTTTACTGGGCAAACCCGTTGTGGTTACTTATCGTAATCAGTCATTGGATGAGCTGATGGAGGAAGCGATTTTGCTGCGTAAAGAGCTTAATAACATCGGCAATAACTTTAACCAGGCTGTTAATATTCTACACAATTTACATCAATTACCGGAATTGCAGCAATGGCTTGAAACCTATGAAAATTCCAGACAAGTACTTCTTGAAAAAATGGAAGCCATCAAAGATCAGATCAATAAAATTGGCGCGCAATGGTTGCAATCTTAAAGACCAGTAACTCCATCAGGCGCACATTTCATTACAATGAACTAAAAGTAAAATCGGGTATGGCTGAATGTATAATGGCGGCAAACTACCCAATTGATCTGGAAGTTTTAAACGAACAACAGCGCTTGAATCGACTCCTTAAGCTGGCTGCTTTGAATGAAAATGTGAAGAGAAACAGTGTGCATATCTCACTCAATTTCACTCCGGAAGAACAACTTTCAAAGGAGAGACTTTGTGAAGTTGCTTTTATTTATATGGAAAGAATTGGCTTTGGAAACCAGCCTTACCTAGTCTATCAGCACCATGATGCCGCACACAATCACATTCATATTGTCACAGTTAAAGTCCGGGCAAATGGTTCTCGCATTGACATGCATAATCTCTGCCGCAACCTGTCTGAACCGGCCCGTAAAGAAATTGAAAAACAGTTTAAACTGGTGATAGCTGAAGACCATAAACGGCAGGTTTTCCAGCTTGGGAATATTCAGAAAGCTGTTTATGGCAAATCGGAAACCATAAAGGCTATTGCTAGTGTGCTTGACGCAGTGTTGCTTCAATATAAATACACATCTCTTGCTGAACTAAATACCATTTTAAA
This sequence comes from Solitalea lacus, assembly GCF_022014595.1. Lineage (NCBI taxonomy): Bacteria > Pseudomonadati > Bacteroidota > Sphingobacteriia > Sphingobacteriales > Sphingobacteriaceae > Solitalea > Solitalea lacus. Next base: position 2,021,243 of record NZ_CP091740.1, on the reverse strand, counting down.
TCAATACAATGTGGCGGCAGACAGGGGTAGTGAAAACTCCCGAACGTATCAGAATCATGGACTGATGTACAGGATTCTGGATGAGCATGGAAATAAAGTCGGCGTACCGTTTAAGGCAAGCCTTATTAACAGTAAACCGACTCTTTCCTTCCTTGAAAACAGGTTTACATTTAATGAAAATGAACGAAAAAAATATGCTGCACGTATCAAGAACTGTATTGATTTAGCCTTTCTAAAACAGTCTGACCTTTCATTAAATGACCTAATTGAAATGCTCAAAAAAGAAGGTATCCATACAGCTCTACGCCAAAATAAAGAGGGCATTCTTTACGAAATCACCTATGTAGATCACCGAACCAAATGTGTTTTTAACGGCAACGATTTAAGCAAACAATACAGTGCCGCAGGGATTGTTGAACGTACTGCTGCGAAAGAAGTGAATTTTCTTCAACCTTCCCGATCAATGATTAATACATCGGATAATTTCCAGGCTGGAAAGCAACAGCAAACCGGAAATGAATTTACATCCAATGACAATTGGAATAATTCAATCATTAACCGGGAAAGCCGTAGACTTTCAGAAGTCTTATTTCAAACAGATTCTTCAGGAAACTATCTACCCAACTCCTTGAAAAGGATTAAAAAAAGGAGAAGAAAGAGCTTATCAAACCACTAATTAATTTAAAGTCTATACCTCATGCAGACAGGAGAAAACGAACAGGCCTTAAGGAAGATTTTGGATATGACCCGATTGATTAGTCTGGTTATTTTAGGACTACATTTTTATTATCAATTCTATGCAGCGTTTCATCAGTGGAATATTTACAGTGCGTTTACTGACAGGTTATTGAATAACATCATACAAACCGATTTGTTCAGCAGCTTTCATAAATCCAAATTAATTGCTCTGGGCTTTCTAGGCATTTCGCTTATTGGAGTTAAAGGGAGAAAGAATGAAAAACTTACTTATCAAACCGCACTACTTTATCTTTCTGTAGGTATTTTAATCTACTTTCTTAGCTACCTGTGCATATTCCTTAACCTTACTGAAACCATACTTTCTTTCTTTTACATAAGCCTAACCATTTTGGGCTATCTGCTAATACTTTCAGGTGGCACAATTTTATCTCGAATCATTAAAAACAAGCTTCAAAACGACATTTTTAACTCACTTAATGAAACATTTCCTCAAGAAGAGCGATTGTTCGAAAATGAATTTTCAATTAATCTTCCTGCCCGGTACAATTTAAAAGGCAAAGTCCGTAAAAGCTGGATCAATATCATTAACCCATTCCGTTCAGTTTTGGTTTTGGGAACTCCCGGTGCCGGAAAAACCTATTTTGTAATCCGGCATGTAATTACCCAACACATTAAAAAAGGGTTTTCCTTGTTTGTGTATGACTTCAAGTACGACGATCTTTCCTCAATTGTTTACAACACATTCCTGAAATATAAGCACATCTACAAGGTTACTCCTGAGTTCTACCATATTAACTTTGATGACCTCTCTCGTAGTCATCGATGTAACCCGTTGGACCCCTCAACGATGAACGATATTAGTGATGCGGTAGAATCTGCCCGTACCATTTTATTGGGATTGAACCGGGATTGGATTCGCAGGCAGGGGGACTTTTTCGTGGAATCTCCTATTAATTTTCTTACGGCTATTATATGGTTTCTTCGCAAATACCGATATGGTGAATTCTGTACGCTCCCCCATGTAATTGAACTCATGCAGGTTGATTATGATAATTTATTTTCTGTATTGCGTACTGAAAAAGAGATTGAGGTGTTTATCAACCCTTTCATTTCTGCATACCTGAATGATGCAATGGAGCAACTTGAAGGGCAAATAGCTTCTGCTAAAATTGCAATGGCAAGGCTCTCCTCCCCTTCTATTTATTATGTGCTTTCGGGTAATGATTTCACGTTGGATATTAATAACCCTTTAAAGCCAAAACTGGTTTGCATGGGAAATAATTCGCTAAAAATGCAGACTTATGGTGCTGTGTTATCGCTCTATGTCAATCGTTTGGTTAAACTTGTCAATCAAAAAGGAAAGCTTAAAAGCAGTCTCATTTTTGATGAATTTCCGACGATTTATTTGAACAATATGGATAGCTTGATTGCTACTGCACGAAGCAATAAGGTGGCTACCTGTTTGGGTGCTCAGGATCTTTCTCAGTTACGTAAAGACTACGGCAAAGAACAGGCTGAGGTGCTCATGAATATTATCGGAAATGTTATTTCCGGTCAGGTTTCTGGGGATACAGCTAAACAACTTTCCGATCGTATCGGGAAGATTATGCAGGACCGGGAAAGCCTGTCCATCAATCGTTCGGATACCTCTATCAACCGTTCCAAACAATTAGAAACAGCTATTCCTCTTTCCAAAATTGCAACGCTTTCTTCCGGTGAATTTGTAGGTACAGTGGCGGATAACCCTGATTGTAAAATTGATCTAAAGGCATTTCATGCAGAAATTCGAAATGACCAATCCAGCTTTAACAACCATAATCTTGAAGAAATTCCACTTATCCGACAAAAGAATGATTCATTGATACAACGAAATTACTTGCAAATAAACCAAGATATCCAGGATCTAATTCAGGCTGAGATGGAACGCTTGCTGAATGATCCGGGGTTAGGGCATTTGATAATAAAAAAGAAGTAGTTTTTTAAATCTATTGAAAAACAATCTCCTTTCGAATATATGGAAAACACTTATAACCATATTCTTAATGCTACTTATGTGCAAATAAAATTGACGAATGAAAGAGTCCAATAAACAATTCAATGAAATTGATATTTATCAACAAATTCCTTTGTACTTGATTTACATTTTACAGAGTCTTAGTTTTAAAAAATCTATCTAAAAATCATTAAGCCATTTAGCTTAAAACAATCTACTATTATGGAATTTTTATTTCAATCGTTATCGGCTATTACCCCTCTATCGACTGCCTATAAAAACCAGTTAAAGCAATTTGTTATTGAAAAACATTACGCTAAACATCAGCTGTTGATTGGCCAGGGTGATAAGATGGAAAATGTATATTTTATCAGAAAAGGGTTTGCTGTTGGTTATTTTTATGATGAGGAAAAAAGAGTTACCTCTTCCTTTTGGAGCACCGGACAATTCTTGTTCACAGCCCTTGATTTTGCAATTAACGAGAAATCTTCAATCTATATTGAACTTGTTGAAGATAGTATTGTGATGGCATTGCCATTTGAACATTTAACAGAGCTGAACACTTTGTTTCCTGAGGCGAAAGCAATCGAGCGTTTTCTGGTAGCAGAACAACACAAAATGTATGAAGACCGGCTAAAAGATTTCTTAACGCTTACAGGCGAAAACCGATACCTCAAATTAACCAAGGCCTTCCCTGACCTTTTCCAGAAATTAGCACAAAAATATATTTCCTCATACCTTGGAATTACCAAAGAAACCCTGAGCCGATACAGGGCAAAAAAACAGAACCTGAAGATTAGTTTTCTTTTGATTTCCAATTCTGTATTCATAAATCAATTTGAAGCCGCATTTGAATTCCTTTAGATACTACTTATTCGATAACGACCAGTTTTAATAATTGAACAACCTCCTGACAGTAATTTTGCTTTTAATTCTTTGGTATCTGCTCTTATATTTGACAGATTTGTTTGAATTAAAAAAAGAAAATTAGGGAACGAGATAGTCGAAGAATGAAAAGAAACAATGAAAATTGAAACTCATAAGATAAAAGACACATTAGTTGCCGAAGTGACTTCGGACGACATTATTATTAGCAATAACGAAGATGGATTAGACTTGTTAGGAAACCTGTATTACCAAGGATTTGATAAGATTGTAATTCATGAAAAAGACATCACAACTGATTTTTTTGATCTTAAAAACGGAATGGCAGGAGAAATACTACAAAAGTTTTCAACTTATCGTGTTCGCCTGGCTATAGTTGGAGACTTTTCTAAATACAAAAGCAAGAGTTTAAATGACTTCATTTTTGAAAGTAATAAAGGAAGACATATAAACTTTGTAACTTCCACGGTAGAAGCAATAAAAATCCTTTCGGACCGATAAATACAAGTAAACCAAATTGGGATAAGCATTATTTAGTAGAAACAACGACCAGCACTGCCGCAAACCATTACCATTAAATTACTTCCCAAAATTGATTTCTATTTTTCTTTAGGAATATAGGGGCCGCCAGTTTCTCCCCAACCCCACTTGGGCATGGGTTCATTATTGACCATGGGATTTTGAGTTAGTTGAGAATTGATGACTGCAATACGAGTTCCCCATTCTAAATAACCTACTAAGGCAGAACGAAACTCAGGATCACTTTTTAGTCCAATTTCGTCAGCAGTTTGCAATAAAAGCTGCATCCACCTTTTTCTTTTATCTTCTGTAAGCATCTTGCCAATATGTTTACCTATCATAGCAGCATGGCTTCCATTATCTTCAGTAGTATAAAATTCAGGCCCTCCGAAAACTTCTGCTACAAAATGTGAAACATGTTTGATATGCTCAGATGACATGTTTTTAAATACATCACCTAACAGGTCGTCTTTCAAGACTTTTTCATAAAAATTCTGGAATAAATTTTCAAAGGTTTGAATCCCTCCTGCCCATTCATAAAGGCTGGGAGCATTATCATTGTTTGGATTTATTTTTGTATCAGTCATTTGTAGTAGTTTTAATTATTTGTTTCAATAACAAACAGCCAAGCGATTGGTTCATGGAGGCTAAAGCAGTCAAGAGTAAAGTGCTTACACTTCATGGAACAGGGTTTATTCATTATTTAAAATAATTCCAATCGTCGGGCTTTTTCTGTTATCAGTTGTCTATACCGTTCTTTCATTTCATCAGGAATAAAGCTCGTTTCGATAAACTCAAACCATGAAGGGATAGCCTTTTGGAATTTCCGATAAATATTTTCCCTTGTTCTCTGTTCTATAGCATTGAATGCTGCTCTTAAAACAGTTTGTTTTAGGTGATTGAAGAGTTCAACCGTTATCTCGCTTCGCTTTAAAAGAACTGCAAACTCCTGAACAGAAGGAGACGCTTATGAAGTAGCTCACCACAGGAAACCTGCAACAGGCGACTTTGTTGGAGGATGGTCAGTTTAAGAACCTGAAAGTGTACAACGAAAAGCTGAAACCAGAGAAATAGAACTTTCTACTGAACTTAAACAAGAGAAAAAGGTTGCCAACAGCAGAAAGTAGAAACTTCAGTTGATGCACTAACAAGGTGAAAAAGGCTAAAATTATCAAAGCAACTTAAATACTCTTGTTCATGCTAATCAGCATTACAATACGTTCAACTGCATAACAATAAGCTTAAATCGAACATGGGGTTATATTTCCATTCTTTGGCCAAGAAAAGTGTGTACTTTCTTACATAAAGCCACATAATACGCACACCTGAAGAACAAGTAAATCGAATTAATTTCATTTAAAAGAAAATCCTAAGATTTCATTTCATTTTCATCTTCTGCCAATAGGTTTGCACAACAAAGTGATGGTAACATTTTTGCAATAATTATTAGTATTAACAACTAAAACTAAAATCAAATGAAAAAAATAACTCTTACAGCTATAGGTTTAATGGCTTTGGCGTTTGTTGCTTGTAAAAAAGATGAAGATAAAGGCTCATCCTTTAGCTATCAAGTTAAAGCAAGCAATGGTTCAACTTACTCAACTGCATCTACTTCAAAAGAAACGAACACAGTAGGCGTTACAGTCGGAACAACCTCGCTGATTAATTTTACTGCAGGTTCATTGTTAGTATCTGAAGTTGATTTTGAAGCAGAGAAAGATGAAGCAGCCGGACAAAATGAAGACAATACAGAAGTGGCTTTTGAGTTTGAAGGGCCTATAAAGATTGATCTGTTTGGAACCAGCCAGCCATTTGGTGATGTAAAGGTTGTGGCAGGTGCTTATGAAGAAATTGAGTTAAGCGTTAAGTTTAAAAAATCGGCTACTGAGCCGGCAGTTTCTTTATCGGGTACTTTCGGTACAATTCCTGTTCAGGTTGTGATCAATGATGAACTTGAATTTGAAGCTGAATATGAAAATATTGTAGTAAATGAAGAGATGGACTACCTGGGCTTAGTTCACCTGAATCTTAATTTGTTGTCAACCGGCATTACTGCAGCTGAGTTAGAGGCCGCTGTCAAAACCAATGGTAAAATTGTAATCAGCAGCACTTCAAATCAGGCTATTTACGCTAAAATGCTGGCTAATTTACATGCTGTTGCTGATGTAGAGTTTGAAAACGAAGACTAAGGCATTGTAAAAGCGCCGTCTTTGCCATATAATGACTTGCCTGATCGTAATTGACACAGTTTATTTTACAACATAAAGATCCTCTCTTTTAAGGATCTTCAGCCATTGACTTTGTAAATTATACAATGGAAAGATTTCCATTTAGAATACAAACCATTCAAACCGAAAATGGTCATGAATTTCAGGCGAAATTCCACTGGCATTGTGAAGTTCTGGGTATACATTATGGAAAAACTAAAGGCAGCTTTAGGTGGTAAAATACCTTATGAAGAGCTTAAGAAAAAAACTAATCCCGCATTAATATTCTTTTTCGAATCCCTCCTCAAAATATAAGGAGGGTTTGAAAAAGAATATTTTTGCATTGTCTCGTCAACCCTAGTTAACCATTGTCATAATTTCTTTCTTTTTCGGTTGTTAATAGGAAGGAGTTGAATAACTTGGTGTTGAGTAACTCGGTCTAGAATAGCTTGGTGTTGTCGAGTAACTGTTACCATACATTTCTTTGTTGGCTTTATAACGCATATCGGAAGTACCGTCCTTTTTGGTCTGTGCGTAATTTCTTTCCTGTTTCGGTTGTGAATAGGAAGGAGTTGAATAACTTGGTACCGAGTAACTGTTACCATACATTTCTTTGATGGCTTTGTAACGCATATCAGGTATATCGTCCTTTTTGGTCTGTGCGTTAACACCTAATGCTATTAAAGTCAACATTACTGTCAAGAAAAACATTCTTTTCATCTGCTTGAATTTAAACATTGCCCACTCTAATCAGTTTTCGGCTTCCTGTGCTTACTTTTTTGTTTAGTGTCGGTGAAGTCATAAAAGGTCTTAAACTGAGCGGATTTCTCTTGGTGATACGTCTAAAAAGGTTGTACTCGGCTAATGGTTGGTAACTACGGACCCCCATAGAGGACTTGCACCTCCTAGTTTATAGATATGCACGGCACACAACAAAAACGCTGTAAATCATTCAATTTACAGCGTTTGTTACTTTTTGATGAAGTAGGGAGCGGAAAGTGAGGGATTCGAACCAAGTTCGATTTAGTCACTTGTAACCGTTTTTCGCTGTATTTTGATTTAACAGGTCACTGAATAGGACACTGTCGTAAAAAACATCATTAATTATCCCTAAAATTAACCGTTTAAAATTATAATAACAATACCGATTAGATTAGAACTGACCTTTTGAGTATGATAAAAATCTAAATCAATTAGATAGTTTTAAATCAGAGGCAATCCCAATTCCTGTAAAAATTGGTTGTGCTTGTTTTTTGCTTCAGCTATTTTCTTTTCTAAATCAACCACGCTTTTGTTTACTGCCTGCAAATCAATTTTCTCTTCTTCTACTGAAGTACTTACATAGCGGGAGATATTGAGGTTGTATCCGTTTTGCTCAATTTCTGCCATTGAAACTTTACGGGAATAACGATCTTCTTCGCTCCGGTTTTTATACGTCTCTACAATTTTGCGTATATCGTTTGGCTCATTGCCATCTCCATCCCTTAAACGGTTTTGACGTTTCCCTTTTTCAAAATGTTCTGCTGCGTTAATGAACAATACATCGTCAAACTTTTTGCACTTCTTTAATACGATAATGCAAACAGGAATACCTGTTGAAAAAAACAAGTTAGCAGGCAAACCGATGACTGTATCTATGTTGTGATCTTTTAATAGCTTGGCGCGAATACGCTCTTCTGCACCGCCACGGAACAGTACGCCATGGGGCAGGATGATGGCCATCGTACCTTCATTGTCTAGGAAATGAAAACCATGTAACAAGAAAGCAAAATCTGCTGCTGATTTTGGGGCCAAACCATAGTTTTTAAAACGAAAATCTTCACCTAGTACTTCTGTAGGCTCCCAACGTAAACTGAAAGGCGGATTGGATACAATTGCATCGAACTCCATCTTTTTTGCCGGGTTCATCTCATTAAGTATATCCCAGTCATTCACTAAAGTATCCCCATGATGTATTTCAAATTCGGTATCCTTTACCCCATGCAGTAGCATGTTCATACGGGCAAGGTTGTAAGTAGTGATGTTCTTTTCTTGTCCGTAAATTTTGCCGATACCATGTGCCCCCATTTGGCGGCGTACATTTAATAATAGTGAGCCCGAACCGCAGGTAAGATCCAGCACCTTGCTCAGCTTTGTTTTTTTGCCTAAAGCAGGGTCCTGGCTATCTAGTGTTACAATTTCAGAGAGGATGGTCGATATCTGTTGAGGGGTATAAAACTCTCCGGCTTTTTTCCCTGAGCCTGCGGCAAACTGGCCAATTAAATATTCATACGCATCGCCGAGTATATCAGTATTGGTGGAGAACCTGGCAATGCCTTCGGCTATTTTTTGCAAGATGGTGCAAAGTCTGGCATTTCTTTCTTTATAGCTTTTACCCAGCTTGTCGGACGATAGATTGATCTCTGAGAACAGCCCCTGGAAATTACTTTCGAAGGATTGGTTTTCGATGAACTTGAAACCGTTCTCCAGTGTATGCAATAATTCGACATCTTGTTTCCTTGCCAGTTCTGCTAAATGGCTCCAAAGATATTGCGGTTCTATTACATAATGCACTTTACGGCGCATCTGCTTCTCAAAGGCTTCTATATCGTCAGGATTTTCTGCATACCAAACTTCTAAAGGTGTAGAATAGCCTAATTTTTTTAAAACATCCAAAGGAGTATCAGGATAATCCGAGCCTAATTCTTTTTTAACAGCTGCCTCGTAGTTATCACTCAGGTAGCGTAAAAAGAGGAAGGACAGCATATAATCCCTGAAATCATCGGCATTCATGGCGCCGCGCAAATCATCTGCTATGGCCCAAAGTGTTTTACCTAATTGTTGTTGTTCTATAGCGGTCATAATTTATGCTGTTTGTGCAACTGCCTCTGGAAATAGTTCAGGGTTAAATCGGTAATTGTTCATAAAATCATTCAAGATCCTTCTAAAATATTCCTTGTTTTCAGGTAGCATCTCAGTAGGTTCAAAAAGTGAATAATTACCATGACTTAAAATGTTTATTATACGGGCATATACTACACCTTCTGGATCATCATCTAGCTGTTTAATACATGAAGAAAAATTCTTAAATCCGTGAAAATTTGCAGTTTTCTCAAGAACATTTCGTAGAATATTAAAATGGTAGGTATATAGGTTTCCAGATTCGGCTGCTCTTCGCAAATCTTGCAATAAAGAAACATGGTAAAAATAGGGCGTGTCGCTTGTATCAGTTAAAATGTAGCTTCCATGGTTGGGCCCCTTGCTTAAAAAATATTTTACACCGTTCTTCAACTCATTAAACATAACATTAAAGAACAGAGTATGATGGGATGATATAATCGTTTTTACTTCATTGCCCTCTTTTTTTAACATTTGTGCCAAATGACTGGCAACTGCAATTGCATTATGATCATCAAGTGAAGAAATTGGATCGTCTATGTACAAATATTTCACCCAGGTATAACCAGGTTGCTTATCGATAGCTAATTGAGCGACTGCCAAAAAGAAGCACCAAATAAAAATATTCTCTTCTCCTCTTGAAATTTTTATATACTCTACATTTTGTACAGTCCTATCTACTAATACTTCACGCATGAAATTAACAGTCCAATTCTGATAATCTATCAGAAAGTTGAAATCGGCGTAACGATGTAACAATGGACGAATTTTGTTCTCCATGTCTTGTTCCTGAATACCAGAAAAAAAACTTGAATTTCTATTCATGCGTAAAACCCGCTGAGAATCATTCTCCAAGTCGTTGTCCCACGAGAATAAGTCTTCAGTAAAGGCATTAAAGTATAATGTGTCTCGTTCTGTACCGTTTTTACCGGCATCCTGAAACGCCATTGACAAGCGAGTTTTTCCAATACCATTATAAGCGTATAGCAAAGTATTCTTTTTGTTTATAGAACGAAGGTGGGCAACAACTGCTGACATATCAGCAAAAGGTGGTAATTGATTAGCCATTATTAATATCATTAAGGTTTGGGAAAAGTTGCTGCATCAGCCCTTTTTTATGCTGCTTAAGCTGCCCTATTTGTTCTGCCTGTGCCGTGATGAGCGCATCCAGGGCGGCAAGGCATTCGGCGATTTTTTGTTGTTCGATTGGGTCTTTAGGTATTAACATTGGGCAGTTTAAAACATCTTCTTTTCGAAGATTAGTTTGCTTAACACCATCATCAAATGCCAAAAAATGAGGATTTCTGTTTAATATGTAATACAAGAGGACATTGTTGACATTAAATGGTATTATTCGACAAATTCTTTGATTAACTGTATAAAGTTCATCAGCATCTAAAAGAAAACATTTTGCTATCGCCTTGCCATTGGGAACATCACTGAGCACCATTAAAATATCGCCTTTTCGTGCCAGGCAAAAAGCTGTATTTGTAAATTTTCTTTCCTCACCATCGGATGAAATGAACTTAGAGTTTACAACAACATAATCGCCTGTTTCTACGATATCTTGCTCGTGAGCTTTCCCATTTTCATAGTTTGCAACCTGGCTTAGTGTCGTCTCCTCCCAATCCCCATTATCTTTAAACTCAGGAAATCGAAACTTGGGTACAGTTTCGCCTTCGGCTGGGAATAGCTGTTGCATCAGCCCTTTTTTATGGGCTTTGAGTACATCCAGTTTTTGGCTTTCGGCAGATAATAATTGATCTAAAGAAGAAAGGCAATCGCGGATTTTTTGTTGTTCAAGCTTGTTGTTAGGATAACCAATTTTAATATTGGATAACCTTGTTCCAGATATACCTAAAACTTTTGCTCCTTGTGCTTCTCTTTGAATTTGTGCTCGTACAGCACCAGACCTGAACAGATGCCCGCCAAAACCAACTATTAACTTTGGCTCCTTCTGTCTTGCTAACAAAGTATGTAAACCAGACAATAATTTTTCATTGTTTAGGTTTACTATTTCAATGCTTTTTCCGACATCTTGTAAATCTTCTGATGCATCTGCAAAAATTATATCACCTTCAATACAGTAGTTCTCTTCTTGGATTTTTTCAATTGATATAGAAGGATTGATAAACGGAACTTTTTCTTTCGTTATATCAAATAGTGTTGAGAACTTCGTGTGAATATCACCATAGTGAATGTTTTTAACTTTGCCCGATTCATAGTTTAGGTTATCTCTCGAAAATGAGTTTGTAACCTTAAATGTATACAGTTCTCCAAAAGACTCGATATTACAGCCTTCTTCTTTAAATTCCGGAAACCTCAACTTCGGCACCATTGCGTTTATTGTTTCTTTACTCATAAGCATTCAATCCGGATATTTCATGCCCTTGGGCTAATTTTTTTAATTGTGGTATTAAGTCTTCCATCAAGGCCAGTTCTTTTTTGCTGCGGTCCTTCCAGCCCAGCTCCAGTGGTGCCAGGAGGTCGTTTAGTTGTTCCCCGTCAAAAATCATCCGGCTGATGATGTTGTTTACAAATGTTTTTAAGGATTTTATGTCCAGCCCATGCTTTTGTGCAATGGCTGCCAGTTCCGCTGCACTTTTTTCCTCTTTAAAATTTTCATAGCCATCCCGTATTTCTGTTTCACTCAACCCTTTGCCCACTTCCAGGCTGTTGATGTAGCCCACAATATCGTCCCGCTCGTCCATCAGGTTGGCGCTGGAGTTGAGCAGGTTAATAAGCTGCTCCTTGGTCATTTTTTGTTTGTTTGGCGGTCGCTGCGTGTAGCGGGCTATAAGGCCCATAATGTAATCGTAGTCGATAGTGGCAGAAGCAAAGAGCACAAATTCGAAATCCAGTTGCTGCACCACCGGGTCAGCATCCTCGCTTTTTTCCTGAATATCTTTCAGGCGTTTGGCCGTTTCCAGGTAAGCCCCTTTAAACGAACGCAGTTCTTCAGGCGGCAATAGGGCATCTATCTGCGATATCTGTTCAGGCGCCAGGTCGGTGTACTGGTCGAGCTGCGTTTTCAGCCGCTGCACTTCCTTAAAATGATTGATGAATTCGGTACGGGCTATATCACCTTTAAGATTATTTACCTCTTCGGGCTTATTTTCCAATCCCTGCAATTGCATGAATTGTTCCAATGCCTCCACAGCTTTTTCATATTTGCCAATCACCACCGGTGCAGGTTCTACCAGCCATATTTCCCGTGCATGTTCTTTCTGTTCGCCGGAGAATAGGCCGATGGCTTCATCTACATCTGCCTGCTGTTGGCGAAAGTCCAGCACGTTGCCATAAGGTTTGCTGTCGTTCAAAATACGGTTGGTACGGCTAAATGCCTGTATCAATCCGTGATACTTCAGGTTTTTATCTACATACAATGTGTTCAGGTATTTGCTGTCAAAACCAGTAAGCAGCATATCCACCACAATCACCATGTCAATTTTATTTTTTGCCGCGTAATCGGCATTGCTGTACTTATGGTCTTTAATGCGTTGCTGTACATCCTGGTAATACTGGTCGAACTCGCCAATAGTATGATTGGTTCCAAATTGTTTGTTATAATCGCTGATGATGGCTTTTAAAGCAATCTTCTTTTCCTCCGGCGCCACTTTATTGTCGGCCTTTTCCTGTTGTAGATCTTCTTGCAGTTGTTGCACGTCTTTATTGCCATCGGCAGGAGGTGAGAACACGCAGGCAATATTCAGCGGATGGAAGTTTTCATCTATCGCCTTATTTTTTGCCTGAATATCTTTAAACAAGTTATAATACGCAATGGCCTCATTGATGGAAGCTGTCGCCAGTATAGCATTGAAGCGGCGTTCATTGGTAGCCGCACCGTGTTTGGTCAGTATGGCTTCTGCTACGGCTTGCTGTGCAATGGCCTCGCCGGACTTTGCCTTATATTCGCCTTCACCTTTAAAGTAATCGATATGAAACTGCAATACATTGCGGTCTTCAATAGCGTGGGTGATGGTGTAAGCGTGCAGCAGTTTTTGAAAAATATCTTCGGTGGTTTTGTAAGAACCGATTGTGTCCTGTATCTGCTGGTATGATGCATTGGCTTCAAAAATGGGAGTACCTGTAAAGCCAAAGAGCTGTGCCTTTGGAAAAAATTCCTTGATGGTCTGGTGGTTTTCGCCAAACTGTGAGCGATGGCATTCGTCGAAAATAATGACCAGTCTTTTATCACTCAGCGGTTGCAAGCGCTCCTTAAACTTCTGCTTATGATTGGGGTCCAGTGCCAGCCCTAATTTTTGAATGGTAGTAACGATTACCTTATCGGCATAATCTTCCGACAGCATACGACGAACCAGCGTTTCGGTATTGGTGTTCTCTTCCACACATCCATCCTGGAACTTGTTGAACTCCTCACGGGTTTGCCTGTCAAGGTCTTTACGATCCACTACAAACAAACATTTTTCAATATCCGGGTTGTCTTTTAATAATGTAGATGCTTTGAATGAGGTCAATGTTTTACCACTACCCGTTGTATGCCAGATATAACCATTGCCCCTGTTTTGATGGATACACTCCACGATGGCTTTTACCGCATAGATCTGGTAGGGCCGCATCACTAATAGTTTTTGCTCACTTTCCACCAGCACCATATAGCGGCTGATCATTTCTCCCAGTGTGCATTTGGCCAGAAATTTCTCGGCAAAATCATATAGGTTGTCTACTTTCTTATTGTCTTCCTTTGCCCATTTGTACACCGGCAGGAATTGTTCGTCGGCATTGAAATTAAAATGTTGGTTGCGGTTGTTGGCAAAGTAATAAGTGTTGCTTCGGTTGCTCACAATAAACAACTGCATGAAACAAAGTAATGAATTGGTATAGCCATTGCCCGGATCATTTTTATAATCCACAATCTGCTGCATGGCACGGCGCGGACTGATCTGTAAGGTCTTCAATTCAATCTGCACCACAGGAACGCCATTTATCAACAATATAGCGTCGTATCGATGACTACTGTTTTCAGTATTCATCCGCAACTGGTTGATCACCTCAAACTCGTTTTTGCACCAGTCGGTAATATTTACCAACGAATAATGTAAAGGCGTTCCATCTTCACGAATAAAAGTGTTGCGCTGGCGCAGGGTTTTTGACGCTTGAAACACGTCGGCTGTAATGATATCATCCCGGAGGCGGGCAAATTCGGTGTCTGAAAGACGGACTCGATTCAGTGCTTCGAATTTGTTTCGGAAGTTTAGCTCCAGCGAGTGACGATCTCGTATATCCGGCCGGTGGGTATATTTAAGATCGGTTAGTTTTCCGACGAAGCCATATTCTATTTGGGATTCATTGACTATTGTTGTCATTTTCAAAACAATTGCAGCTTATCAGGTAAAATGGTTAAAATGGCAGCGTTTTTATTTTTTTCCAAGTCGCAAAATAACAAAAATGTAGAAACTGTACTGGTATTTATAGCTTATTTCATAGTTGATAATTGCAAAAATGGAATTCACACAGCATCAACTACTTGAATTCTTTAAGCTGGAGGAAAAGTTATAGTAAGTCATGGAGCATTTATCGCCCTCTTACTCTTATTTAACAAAAATCCCCAGAGAATTGGTTGAAAATTCTCCGGGGGGTTATAAGAGATGAAGTTTAGTATTAGTTACCAATTCTTCTTGGTTTTAGTTTTAGCCGTTTCTTTTTGTCAGCAAGTGTCCAGGTTTTTCTTTCATCAATTATTGCCTGAATATTAGTAAGACGTGTAAAGTAATAATTATAATGGGCGATATGATTGTTTTTGGGTCTTGCATCAATAAGCCCTCTTACAATTTCAATTATTTCCTTAAACACTTCAAACCAAATGTCTATTTGCATTACATCAATTAAATTCATCAATGTTTGTGCTTCATTGTCGTGTGTAATATTGTTTTTGTGTAAGGGAAATTCCCATTGACCATGAGCTATTTTGTTTCTAATTTGAGCTTGAGTTTTTAGATAGTCATCAATTAACTTGTGTATTTTCTTTTTCTTATTGGGTATTTCTGAACCGTTATTACGGAATTTACTAAAAGCAGTATTAACGCATTTTTTCCACTTATTAATTATATCCTTGTCTTTAAGTATTTTTTTCTTTTCTTCTATTGTAAAGCCGAATGGGGTATGCACTAATTTAATTAATGAAGCCTCTGTCCACGCACTATAAACCAATAAATAAAGGTTTGTGTATATTTTCAAAGAAAATTCATCGTCTCGTCTTAATGAATCGTTGATTTGAGAATTCACTTTTCTTCGTGTCGCTTCCATAGAAGCTACATTTTTACTGAAATCACGATGAAATTGTTGTTCATTTGTTGGTGTTAGTACCATAAAATAAATGCGGTAAAGGCAGTTGAGAGAGAACTTATTTATTTCGCCCTCAACTGCCTGGAATCGAACCAGGATTACCAAACTAACAGTAAGGCGTGTTATTCCAAATTACACTACAGCTGTTTCTTAAATATCTTTTTTTATAATTCTTGGTATTGGTGTCTGTTGTTTGTTGCGCTGCAAATGTAAAAATATACTAATTAACTATTGGTTAAAATAATCTTATTTTTTTCATTTTTTGGTAAAAAGCAGAATAGGGAGATAAGGTGTAAATTGGGCAACACAAAATTGAGCGAGTTTGCAAGTTTGCAAAACCCTATATATGCTGTTGCAAAGTTTCAAGCGTTTAAATAGTTAATTTTTAACTACTTAGAAAGTGTTTTATTCCGCCTTTTCCGTGGTCTTTGCAAAGTCGGTAAAAGCACCCTGTTTGCATCGATAATGGTAATTGGAATTTGCATGATTTGTTTGATACGATTTTCAAGCGTTCTGGGCTTGCAATCGTATTCTTCGCTGAGAATATCGAATAATGATTGCTTGGCCGATGAACAGGCGTAGATCCAGGTTTGTATCGCCCAACGAAGCGGTATGGATTATTTACTATATGGATTTTGACAACATTGGTAGGTGTAAAATTATTATAAGCTTTGCCGTTTCTTCTTTTTCTTCTTTTTTCGTTTAAACTGCCATTCAAAATCAGATACAGCATTATAACTGGAATGTTCGGGTTTTAGCAGTACTTCCAGTAGGTTTTCACTTTGGGGGGATTTCCACTGATGTGAATTATCACTCATTGCAGGTTCATTCTTTAACCTTAAAGAAGCTTGTTTTGAATGAGGGTAAGCGTTCAGCCGAATTCGGTTCTGCAACAATTGTTTATTTAAGCATGCATAACTGAGTGACCGGTCAATAGCAGAACCTTTTAAAACTATTCCATCCTTGCCAAAGGAAATGCCCTGAATGGTATTCGTTCCACGTTGGTACTTATACTGGATCATTATGCCCTTTTCAAGCAGAGCTGCTTCCAACTGTTCCCAATTGCTGGAGGTTCGTAAAACAGTATGAATGGAATCATATAGTTCATAACGCAGGCCATCCTTGCCCCTAAGCGATTTTCTGTTTACCAGTCCTTTTCCTCTTCCCAAATAATACCCGTATTTTAATGTCAATTCCTTGCAGACATTTACGTTTCGCCTCCAGTTGTTAGCATCCGAAATGGTTTTACCGTTATTGGCTACACGGTTATAAACGATGTGCAGGTGTGCGTGCTCGCGATCCTTGTGTTGAATAATGACAAACTGGGTATCCCGAATATTCATGCAGTTCAAGTATTCCTTTGCCCGCTCTTTCATGATGGTAGCACTGAGCTTAGCTTTATCTTCTTTACTCCAGCTGAGAATCAAGTGGCCGACCGCTTTGCCCAAGTTTGGGTTCAGTTTCCGCTGACGGTCAAAGTCACGAATCAAAGTGTTGACGTTTAAAGCGCTCACGCCCTGACTTTCCAGAATCACCGCTTCGGGTTTCAGCACTAAATACCGAAGGCAGCCTTTAAAGCTTCTGCCGGATAATTGTTTGCCGATCATTGCTAGGAGCGATTTAGCAGGTTCTCTATTTTGTCAAGCATCTGTTTTAAGTCCTTTTCGATGAGCGCAAGCCCGTACACATGACTTTGACGGGTCAGCTGGTTCAAATTATTGGCCATGCCTGCCAGGATGCGAAACCAATTAGCCTCCTGCACAGAAATTCTAGCCACAACCTCCGCCTGTTTGGCTGCCTTACGGAACCATTCACTTATTTTCAGCCCGGCCTTTTTCGCCTTGTTTTCAATCAGGAGCCGCTCGGTAGGTGTCAGCCGCACCATAATTACCTCACTCCGCTTGATTCCTTTTTTCGGCCTGCCCGGTAATCGCCTTTTAGTTTCATTTTGCTGACTGTTTTTGAAGCCCATCTTTCCTTTTCTCTAATATCATCCAACCCCAGTGACCATCGGGAGCAAGCTTCGGGGTCATCCCCCGAAGTGTTTTTGTATAGCAAAAACATTAACTTGCTCCTTAAAGGCACATTTAATACTCTCCGCTTACTTCAACTTTTTTCATCCTGCACTTTTAGGAATTCTTAAGCCTGTAAAAGACTTATCCGGCTGGCCTTTTTAGGATGATAAGAAGGCTGGTAATCAATAAAGCCGAGTGCGATCAATTCCTTTAAACATTTGTGATAGGTAGCAATGGATTTAATGGAAGACAGTTGCATCAGCTTCCTTCGGGATACCCTGAAGGAAGCATCATACTGCTGCTGTTTCCAAACTTCCAGTAAAGCAGCATATAGGCTGATATGAAATGTCCCCAGTTTGTTATACCTGGGTAACTGCTTTAGAAAATAACTTAACTGCGCTCCTGTTTTCATAACTCCTTCCCTCCTTCTAATAGGTTTAACAGTTCACCATAAGGGTAGTAATGAATGCTGCCCACTTTGCGAAACGGTAACACCCCTTTAATCCGCAGATGCTGAAGAGTGCCGTACGAAATCTTTAGTAGCTTTCGAACCTCCGCGCTTCTGAGCCATTTTCGTTCAGGTTGGTCTTCGGGCCTGAGCAGTTGTTTTAATTCCGTAAACAATTCCGATTTGAACCGGTCGAGGTCCTCTCTGGTCACTAATTCCACACGCATAATCCCTCCTTGTTTTGTTTGATAAAGACAAAATTGAAGGCTGAATGAAGGATTTAAATGACCATTGAAGCCGTTTGGTCATGTTCAGGCGCTAAACAGGCTTGCTAGTTGCATTTAAGCGGGATGATCTGAAAGTGTTTGTCCTTCTGAGGAACCTCGGAGCCTTTGATCAGCTTCACACTTTTTTGAGCCGGGAAATAATTACGGGCGGTATTGATGGGAATTTCCTTTTCGCCATGCAAGAAATACCTGCTGAGCAGCTTGTACCAGGGGCTTTGAGTTTGGGATTTTAAGAGCGATTTGTTGTTGGGAAGTGTCAGTTCCTGCAGCTGTTGCAAGAGGTCAATGAAGGTAGGCAGTTTGTCTTCGGCAATGCTGATCTTCTCAGCGCTTTCATGCTGGCGGAGCTGCTGGATCTCGGATTCAAGCTGCTTGATCCGCTCCTTCGACGCAGTCAGTTGCCGTTCCCATTCCGCAAGTAGGGAAGAAAAATTAAGTGTTTTATTCCATTCATCAATACTAATGAGGTGTTGCTTAAAACAGGTCAGTTTTTCAATATGATGAATATGTTGTGTATGTTTTGAAGAGAAAGGGTCTGAGTTTCTATAATAACTGATGCGGTTCACCACTATGCTCCAAACATGTTCGAAGAATAGATGTTTAGCATCCGAATGAGGGTGTTTTTCCAGGAAATATGCCAGGTGAAATTGATAATAATCCCCGTAGTGCTCTTCTTTAAGCTGATAGATTTTCAGCAGGAAATGATTGTCTTCATAACCCTTAGAAAGGCCGATGGGACTACCGATTTGGTAGGGATGAAAAGAAAAAGAGAATGGTTTGCGATGAGCGAAATAAGTTGTTTTCATATGGCAGCATCTTAAAAGAAAATTCAAGATAGAAATATGCATGCCAAAAATGAGAAGGCCGGAAGACCATTTTCCACCTTATCTCTCTGTAAGCAACCCTGAGAGGGTAAGGTGGAAAATGGGTCTGGTTAACGTGGAAACACCTGCATTCCAGTGACTGCCACGTTGTGTTTTGAAAGCATTTCTTTCAATTGATCTACCCATTTTATATTCTTTTCAATAAACGTAAATGGCAACATAAGATACGATTCACATTGCTGCCCGGGAAAATCAGGATGCAGGGAAAGTACCAGTTTTTTATATGCCTCTTCAATCTCACGGTCGCGTTGAACGACAAAAAGCCGTTCATCCTCCAACTTGAGATAACAAGTTCCTGATTGCAAAACATTGCATTCTGTACCATCCTCGTAACGCATGCAGGGTTCCAGTACCAACATATTATCCTTCTGTGAAATGTTCAGCACCGGCTGTTGGCAAAGTGAACGATGATTTAATAGGCTTGAATCCGGATCTTGCCCGGTCCCGATAACAGTCAATGGATACTGATGACTTAAATGCACCAAAAACGTCTGGAAGAACTCTTTAAGATGTGATTTTAGTACGGAGAGCTTATTACCTGACTGATGAAATAAATCCAGCAGTTCATCATCCATTAAAGAGGTTAATAAGTAGATGTTGTTATCCCTGTCCATTAAAAAGAAAGGAATGCGATTATTGCTGAACTGGACCTGTTTACCCCTTACTTTTAAAACCAACCGAAGCAGATAGTAATCACCTTTATCCTGCAAGTAAAAATGCAGTTGCGGTGTATCCAGTGAAAAACGACATGCATGCATTTCCTGTTTGCGTGGTTTCCCCTTGATGTTGCGCATGCCATAAGAGTATTGCTGAAAGGTAAATTGCTGCTGAACAAGTAGCGGAAAAACAGCCTTCCAATAATTAAATAAGGTTTGTTTTCGGGTAATAAACGCTGCTTTCGACTCCTTTATTTCTTCTCCACTGGCATTGCAGGGGTTAAGCAAGGCAATCTTTTGCATTTTGTCGGCATAGGCATTTAAAACCAGTTCTTCATTCGAAAAATGTAAAACAGGCTCCCGAGCAGGGTCATTCAGGTAGGACTCAAAGCTTATAACCGACGCACCGTTCTTTGTCGCCTTTCCACAAAAGGGCACCAGAAAGGGAAAGTGCTGCCAGTGATAAGAATGAAGGCTGGTATGGGCCAGTACGTAACCAATGACGATTTCACCAGATAGTTGGGATTGAACTGTTAAGGGAGAAACAAGTGGCTCACAATAAGTTTCTAGATCACAGGATAACAAGGGTACTCCCGGACGGAAAAACGTTCCATATTGCGGCTTAGCCTGAATTGAAAAAGAGGAATGTTCCACCGAAATCTGCAGGAATTTGTTCTTATCCTTAAAGAAATCCGGCCAATAATATCCTTGAAAACTCTTATAGCCACCTAAGAAGACAAACCTATACAAGCCAAAGTACGCATGGCGACTTAAGCTTGAGCCATCACCTATCTTGCTGCACCAAACCATCAAAGCCGATGGAGTCACTTTTAAACAAAGGAGCTCTTCCGTATCACCACGAATACTGACCAGCAGCTTTAATATGCCACTGGTATAGGCTAGCTCCTGGGTCGAGAACGAAACATAGCGGCGATTATCCTGCCGAAACTGAGAGTGTTTGTTTAATACTTCCAGTGTCAACGTAAAATCATCGTTTTCAAAAGGAAGAATGTAAGGCTCGGCGAGTTCAGTTAAATCGAAATCCCAAGCGGCGTGTTTGTTGCGTTTAGCCATGATGCACCTCCGTTTCCACAGGATCAGTTGCAAGTATATTCCTTCCTACTCGGGCTTTTACAGCAGCTTCAAAAACGACAAGCTGATGCATGCAAAGGTTTTCGATTGCGAGAATACACTCCTTCACTTTTTCGCAGATCAAGGTAACATCACCAGCACTTACTGTAAAGTTGTCTTTATAACGGGCACCGGAGTAACTGTTGTTCAAAAGTGTAAATAGGCGCTGTTCTTCTTTGGTGTTTCGTGGAAATAGCGTATCGGTTTGAGATAAGAAACAACCACACAAATCCAGCATCCGACCCAAATGATGCATGTCTGTCCGGTAAGCAATGTAAACCTGAATTAGGGTGGCCAGTGATTGTTCCAGGACTTGATGCAGTATGAACACGGCCACGGAATAATGACCTGTAGCCAATGTTTCCTGTGCTGCATTTAAAAAGCCTTTAGCCAGTGGGAAACGGCGTTCGAATTGCCTGCGGGCCTTTTCAAGCGTTTGTACAATATCAACTTCTGAAATAGCATAAGTCTGAATAAATCCATCCTTAGAATAGAGTATACAACCTTGCGACAAAACCGTAGTGAAGAACCTACTACCTTTTAAAATAGCCTCTTCAACGGTTTTCTTCCCATGGGAAAGAATGGTGACCTTGCCATCAGCAAAGCGAAAGTTGACAAAGTCTTGTACATTGAATTCAATTCGCTTGCTTTCTGCAGTAATCATTAATAGAAAGTAGTGATAGGATGTGCTTTCGGCTGGTTCAAAAAAGCAGCTTGAAGAATGATTGCTATGCTGAATCCTGCCAAAGCAAATGATTTGCTCTGGCTGATACTTTTCAACCAGGTCTTTAATGAGTTTCTGTAAGGCCTCCTCCTGACCAGTACAAAACGAAGTAAGTTTGTTTTCCATAACACAAAAGATTCAAGGGTGATATGATCAAAGTTCCTGAGGGAGAATGCTGTAGCGAACCACAGGCAGTTGTATTTTACAACCGATTGGTTGTTTCGTACTTTAGTCAAAAGTTGATATATTTGAAAGTATGGAAACATCAACACCTACATATAAATCCCACATTGGCCGTAAGATCAGCCGAATTCGTGAATTACGTGGTATGAAGCAGGATACACTAGCGTTCGAATTGGGAGTTAGTCAGCAAAGTATTTCGAAAATCGAGCAAAGTGAAATCGTTGAAGATACTGTATTGGAGAAAGTGGCTAAAGTATTAGGCGTTTCTCCTGAAGCCATAAAAGGATTTAATGAAGATGCTATATTTAATATTATTGGTAACAATTATCATGATCATTCAGCTTCCTTAAACTTTCAGTGCACATTTAATCCAATAGACAAGCTAATGGAGGTAATTGATGAAAACCGAAAGCTTTATGAACGACTACTTGAAAGTGAAAGAGAGAAAGTAGAATTATTAAAGAGGATAGTTGAAAAATAAATAATAATAATATTATAACCGTACATATGAGAGAGTTGGCAGATTTACTGCACGAAAAGAATTGTTACCATGTGGGAAAAACAATTATGGGAAGGCAAAATGATGGGGTGTGCCTTGGGTATTTTGGCTTACCATGTGTATTCAATTTTATGCCAAGAAAATCGGTTTAACCTAACAGCTTGGCTAAGGTTTGTTTTACTTCCTCGGCTGTGGGATCAATGGCTATAATTTTGCCTTCTTTGTCAATGAGGAATATGCCTCCACCACTATGGTCTTTCCCGTATTTTTGCCAGATCTTATTTTTTTTGTCCAGTTCTACCAAGTTTAGCCAAGGCCATTTTTCTTTTTCCAGGAAACGAACTACTGTATTTAAGGTTTTATATTCTCCAGCAACACCAACTATGGTGAAACCTTTGTCTTTATATTCAGCATAAATAGGAAGCATCCTTTTGCTGTTTGCAATACACGGCCCGCACCAGGTAGCCCATAAATCTAATAAAGCAACTTTTCCTTCAATTTTTTCAGATAGTTTCACCAGGTTTCCGCTTAAATCAGGAGCAGAAAAATCGACGTATCTTTTCCCGATTTTTATATTTTCCATTGCGCTTATAAGATTTATAGCAAGTTCATTGTAAGGATGATTGGGATTGGCTTTAGAAAGTATTTTATTAAATCTTTTAGCTAAATCGATGTCAATGTCTCGTTTCCAGTCGAGTTCATTTAAAAAGAGCCCATAAGAGACGATAGTAGGATTTTGTGCAATGTATTTATGTAAATATTCTTTTTGTTCGGCAAAAATTTTAAGAGTTTTTTCCTCTATAATTTTTGCTTTCGGGGATTTGTCCAATCCTTGTTTTATTAAATCGTCCATTTTTTTAAATAGATCTTTTTTTTCATCCTGTGATGATGCTTCTTGTAATTTTAAATCAATGGCTTTCATTTCATCACTACTGTATTGACCTTTTGCAATCATTTCATCCTGACTCTCATAAAGTGGCTTCAACCTTTCATTGAATTTAAGGTCCAGGCCGTTTTTATATTTTTTGTATTCCTCATTCAGTTTGCCGCCTTGAACCCTATTTTTATCAAATTCCTCTTCTGAATGTATTACCAAGTTTATATCCTCATTTTCTAAGAATAAAAACATATATTTTCCGCCCTCATTTTTAGCTTTACCAAGTAATAATCGTACTGCCTCAGGATGTAAAAGCTTAGTTTCAAAATGAAACTTTCCATTTTCAACAGGAATTTCTATTACGTCATCATGACGTGGATCCTGGTTTATTTTTTCCAATAAAATTGATTGGGTATTTGAGTTGAAAACAGTTCCGGTAATTCGGCAACTTTTTTCTTTTTTTGATTGACTCGAGATCTTTCCTTTTGATTTAGTTTGTGCATAAGCCGTTTGTACCAAACCAAAGGTTTCAATAATTAATAGAGCAATTAAAAAGATTTTAGATAGTTGTTGTCGCATGGTTTAAATAGTTAAAAGGCCGAATATAAAACTTTATGAATAGTTATTAATAGTTTAGTATAAGTTGCCGGCGACGAATGAGGAATGCCTATTTTCTTTATAATGCAAGATTTAGGTAGTAGTTTTCTGACGTTTTATTAATCTTATTTCTTTGGTCGTAGCCTTTTTTTCTTTACTACTTTTTCATCCATTTTATTTTTAATCTCTTTAATATCGGTCAAATCCTGGCTTCGGCCGGAAGATTGCTTGTTCGTAATAAAATCTTGCAAGCCTATGTAGTTAATCGTCAGATTATCGGCTTTTAACTGCTGCACGTTTTTTATTGCCTGGTTAAATTCAAGACCATCAATGTTATTGAGAATATCAATACGTAGCGGCGGGTAACCAATCTGGGTAATATAACCCGGTTTTAAAAAATCTTCTTTTTCAAAACCTAAAGCCGAC
This sequence comes from Solitalea lacus, assembly GCF_022014595.1. Taxonomy (NCBI): domain Bacteria; kingdom Pseudomonadati; phylum Bacteroidota; class Sphingobacteriia; order Sphingobacteriales; family Sphingobacteriaceae; genus Solitalea; species Solitalea lacus. The sequence goes on along the minus strand of NZ_CP091740.1, from coordinate 1,997,030 downwards.
AAGCCAAATTCATTTAATACCTTAAGCAGCTTCTCAGCGTTAACTTCAGAAATATTAATCCAAATATCCAAATCACCCGTATGACGTGGCTTGCCATGAAAAGCAAGTGCATACCCACCTACCACCATGTATTCAACAGCATACTTGTTGAGCAGTTGTATAAAATCCTCAAAATCCCTTGCTAATATCATGGCTTCATTAGTTGTTTGTTAATGATGGCTTTATTCATGCTTTCACCTTTTTTAAGCGATTGCGAAATAATAAACGTCACGGCTTCAATTCTTTTTTCAGTTGGTTGGGAAAGCCAATAGTCCAAATCCTTGGTGCTTTCCTTTGCCTGGCTCATTGCCACTCTGTTTACAACCGGCATAATCTGACGGGTAACCATAACTTCTTCTTTCATTTTAGGTTGACTAATAATCGGCTTTCGTTCAATGCGAACAGTATCATTTTCGTAGGCAGTTTTAGCCTTACTGAGATAATTATTCAGCGTATTGTAATTATATTCCGGATAACTCAGGCAGAAATTTTTAAGATTGGAAAAAACTTCCCATTGGCATTTCGCTTTGTTTTTCCAGTGCACAACTACCACGCGTTTAACGATTTGATTAGTCATATTAGCTATTAATATAACAAATATAGTTAAAATAATGGTCATTTGATAGCCACTTTAAGCTTCAGCTTAAGTCGCTTCATGTCCTCACTTACCTTAATATCCAAGATCTTAGCATAATGCTGGGTGGTTTTAATATTAATATGCCCCAGCATCTTACTTACACTTTCAATCGGAACCCCATTGGATAAGGTAACAGTAGTGGCAAAAGTATGCCTGGCAATATGATAGGTGAGCTGCTTTTTGATGCCGCATAAATCAGCAATTTCTTTTAAATAAGCATTCATTTTTTGATTGCTTAAAACGGGTAGTAGCAAGTCTTTGTATTCACATTCAATGTTATCCTGGTAACGATTTAGAATGGCAATAGCAGAAGGTAGCAAGGGAATACGTGATGTAGTATCGGTTTTCTTACGAGAGGTGTAAATCCACAATTCATCATCAATTCCTTTCTGGATTTCTGAGCGTTTGAGTTTCTTTACGTCAGCGTAGGCGAGTCCGGTAAAGCAGCTGAACAGGAAGATATCGCGAACAATACTTAATCGTTCAATGGAGAATTCTTTGTTAGTAATGCTTTGAATTTCTTCAGCGGTTAAATATTCACGTACCACTTCTTTTATTTTAGCTTTATAGTTTATAAACGGGTTCTTGTCCAACCAGCCGTTGGCCAGGCAAATACGGATGATCTTGCCAAAGTTCTTGATATACTTCACGGCTGTATTATTACTGCATTTACGAATGCTGCGTAAGTAAAATTCATATTCAGTAATAAAGTGATGATCAATCTTTCGAATATCAATATCTCTTAGGTTAAACTTCCAGTTTAAAAAGTCGGTGGTGTGCTTAAGAGAGGTCTTGTAGCGTTCCAATGTTCCCGCAGAATATTCCTGGCCCAGCAGGGCCTCCATTCTTTGGTTGTGCTCTTCAAAAATGGGAATCAAGGTCCGTGCTGTTTCATCCGATCCAAGTAATTTGTTTTTTAAGCTGACGGTTGTTACTGTCGAACCTTTTTTAAGCAAAGCATGATAGGCTTCATAAGCCTGCTGTTCTAAGGTTTTAAGATAAGCGTTCAGGGATTTGACTTCTTCTGAATTACCATTTACTTTTTGAGCCATGCGATTCCATTTTTTGGGTTCGATGTATCGTTTGGAGGCAATTTCAGTTTGCTTGCCGTCAATGGTGATGCGCAAGTAAATGGGAACTGTGCCGTTTGCAAGGAGTTTGTTTCTCTTTACGTAAAAGAGCAGGTTAAATGTTTTGTTCATAAGCCGGTAACCTTAAAAGTTAATTAAATTAAGCTTCAATCGGGCTTTAATCAAGATGTATGGCTGATGTACAGCTGATATTAAAGCCTTGTAAGGATTTTTCAGTGACCTGTTTGGAAATTTTTAAACAGGTCACTGAATAGGTCACTTACAGAATAAGAATTAATGAACTTTTTGAGACAGGTACCAAATCGAGTAGGAGGAAAAATAAAATAGGTTTTCCTCCTATTTCATTTTCCGACCTCTCACACCACCGTACGTACCGTTCGGTATACGGCGGTTTCTTAATTTACACAACGCAATTTTTGATAGTAGTCAGTAAAGAACAGGTAACCCGACTGCTTAAGGCGTTCATTGGTGATACTTCTGCTAAGGATTGGACTATTAGCTGTATGCCAGTAGCTTTTCCTTGTGTTGCCGTATTCCTTTGCCTTGTTTTTCGGGATATCCAGTTTTATCAGATTCCTAATTCGGGTTTTGATACTTTTCCATTGTTTCCATATCAATGACCTGATTCTTCTTCGATACCATTCATCTATGCGTTCCAACAATCCTTTCATGTCTGCCAGCTGAAAATAGTTAAGCCAGCCTGTGATGTACTGTCTTATTGCTTCCTTTCGGCGTTCATTGCCCCATCCGTTGCTCCGTGAGGTCAGTTCTCGGATTTTCTCTTTCATCTTTTCAACACTTTTCTTATGGGCGCGCATTTTGCAACCATTTTTGTTGAAGTAAAATCCATACCCCAAGAACTTAACGTCCTTGATGTGTGCAACCTTGGTTTTCTCCCTATTGACTTTCAGATAAAGCTTTTGTTCAATGTAGGTTGTAATGCCGACAAGCACCCTCTGGGCGGCTCGGCGGCTTTTACAGAATACCATACAATCATCAGCGTATCTGACAAAACGATGTCCTCTTTCCGTTAGCTCCTTGTCCAATTCGTTAAGCATTACATTACTCAATAATGGACTTAAATTCCCTCCCTGCGGAACCCCCATCGATGTCGCTTGAAAAACTCCATGCGTCATTACCCCTGCCTTTAGGTATTTATGTATCAATGACACCACCCTGCCATCAGGGATGGTTCGGGATAAAATCTCTATCAGCTTGCTTTGGTTAACAGTATCGAAGAATTTTTCCAAATCCATATCCACAACGTAACGATAACCCTCATTTGCGTTGACCTGGCATTGTTTTATTGCCTGATGAGCACTGCGTTTTGGACGAAAACCGTAACTGTTGGACGAGAACTGTCGTTCGTAAATAGGTGTTAATTGTTGGGTGATTGCCTGCTGAATGACCCTATCCACTACCGTGGGGATGCCTAAGGCTCGCTTTTTGCCGTTCTCTTTGGGTATTTCAACCCGGCGAACAGCTTGAGGCTTGTACCTCCCATTTTGTAGTGAATGAAGCAATACTTCTCGGTGGGAGTGTAAGTAGGGTAAAAGCAATTCTACGCTCATCCCGTCAACCCCACCTGTTCCATCATTACGCTTAACTTGTTTGTAGGCCGCATTAAGGTTCGACGGCGAGAGTATGTACTCCAGAAGTTGGGCTTGTTGCCCTTGCGTTGTGTTGGTGTTTCCTTTTTCAGTCATCCATAGATATGTCTGCCCTCCAGAGCTTGATTCGGTTGCCGACCTAGTTCCGCTCTGCCAGGTGTCTTGCTCCGTTTTCTGCTTTCTACCATTCATACAGTAACTTTCAGTTGATGCTCACCTCTTAAGATTCGACCCTTCCCCTGCTAGCTCGTAGCAGCGTACTTTGGTCTCTGCTGACTTCTGACAGCAATTGTTAGCCGTGTTTCATACTGCTTGTTTCCGCACGTCTGTCAGACCTCCCGTGGTAAACCTATACACTTTCTCCCCATGTAACCGCCTTATTTACACTCCAGTATCCGGGTAGTTATTGGACTTCGATTTGTGTTGCAATCTCATCCTGCTGGATATGCCTGATAGGGTTCGTGTGCCTCGGTTCAGGGATTTGCCTCAAGCTTCCTTCAGATTCCGCTTCGCAACGGACACCCTTGCTCTTGGCTAATGGTTGGTAACTACCGACCCCCATAGAGGACTTGCACCTCCTAGTTTATAGATATGCACGGCACACAACAAAAACGCTGTAAATCATTCAATTTACAGCGTTTGTTACTTTTTGATTAAGTAGGGAGCGGAAAGTGAGGGATTCGAACCCCCGGACCTGTTACAGTCAACGGTTTTCAAGACCGCCGCATTCGACCACTCTGCCAACTTTCCGGAGGCAAAAGTACAAATTCAGGTCATACTGGCAAATCTTTTTTAGTGTTTAGTGACCCATAAAGACATACTCTGTTCACATTCAGTTAAATAATTTTTTACTTTTTATTAAAACAAGGGTAATTTCTATCAAAATACACTTGCTTTATCCAACTTCAGCATCGAATTTTCATCAAGTTTTATCCTTAAGGCCCCTAAAAGTTCAGTTAACTGATGGCTTTTTGTTGCACTTGCGATAGGAGCAGCTATACTTTTCTTAGCCAGTAACCAGGCTAACGAAATTTGAGCAGGCGTTGCCTTATAGTTTTCAGCCAATTCATCTAGGGCTTTTAAAATTGAAAAGCCTCGTTTATTAAGATAGTTTTTCACTCCTGCACCACGGGCACTTTGTCCCAGGTCGACCTCCGACCGGTATTTGCCCGTTAAAAAACCGCTGGCAAGCGAATAATAGGGAATAACTCCCAGCTTTTCTTTTAAAGCCAATTGTTCCAACTGTTCTTCATATTCCGCACGATCGTATAAGTTGTAAAATGGCTGCAAACTTTCGTAGCGTGGTAATCCATTGGTTTTACTGGCTGATAAAGCGGCTTGCAACCTGCTGGCACTAAAATTCGAAGCGCCGATGTAACGTACTTTTCCTTCTTTTATCAATTGAGCATAAGCTTCAAGAGGTTCTTCTACCGGTGTGCTTAAATCGTCATAATGTGATTGATATAAATCAATATAATCAGTTTGCAATCGCTTTAAGGAACCTTCTACTGCCTTTAAAATATAGTCTTTTTTCAGGGTTTTCTGTGGAGAACGGACCATTGTTGAACCCACTTTGGTTGCTATAATTAGTTTATCGCGATTGCCTCGTGCTTTTTGCCAATTACCAATTATCCGTTCAGATTCACCCCCTTCATTTCCAGGCACCCAATTTGAGTAAACATCAGCCGTGTCAATAAAAGTAAATCCGTTGGCATAAAATTCATCCAACAATTGAAAAGAAGTTGCTTGATCAACGGTCCAGCCAAAAACATTTCCTCCAAACACCAATGGTAAAAATTCAAGAGCTGTATTTCCTATTTTTCTTTTTTCCATGCAAAATTTAATTGGATATCTAATAAAGCACCTCTACCCTATCTTATCACACAACCACAAAAATTCATCAATAAACTTTTCAATACGCTCACCATACCCAGCATCAATCAACGCATTCTCTACATCAAATAATGTTTGCACTTTAGGAGTGATTAAAAAAGACGGAGAAACTATTCCATTTAGACGTAATCCGTAATGTTGTAGATCACGGGCCGCATTTATACCGCCTAGCATACCAGCCGAAACGGTTACAATTCCAAAGGGTTTACGAAAATACTCTTCATAAAAGAAATCCATCGTGTTTTTCAAGGCACCAGAAAAACTGCTATTGTGCTCTGGAGAAACCACCACCACAGCTTGTGACTGAGCTAAATATTGCTGAAACTCTTTCATTTTATCTGTTGGAGATGGATGTGTACGAAATGTATAATCAAGCAATGGCAATTGATACTCCTTTACATCCAATAAAATGGTATTGATACTTGACCGTTTATCAAGTCTTCTTTGAACCTCTAAAGCAACCTTATGCGATTGACGTTCGGGACGTGCGCTGCCCGATATTACTGCAACTTGCATATACTCTATAATTAACAGTACTTAAGTTAACGTTTCTCTTGGAAGTTTAACATGCCCAGCCTTTTGAAAAAATTATTGTTCATCCAATATGGCAACAACCCTTGCAGGTGCAGCAGAAGCTCCCTTTATTTTCAAAGGAAAAACAGCCACTTTAAAACCTGAAGCTGGTAACGCATTCAAGTTTACAAGCTGCTCAATATGGCAGTACTCCTTTTCCTGTCCAACTAAATGTGCTTGCCAGAAAAATTCAGGATTGCCACTTTCCTTCGTTTTTTTTGCCATATATTTTAACGGAAGATCGAACCCCCATTGATCGATACCAATTACTTTTACACCCTGGTCAACCAACCATTCTGTTGCTTCCCTACTCATACCGGTTCCGGTTGTAATATATTCAGGGGTTCCACTCAGTTTGTCTCTACCAGTTTTAATGAGCACAATAGTTTGGGGATTAATCTTTGCCCCACTTTTTTGTAAATCCATTTGAATGTCATCAACTGTAATCACAGAAAAGTCGACTTTATGGCACATATCAATAACAATACCATTTCCATAACACCATTCAAGTGGAACTTCATCAATAGTTTTAGCGCGCTTTCCATTAGAGGTCGGACTATAATGCCAAGGAGCATCTATGTGCGTTGAGGCATGTACTCCCATGCTGAGTATTTTGTCGTCAGCCCAACCGGAAAAGTTTTTGGGAAATAATTTTTGAGGCAAACCCAGAAAAAAACGGATTAGCAATTTACTTCGATTGTGTGGGTAGTTTTTTACTTTAATCCGCATAAACCACGGATCCTTCTTGCTGTACTGAATTGTTTTGGATAGATCGATAATTTTCATTTGTAATCGGCAAATATTTTAAGCACGTAAAAATAAAAAAGACTTTTACTGAATAATAATGAACCTTAATTCTGACAAACATTGAAGTATTTTACAACTCTTTAAAAAAGCAATCCCTTTAAATATTAAAGCTTTAAAAACATTTTTTTAAAAATATATGTTGCAACAACAATTGTTTTTACTATATTTGTATTGTGAAAATTGAAAAAGAAATACTTCAGGAAGATTTTGGCAACAGTCATCAGAAAGCGGTAATCAATTTAATGTTTACCCACAACTGGGTACGTGATAAGCTGAGTGGTATTTTTAAAACATATGATATTTTACCTCAGCACTATAATGTACTAAGAATATTAAAGGGTAAACACCCTCAACCAGTTTCACCTGGACAAATTAAAGATGTGATGATAGACAAAGGCAACGACGTAACTCGCCTTTTGGATAAACTAGTGACCAAAGGTTTTGTTAAACGATGTCTTTGTGAAGAAAACCGTAGAAAAATGGATATTACTATTACCGAAGCAGGTTTAAAGCTTCTTGATGAATTAAGTCCGTTTTTCGACGAATTTTATCAAGCAATGAAAGGACGTTTAAATGAAAATGATGCTGAATTATTAAGTGATTTATTAGACAAATTGCGGGATTAATTTTTTTGACCAAATATTTGTTACAACAAAATTAGTTAAAACAAAATATTTAAAATTTAAATTATAAAACTATGGCAAATACAAAATGGGGAATTGACCCTTCGCACAGCGAAATTCAATTTAAAATTAAACACATGATGGTTAGCAATGTAACTGGTAACTTTAACCAATTTGATGTTAATGTTGAAACTGATAATGATAATTTTGAAAATGCAAAGATCAGTTTCAATGCTGATATAGACTCTATTTCAACGGGAAATGAACAGAGAGATTCACACCTTAAATCTGCAGATTTTTTTGATGCAGAAAGTTTCCCTAAAATCACTTTCGAATCATCAGAATTTAATAAGGTTGATGACAGCGAATTTGAGTTGAAAGGTAATTTAACCATAAAAGATATTACCAAGCCTATTAAGCTTAATGTTGAATTTGGTGGATCAGGCCTTGACCCATGGGGAAACAAAAAAGCAGGCTTTAGCATTGCAGGAAAAATTAACAGAAAAGATTTTGGACTAAACTGGAATTCAGCTTTGGAAACCGGTGGAGTTTTGGTAAGCGATGAAGTGAAATTGCTTGCTGAAGTTCAATTGGCAGAAGTTGTAATTGCTTAATAAATGCTAAATTAATTTAAGAAAGGAGTTGTTGTAATGGCAACTAAATCAATAAAACAGGTATTAACAGGAGCATCTCCACACATGGTAGGCGACGGTTTCCGAGTGTCAAACTATGTACCAGGCCCATACGGCATCACACGTGAAACCAATCCATTCATAATGCTGGACTATAACATGCCCCACTATTTTGAGCCTTCAGCATACCGAAGAGGTGTTGGAGAACATCCTCACCGTGGTTTTGAAACGGTAAGTATTGCATACGAAGGACAAATTGAGCACCGTGACTCTTCCGGTGGTGGGGGAGTTATCAGTGCAGGCGATGTGCAATGGATGACAGCGGCTGCAGGTCTGATGCATGATGAATTTCAATCACAAGAATTTGCAGAAACAGGAGGTTTGCAGCACTTCATTCAGGTTTGGGTTAATTTACCGGCCAAGGATAAAATGAGCCCACCTAAATACCAGGCTATTACTAATGATAGCATTAGCACGGTTAAGATTGATGACAAAGGCAGTGTGAACCGCATTATTGCCGGAAATTTTAAAGGGGTAAATGGAGCTGCAAGTACTTTTACTCCAATTGAAATGTATGACATCAGAATGGTAACTGGAGCGGAAGTAAGCTTTGATCTTCCTGCTTTGTTTAACACTATGATACTGATTACAAAAGGAAGTTTCATCATAAACAACGAACAACAAGCCAAGCATAAAGACTTTGTGTTGTTTAATCATGATGGAGAAACCATTACATTAAAAGCTGAAGAAGACAGCTATGCAATGGTTTTTAGTGGTGAACCTATTAATGAACCCATTGTTAGTTATGGCCCTTTTGTTATGAATACACAGGAAGAAATCATTCAAGCTATAAATGATTTTAACTCAGGAAAATTTGGTTCAATTTAAGTGATAATTTTTTTTGCTGTTTTCCATTAAAAAGGGAAACAGCAATTCTTTTATCCACTATCCCTCCTATTTTACAAGCGTAATAAATTTATTAACAATGAGTATGGGTGAAAAAATCTCTGCAAATTTGTCGCCCAACTATTCGACTTCAAATGGAAATAATTTTATTGTGTTGTTTTGCTTTTCTTGCTGGATTTGTCGACTCTATTGTGGGCGGAGGCGGCCTGATTCAAATGCCTGCACTATTATTCACATTGCCCCAAACGGCATTGCCGGTACTTTTCGGTACAGGTAAAATACCAGCTATTACCGGTACTACAGCAGCCGCTTGGCAATACAGTAAAAAAGTTAATTTTAACTTCAAAATATTAGCAACTGTTGCCGCTTGTGCACTTGTTGCAGCTTATTTAGGAGCCCAAACAATCAATTTGCTTGACAGCTCCCTTTTGAAACCTCTTATTCTGATCATCCTTGTACTTATTGCCGTATATACCTTCTTTAAAAAAGATTTAGGCAGCACGCAGGCCCGAGAAATCCCTGAAAGCAAAATGCTGATCATGGGGAGCTTGATTGGATTGATAATCGGTTTTTATGACGGTTTTTTTGGCCCAGGAACAGGAAGCTTTTTCATTTTGGCATTTATCATGTTTTTAGGATTTGATTTCCTAAACGCCTCTGCTTATGCTAAAATCATTAACTGTGTTACCAACCTTTCAGCATTAACGGCATTCATCTTTAACAAACAAGTGTTGTATCACATAGCCTTGCCAATGGCGGTATGCAATCTTGCTGGCGGTATAATTGGCAGCAAATTGGCCTTAACTAAAGGCAATGAGTTTATACGCAAATTCTTCTTAATTGTAATTTGCTTGTTAATTGCCCGTTATGCTTATGATGTGTTTTTCAAATAAACACAAATTGGTATCATTTTGAGGAGTTAACAGGCTTTCATGGAAAAAAAGCACATAATCAGCCGGTTACTATTATCAAAAATGGTTTATTCAACCAAATCCAACTAGCATTTTACCTTGTAATGACGCAGAAATCACTTCATTACAAAACCAAATGTCTATCTTTGCGGTTTGAAAAATTATGAGTAAGCACGGAAGAATTTTAGTGGCAATGAGTGGAGGTATCGACAGTTCGGTAGCTTCAATTATGTTGCATGAGCAAGGCTATGAAGTAATTGGCCTTACCATGAAAACCTGGGATTATGCATCTTCGGGTAGTTCTTCTAAGGAAACCGGTTGCTGCAGTCTTGACTCAATAAACGATGCACGTTCTTTAGCCGTTCAATACGGCTTTCCTCATTATATTTTAGACATTCGCGAGGAGTTCGGCAATTTTGTTATCGATAATTTTGTTGAAGAATACCTTGCCGGACGTACACCTAACCCATGTGTATTATGCAACACCCACATCAAATGGGAAGCATTAATGAAACGTGCGGATAAACTGGATTGTGAATTTATTGCGACCGGTCATTATGCCCAAATTCGCCAGGAGAACGATCGTTATGTGGTTTCAAAAGGCTTGGATAACAACAAAGACCAATCTTACGTACTCTGGGGTGTATCTCAATATAATTTAAGTAGAACAATGTTACCATTAGGCGGTTTCAGAAAAACTGAAATCCGGCAAATGGCCATGGAAATGGGACAAATTGACCTGGCTAACAAAAGTGAGAGCTATGAAATTTGCTTTGTACCCGATAATGATTATCGTTCGTTCTTAAAGCATCGCGTACCTGATCTGGAAGAACGCGTTGACGGAGGTGACTTTGTATTAACTGACGGGCGAAAAGTTGGTAAGCATAAAGGCTATCCTTTTTATACCATTGGACAACGTAAAGGCTTGGGCATTGCTTTGGGAGAACCAGTATTTGTAACCCGAATTATCCCTGAAACCAATACTGTTGTTTTGGGCAGAGAGGAAGATCTACAAAAATCACAAGCATTTGTTCGTAATTATAACCTTGTAAAGTATGATTCGATTACCAATCCTATCGAAGCTGTTACAAAAATTAGATATAAAGATGCCGGCACAATGAGTACTATTGTGCAGGATGGAGATCTGATGAAGGTTGAATTTGACCACTCAGTTTCAGCAATTGCTCCCGGACAATCAGCTGTATTTTATGAAGGTGATGATTTAATAGGTGGAGGATTTCTGTGTTAATTAAAAATTTCCTTTCAATATAACCATTTAACCAAGTTTTTAACCTAAACTTAGAACACTGCAAAAGTATGTCAAGCGAATTAGAACACATTCATTGCCTGATCATCGGATCAGGACCCGCAGGTTACACTGCGGCTATTTATGCTGCGCGCGCTGATTTGAAACCAGTTATGTACACAGGTTTGCAACCAGGCGGACAGCTTACAACTACAACTGAAGTTGAAAACTTCCCTGGTTATCCTGAAGGTACTCAAGGACCAGAAATGATGGAAGATTTCAAAAAACAGGCTGAACGCTTTGGAGCTGAAGTACGTTTTGGTATTGTTACGGCTGTTGATTTCTCTTCACTTCCTCACAGGGTAACTTTAGATGATGGAAAAGTAATAACAGCTGACTCAGTAATTATTTCAACCGGAGCTTCTGCTAAATGGTTGGGATTACCTTCTGAAGAAAAATATAACGGTTTTGGAGTTTCTGCTTGCGCTGTTTGCGACGGATTCTTTTTCCGTAAGCAAGATGTTGCCATTGTTGGTGCAGGAGATACAGCAGCTGAAGAAGCTACTTACCTGTCAAAACTTTGCAATAAAGTTTATATGATTATTCGTAAAGGTGAAATGCGTGCTTCTAAAGCTATGCAGCACCGTGTAATGAACACTCCTAATATTGAGGTATTGTTCAACCAAGAAACCAAAGAAATTTTAGGTGACGGCCAAAATGTAACCGGAGCATTATTAATTAATAATGAAACTGGTAAAGAGACGACTATTGACGTTACAGGTTTCTTTGTAGCCATAGGTCACAAACCAAATACCGACGTGTTTAAAGACTGGTTGGATATGGATGAAAATGGTTACATCATTACTAAATCAGGTAGCACAAAAACCAATATTGAAGGAGTATTTGCTGCAGGTGACGTACAAGACCATATTTACCGTCAAGCGGTAACTGCAGCCGGTTCAGGTTGTATGGCAGCACTTGATGCTGAACGCTATTTGGCGGCTAAAGAGCATAGCTCTATTTATGCAGAAGACTTAACTAACTAAGTTATAAAAGCAATAATCTAACGCCGGTACCATGTACTGGCGTTTTTTTTGTGTATTAAACTATTAATTAAGCAATATAAGAAGCTTACAAGCCCATAGTTTTTTATAGATTTGCGGATTATCAAAAAACAAATCATTTCTATGTTGGAGAAAAAAAACAGGTTAACCCTATACATCTTTATCGCCTTAATATTGGGTGTAATTTTAGGGTACATTCTTAACGTTTCCTATATCAACACCTATAATGATGGAATATCCGCAGCTACCCAAAAAATAGCGGTTGCCGAAAAAAAATTACCTACACTAGATAGTGCTTCTACTGCATACAAACAGCTAACAACTGAAATTTCGGAAGCTCAAAAAAGCAAATCAGAAAACGATAAGTTGCGCGAAAAAAAACTGGAGCTTTTCACCGTATTGAGTGATATTTTCCTTCGCTTAATTAAAATGATTGTTGCGCCATTGGTACTAACTACCTTGGTTGTTGGAGTGGCTAAACTTGGGGATATAAAATCGGTAGGACGTATTGGAGGTAAAACTTTACTTTGGTTTTTAAGCGCCAGTCTACTTTCATTACTGTTGGGAATGATTTTGGTAAACATCTTCCGTCCGGGAGAAGCTATGAATTTGCCTTTACCAGATACCCATGCAAGTACCGGAATTCAAAAAGCAGCCCTAAGTTTCAAAGATTTCATTGCACACATATTCCCTAAAAGTGTTATTGAAGCAATGGCAAGCAATGAAATTTTACAAATAGTTGTTTTTGCATTGTTCTTTGGTGTAGCGACAGCTGCAATTGGCGAACAAGGTAAAATTGTAATTAAATTATTTGATGCGGTAGCACACGTTATATTAAAAGTTACCGGCTATGTTATGAAATTTGCCCCTTTTGCTGTTTTTGGTGCAATGACCGCCATAATAGCAAAGCAAGGTTTGGGTATTCTTTCAACCTATGCCCTATTCATTATAGAGTTCTATGGAGGCTTACTTTTCCTTTGGTTACTGCTTACGTTAATCGGCTCAACCATTTTAAAGAAACGAGCTTTTGACTTAATTGGAAGAATAAAAGAACCTATCCTGCTTGCCTTCAGCACATCAAGTAGCGAAGCTGCTTACCCTAAAACCATGGAGCAATTAGAGCGCTTTGGTTGCAAAAACAAAATCGTAAGTTTCGTATTACCACTGGGGTATTCCTTCAATCTTGATGGTTCAATGATGTACATGACCTTTGCATCATTATTCATCGCTCAGTCATATGACATTCACCTTTCTATAGGACAACAAGTAACCATGTTATTAGTCCTGATGCTAACTAGTAAGGGTATTGCTGGGGTTCCCAGAGCTTCATTAGTTGTAATTGCAGGTACTTTGGCAACATTCAATATACCTGAGGCAGGTTTAGCATTGTTATTAGGTATAGATCCTTTGTTGGACATGGGCCGTTCAGCTACTAATGTTGTTGGAAACAGTATTGCTACCGCTGTAGTAAGCAAATGGGAAGGTGAGTTAGGCGAACCAATTGATGATTCTGTGGAAATTGAACGCGTTGCAATTTAATTTTTAATAGATTTTAAAGTAAAAAAGTTTAGATGAACGAAAAGGCAAAAAAAATCTACCTGCTAACCATGATTATAGGTTCTTTTTTAATCTACATGGGTTATTATTATTACACTGCATATTTTAAAAAGATGCATTATAAAATGGTAGAGTTTGACCATTTAGAAGTGAAGTTTACAAAAGGTAATGAAGTTGGTTATGAATACAATTCAAAAACTCAGGAGTTGAGGTACAGAAATAACCAGGATTCGTTAATTATTGAAAAAGTAACGCTGACTCCAGAGGCTATAAAAGAGATCCACCAAAAAATGTGGGATTTAATGTATTTTGATATGCCTGATCAAATGATTGGAGGATCACAAGCAACAACCCCACGCTTTTTCATAAACATGTGTTACACACAAAAATGTAAAAGCATAACATGGGATGAACAAGCAGCGGAAAAACCTCAATACATGGAACGGGTACGCGAACTGAAGAATTTCATTGAATCCAAAATTGAAGAAAGCGAAAAAAAATAATCAAATTCTACAAAAATCTTATTTGAAAGCCGGTTAACATATTAACCGGTTTTCTATTTTTATAACCATTAGCAAACAAAAACCGCTCATATTTTATTAACACAAACAAATCAATATCTACATACAAAAGGTCAATATATTACCGATCAAGCTTTATCATTTCAGCTAAATTGGAATAATCAATTTGCTTCAATTTAATTAACAGTATGATTTAACCCCAATTAATCATGTTTTATTGCAACGAAGAATATAATTGGCTATGGAGTGAAATAAGGCTTGGTAATGAACGAGCTTTATACAGATTGTATGAGGTTTCCTATGATAATTTGTTCCGTTTTGGTTTAAGAATTAGCCGAGACCGTGAAATCGTAAAAGATCAAATCAATGGGGTTTTTATCGATCTTTGGACTAAAAGGGAGCGATTAGATTCAATTCGTCAAATACAGCATTATATTTTAATTTGCTACAAACGTCGACTTACAAAAGCAATCTGTAAACAAAAAGAACTGAATTATGATGTATTCCCTATAGAACCTGAAATCGCTTCATATGAACAATTATTGATTGATCAGGAAATTGACTCTGAACGCAAAACAAGAATACATGCCGCTATTAACAATCTCACTACCAGACAAAAAGAACTCATAAAGCTCCGTTTCTTTGAGCAATTGAGTTATGAGGAAATAGCTGGCAGAACCTCCATTTCAATCCGTACCATTTACAACACTATTCATGCAGCAATAAACCTATTGCGCCAGAATGTACTATTCCCGATTATTTGTTACTGGTTCCTATTCTAAATCATTACTTCCTTTTTGTAGGGCATTATGTTTATTCGGAGCAGCTCTGGGACTGGTGGGCTTTCTCCTGGTGTAAATAATATGATTCGGTATTTTTTTGTCGCGGGATATATCCAAAAAAGCTATCCATTCGGATAGCTTTTTTAATTTTAAACAAATTCTAAATGTTGATTTTCTAACTCAATTGTTATTTTAACTTTTGCATCTAAAGCATCTAGCACTTTAGTGAGTATTCCTATTGTAGTATTATTGTATCCTTTTTCAAGTTTACTTATTTGAGCTTTTTTCACACCAATCTTTTCTCCTAATTGTTCTTGAGAAAGATGTCGAATCTTTCTCGCTTCTTTAATAGCTTCTTGTAATAATTCTAATTTGAATTCAATTTCAAAAGTTTTTCGTTCTTCTGATCCTTCCTTCCCAACTGTTTTTTCAATGAAATAGTCGATGCTTTTTCCCTTTTTTCGATTGCGGGGAAGTGACACAATCGCACCGTAGTCAGATCCTTGATCTTGTACAGTCGATTTTGTTTTAATCATCTTTTAAATAAATATTTATAACGTAAGTTTTAATTGCTTGAAGAATAACTTCAAGCCTAATTCATTTAGGCTTGAAGTGTTTAAATTAATCTTCAAGATAAGTTTTCTTTATCTTTTTTGCTTTTTGAATTTCCGACTTTGGGGTGTTGTCGGTTGTTTTTAAGAATCCATGAGTGCAAATAATAGTAGTAAAATCATCACCCTCATATTTTGCCATGAAAGCCAGGATTCTGTAAAACACCTTATTATCCCTTACTCTAAATTCAAAAATTCCATCTGAATCTTTAAGCTTTTTAAAGTCTTCTTCTTTGCTAAGTCCTTCTTTGACTTTTAAAAAGACTTTGGCAAACTTTAATTTAGCTTTTTCTTCCATTCCCTCGAGGAATTCCTCGGCATCCTCTGATACTTCAATTTCAAAACATTTTTTCATGGTAAATAACACCCTCACTATTTTCTTTAATAAATACAAAAGTAACAAATAGTTTCCATATATAGAAACTATTTGTTACTTTTATCGAGGCTCCTTATTACAGTAGACAATTCTCGTCTTGTCAGATGGGCAAGAACTCATAAAGCTCCGTTTCTTTGAGCAATTGAGTTACGAGGAAATAGCTGGCAGAACCTCCATTTCAATCCGTACCATTTACAACACTATTCATGCAGCAATAAACCTATTGCGCCAGAATGTACTATTCCCGATTATTTGTTACTGGTTCCTATTCTGATCATTACTTTCTTTTTGTGGAGTACCTGACCTCTAATTCCAAGTACTAATCGTTTTGGAATAAAAAATTAAAAAAGTTCATTTTTTCTTGGTAAAAATTCCTAAAGCCATACTCTTTAATAAAAAACAAAAATTATGGTTCATGAACATTATACAGTTAAAGATTTTTTAACCGATGATTCGTTCATCAATTATTGCTTTAAGACCAACGAAAGTGATATTACTTTTTGGAATGAATGGATAGAAAATCACCCCGAAAAACAAAATGAATTTAACGAAGCTAAAGCATTATTCTCATCTATTGCCATTCAGCTTAGCGAGGATGAAAAACGAAAGGAATTCCAAAAGCTGCAAAGAGAAATTCATAAAATCAACTCTCGTTCTATTAATCGCCACCAAGCTAGAATCAAGCCAAGCAACATATATAAGAAAATAATTGCTGTTGTCTCCATTGCCATTTTCATAATGGGCGGTCTTTGGCTTCTACTCAATTTTATCATCCCACAACATTTTAATGTTATTAACAAGTATTGAATAAATATTAACCGATTAGAATCACTTAAATAAATAAACAGTAAAACTTTATTAGAATTGCCTGAAAACCCAAGCATATATTAATGGGTTAAGAAAATTCCCTGAAAGAAATTCTTCATTTTACGTAAACTAAACATGCTTGTATTAAACAACACTGACATTGCACAATTACTTTCATTTCAAGAAGTTATTGAAGCTGTTGAAACGGCCTTGATTGATAATGAGAAAAAGAAATGTTTTGCTCCACAGCGGTTACATTTTGATCGGGAGGAGAACACTTTTCTGGTAATGCCTTCCTTCTCTGAAAGTCATTTTGGAACCAAACTGGTTTCGGTAGTTCCTGATAATAGTACAAAACAATTACCTGTAACAAACGGAGTAATGATTTTGAACGATGCCAAAACCGGAATGCCTTTGGCAATTTTCAATGCGGCTAAATTAACAGCCTTACGCACTGGCGCTTTAGGTGCAATCGGAATTAAATACATGACTCCTCCAAACGTTAGCTCTATCGGATTAATCGGTTGCGGAGTCCAGGGTATTCACCAAGCATTGTTTGCCTGTTCTGTACGTCAAATTGAAATAATTTATTGTCTTGAACGTACTCCTGAAAGTGTACAGAAGCTTGCATTTGAAATAAACCACTTCTTTCCCAACGTAACAATTGTTCCCTGCAAGACGGCAGAAGAAATTCTATCGTTAACTGATGTTATAGTAGCCGCCAGCAGATCGGCGGAGCCTGTTTTACCTGACAACCCCGATATGCTACAAGGAAAACATTTTATTAGCATAGGCTCTTATAAACCTGATATGCAGGAGTTACCTGACAGTGTATTTCGTTTGGCCGGAAAGCTGGCAATTGATTCCGATGGTGCTCGCAAGGAAGTTGGAGACATTATAAATCCTATAAAAAAAGGATTAATCACTGAAGAAAATGTCTTTACCCTTGGGAAAGTACTAACTAATGAGCAGCAAATCAATGTAAACCAAACCACTGTATATAAATCGGCTGGTATGGCCCTATTTGATTTGTTTGTTGCACAAGAAATGTATAAAGCTGCAGTAGCCAAAAAAGCCGGCCAGTTAATTCAATTATAAACCAAAAATTCAGATGCATAACTTATTCAATAACTGGAATTGGAAAGCTCCTCAACACTGGACCAGAATCACAACGATTGACATGCATACAGGAGGAGAACCTTTGCGTGTTTTCACCTCTGGCTTACCTGAAATTAAAGGCAATACTGTTCTTGATAAAAGAAGATATTTTAAAGAAAACCTTGATTTTATTCGTACAGGCATAATGTGGGAGCCACGTGGACATGCTGATATGTACGGAGCCGTACTTACAACATCCTTAGATGCAGACTTTGATGTCTTCTTCCTGCATAACGAAGGATACAGTACTATGTGTGGGCATGCAATTATAGCATTAACCAAACTTGTATTTGAAACCGGCCTGATCGATAAAAACAGTAATACACCAGAACTAACTATAAATGTACCTGCCGGGAAGGTGCGGGCAAAAGCAATTATTGAAAATGGCAAAGTGATAGAAGTGAGTTTCAGAAATGTCCCTTCTTTCTTATACATGAGAGATCAACAGGTTGAAGTTGCTGGAATTGGAACTATTAAATTTGATATTGCTTATGGAGGAGCCTTTTATGCCTTCGTAGATGCTGATGCATTGGGATTAAGCATGAAACCTGATAATTTCAATAAATTAATAGATTATGGCCGTCGTATTAAGCTTGCGGTAATGGACAATTTTGAAATTGATCATCCTTTTGAGAAAGATTTAAGCTTTTTATACGGAACCATTTTTACAGGTAAGCCAGAAAACCCTAAACACCATAGCCGCAATGTTTGCATTTTCGCCGATGGTGAAGTTGATCGTTCTGCAACCGGATCAGGCGTTAGCGCCCGCGCAGCACTGCATCATGCAAAAGGTGAATTAACTGAAAATCAAGAAATAACCATCGAAAGTATTTTAGGCAGTACAATGACTGTAAAAGTTGCAGAATTAACCTCATTTGGGGCTTACGATGCCATCATTCCCCAAGTTGGAGGCACTGCTTTCATCACTGGTCAAAATGAGTTTTATTTTGATCCGGAAGATCCATTTAAAGAAGGCTTTATTTTCAGGTAGAAACCTATGTGCACAATTATAGCTGCAGGTAAAAAAGCTACTGCCGATGGTTCAATCCTGGTCAGTCATTCAGATGCGGGTAAAGACTCCCGAGTTAGAATTATTGAAAGAGCAAGCTACCCAGAGGGTTCCCAAGCAAATGTTTACTGGGGCTTACAGGAAATCAGAAATGACGACCTAAATGATTTCGGTGAAGTACTTGGACAAATTCCTCAGGTCAAAGAGACCTTTCGATATTTTCACTCAGCTTACTCGCACATAAATGAGCACCAGCTGGTAATTGCAGAAAGCACGATTTCCCAAAAGGAAGAACTTGTTTGTAGCCGTGATAATAGTGGAGCCATTATTACTGCAGAGCAGGCTATGATTTTTGCACTTCAGCGTTGTAAAACTGCACAGCAAGCAATTTATTGCATTGCCGGGCTGATGGAAACTTATGGTTTTTTACCTTCCTGTGTTAATGGAGCCGAAGCTTTTTGCATCGCTGATCCTGATGAAATTTGGGTAATGGAAGTTGTTGGGGTGGGTCCGAATTGGCAACCCAATTCCGGAAAGCCGGGCGCAATTTGGGTAGCCAGGAAACTTCAAAACGACGAAGCGCTGATTATTGCTAATTGGAGTATTATTAGAGAAATTGATGACCAGGACACCGAAAACTTCATTGTTTCAAAACATTATAAAAGTGAAGCTCTAAATAGGGGTTGGTATGACGACTGTATGGCTAAACCATTTATATGGCAAGAAATTTATTGTCCTGTACCACGGGAATGGGCTACTGAACGTCTATGGTTGTTCTATTCTTCCATTGCACCTTCATATACTCAATGGCCTGACCGAAAATTGGAAAAAGATAAGTTTAAAACGCTTGATCAATATGGTCAATATGTTGAACCTTTATCCCTGTATCCGTTTTCTGTCAAACCAGAAATTCCACTAACTGTTGAGTTCATCAAATCGTTCCAACGTTCAGTATTTGAAAACACCATTTACGATATAACTGAACAACCTCAATGGTACGTGCTGGATAACGAAGGAAATACTGTTAAAAGTCCCTTAGCTACACCTTTTCCTTCTAATGATTTACGCAGATTGTTAAAACTTTCTCATCGCCGTACAGTAGCCCGTCACTTCGGTTACTACGGGATGATTTGTCAACTGAGAGAAAAGCTACCTGATGATATTGCATGCATTTACTGGATCTATCTTGACAACCCTCAGATAAGTGCTTACCTGCCTTTATATTTAGGTGTTAAATCTATTCATCCGGCATATCAGATTTATAACCCTGAAGTATATAGTGATGAATCAGCACGATGGACAATAGATTTTGTTGATAATATGGTTCAAATGCAGTACCAAGATGCAATTAAAGATGTAAAGGCTGCAATCGAAATTTTCGAAAAAAAGATTGCTGATGAAATGCAACTATTAGAACAAAAGATTGCCATTAATCCTGACTGTGAAAATCTCCAAGAAGAAATAACCGGTTTCTGTAAAGGATTAATGAGTCAGGTTCCTGCATTATATGTAAATATTAGAAATCAACTGATTGTTAAATACACCAACAATAAGAAGTAATAAAAATGAGAGAAAGAGGCTTTTGGGTGAGCAATATGAATGAAATCTTATCTGAAATTTAAGTACAAAAATCCGAAGTCGAGGTCATTTTTGTTAATCAACATTATTTTTAAAAGACTTCGTTTTATCAAACCAAATTTCTATTTTTGCACCTCATTAAAAAATATTTTATTTAATTCATCATGTACGCAATAGTAAATATAGCCGGGCAACAGTTTAAAGTTGCAAAAGACCAGCAGATCTTTGTACACCGTTTACAAGGAGAAGAGGGCGCTAGTATTGAATTTGGCGATGTTTTATTGGTAGCTAACGGCGACAAAATTTCGGTTGGTGCTCCAAACGTTGCAGGTTCAAAAGTAACCGCTAAAATCGTTTCTCACTTAAAAGGCGATAAAGTTATCGTTTTCAAGAAAAAACGTCGTAAAGGGTATAAACGTAAAAACGGTCACCGTCAGTCGTTTACCAAAATTCAAATCGAAAACATTGTATTCTAATCATTAAGAAAGGAATTTTAAGAAATGGCACATAAAAAAGGTGCGGGTAGTTCGAAGAACGGCCGTGAGTCACATAGTAAACGTTTAGGTATTAAAATTTTCGGTGGCCAATCTGCTATCGCTGGTAATATCATCGTTCGTCAACGTGGTACCAAACACAATCCTGATAAAAACGTAGGTATTGGTAAAGACCATACTTTGTTTGCATTAATTGATGGTACTGTTGTTTTCAAAAAGAAAAAAGATGACAAGTCATACGTTTCAGTTGTTCCTTTCGAAGCTCCTGCTTCAGAAGTAAAAAACTAAGAAACTTTTAAAAATATAGAAAAGCCTTTGGTATTTTTGCCAAAGGCTTTTTTATGGATACAAGGTTAGTAGTTTTAGCCTTTAATTCATCTAAAGTCATAACTAGACTTATTTACCATTTACTCTCTTTGTATGACCTCAAAATCAGCTGCAGTATTGTGGACCGGTGGTAAAGATTGTGTACTAGCTTTACATCAAGCTTATAAGGAACAAATTAAAATTGATTATTTAATCACTTTCGCTCCTCACAATGCCGATTTTTTAGCCCATCCAATTTCTGTACTTCAACTTCAATCTGAAGCAGTGGGTATTCCTCACAAAGTGATTCAAATTGATGAACCCTTTAAAGAGGAGTACGAAAAAGCGATCAGACTTTTAAAAGAAGTTGACGGAATTGATCTGTTGATCAGTGGTGATATTGATGAAGTAAACAGCTACCCAAACTGGATAAAAGAGCGAAGTGCTGCTTCAAAAATGAACGTTTATACACCTTTATGGCAACGCGACCGTAAAGAGCTACTTGAAGAATTAACAAAGAACAGCTTCAAAGTAATTTTTTCTCTGGTGCGCCGCCCCTGGTTTACCCAAAGCTGGGTTGGAGACCTTATTTCGCCCTCAAAAATCGATCAATTATCTATGTTTAAAGAACTTAAAGGCATTGATTTAGCGGGTGAACAAGGAGAATATCATACATTAGTACTAGATGCCCCTCTCTTCAAAAAAACATTAGTCATCAAAAAAAGCCATATCGAGAATAAAGAAGATATGTGTTATTTAAAAATTGAAGAAATAATCTTAAAAGATAAATAAAACCTTAAGCTTGTCTTAAGTTTCGTCCTAATGAATCAGCAGGAATTTGAACTTTTAAAGTCCGATGAAGCACGGAAATTAATAGATCAGTATATTGATTTTGATCCTTTAAAATTTGCTCTCAGTCATAAAGCGTCCCAAATTCCGACAGGATTAATCTCCTCACAATTAAAATATCTGCAGAAGGCAAAAGCAAAACTACCTTCTTATTTTGCTGCACGTTGCATTATTCCTGCTTTATCTTATGAACAATCAAGCAGTGAAGTCACAGCAGCCCTAAAAAAATATTCTGGTAAATATTGTCTTGATTTAACATGTGGTTTAGGGGTCGACAGCTTATATTTCTCCAAACAATTTGAAAGGGTTGTCAGCCTTGAGATGAATGAAACATTAGCCAACATAACCCGTTTCA
This sequence comes from Solitalea lacus, assembly GCF_022014595.1. Lineage (NCBI taxonomy): Bacteria > Pseudomonadati > Bacteroidota > Sphingobacteriia > Sphingobacteriales > Sphingobacteriaceae > Solitalea > Solitalea lacus. The sequence goes on along the minus strand of NZ_CP091740.1, from coordinate 1,974,595 downwards.
ACTTCAATAAACTTAACGCCACAAACATTGAGTTAATTAATACCACTGCCGAAGATTTCATAAGCAATTACAATGGCGAAAAGTTTGACTTAATTTTTGTTGATCCAGCCAGAAGAGATGACGCACAAGGACGCGTTTTTTTATTTGAAGATTGTTCACCTGATTTGTACACGATACTTCCACTGGTGGAGCCCATCTGTAAGAAACTGATAGTTAAAGCCTCTCCCCTCTTTGATAATTCGGAGGCATGGAAAAGATTTCCTTCAATGAAGAGCCTTACCGTTGTATCTGTTGATAATGAATGTAAAGAGCTTTTGCTTGAATTTGATTTTACAGATTCGAACCAAACTCAACTCAATCAAATTCATATAAGCAAAAAAGGCATTGAACAACAGTTTAAGTTTCAGTCTGAACAAGCCCCTCCTGCGGCTATACCAAGCAACGATGGAGTTAACTATTTAATTGAACCTGACGTCGCCTTTTACAAAAGTCGTTTGTGCATTGAGCTTTTCAATGAGTATTATCCAAATCTGAACATTACTTTTGACCAAGCAGACGGTTACTTTTATTCGCAAGAACCTGTTGAATCTTCATTCCCAGGTAGATTTTTTAGAATTATAAAGCAGCTGGACTATCAGCCTAAAACAATAAAAAAACTTCTAAAAGAAAAGGGTATTAAGAAAGCTAATGTAAGCAAACGGAATTTTCCTTATTCAGTTGAAGAAATCAGAAAAACATTAAATCTCTCTGATGGAGGAAATCAATATCTATTTTTCACCAAGAACCGAAATAATGAGTTAAAACTGATTTGGGCCGAAAAATAAAACCTAATAAAAATTCGCATTGCTTCAACTGCTGTTAATAAAGTTAGCATGTGCTCAATGGACTTTGGCCCGAAAGCCTCCTTTTCCCTTTATTAACTTATTAATTCCACTGGCTGTTGTTGAGCCGTCGAATTTGTTTTATCGTTTAATTCAAATTCAGTTTTTAATTGTGCTGATGTTTTCCGGCTACCATCATGGCTCCAACCTGGAGGGCCAAACAGATACCCAAACTTTGCTTTCCATGTAGGAGCATTCCAAACATCTTTAAATACCGTTCCCCACTCGTCAAATGCAATACGGAAAGGATTATAGGTTTCAATATTTTTAGTTAAACCATAAGTTGGGTGGACATCTTCTTTTATAAAGGTTCCGAACATACGATCCCAAATAATTAATATTCCGGCATGATTTCTATCTAAATACTTTACATCTGAAGCATGATGGACACGATGATGAGCTGGAGTATTAAAGATAAACTCAATAAGTCGCGGCATTTGTTTAATCATTTCAGTATGAATCCAGAACTGATACAATAGACTAATAGACATCATGGTAGCAATCATTGTTGGGGTGAATCCAACTAGTGGCATCCACATCCAAAACAACCATGATCCTGTTAAATTGCCTGTCCAGGTTTGACGAAGCGCTGTTCCCAGGTTATATTTTTGAGAAGAATGATGAACCACATGTGAAGCCCAAAAATAGCGAACACTGTGACTGGTACGATGAAACCAATAATATGAAAAATCATCGGCAAAGAAACACAGCACCCATGGCCACCATGTGTTTTCAGGCAATGTAAAAAAACGATATTGGTAAACAAAACCCAACGCAACGGGAATTATAGCTTTACTAACAAAACCAATCAACACATTACCGATACCCATGGAAAGACTGCTTGCAGTATCTTTAGCATCAAAGTAGTCATCGTGCTTTTTTTGAAAATAGGCAACTACCAGCTCTGTTATCAATAAAATGATAAAACCAGGAATTGCCATTACTATCAAATTCTTCATTTCTTATAGGCTTACTATCTGAGCTCGAAAAATACTATATTTTTTTAAAATACAAATGCATGCATAACTATTATTGATTCGGCTGGAAATAATATTTTTTAAGGAGAAATAGGTAGGGATTAAACAAATGATGTACAAATATATTCTTACCGGTAAACTTAAACCTGGCATTATATTCTGAATCCGTAAGAAGCACAATTTGATTGCCTGCAGGCACATAAGCATTGGAAGGTGCATATTGTGGCTCCTTCAACTGAGGCATTGTTTTTTTCACTTGATCATATACTAAATGCCCTAAGTATTTGTGATAATAGTTTACTCCCTTTTCTGCGGTGTTATTCATTTTTCTATAAGCCGAATTCAAATAAGACCTTACCAACCAAGGCATATCCTTTATTGACTCCTTGTAATTAACTAAAGGATTAGCCTGATTCATATCATTTAATGTTTGAACAGTTAACGGTGTTTCCGGAACCCAATCCGCAGAATTCACAATACGAAATGCCCACCCGACCCGTGTAATAAAATCAAAGTCATAAGCATAATACAAATTACCCGGCTTTGGTGCCCCACTGCAGTAGGTTTTATATTGAATATCTTTTGGGAGTTGGTTTTGCGGTAAATATTCAAGATACGATCGTGTAAGATAAGCAAGTGCCCCACCCTGACTATGTCCGAATATTATTACTTGTTTCATGCCGATTTTGTATAACTCATTTAATTGCGAAATGATAAACGGTGCCAGATGCGCCAAACCAACAGTCCATCCTACATGAACGTAGGCATTATCTTTTTCTGCAAATTTATATTCAAACTGAGTGCTGTCATTTAGCTGCAAAGTACCTTTTGCCGGTATCATGGCCGAATAAAAGTTTTCCAGCCAGGACTCAGTTTTGCTGATTGTACCTCTAATAACAAGCACAACAACATCATCACTCCTTACCCAAAGAAAACACTTATTAAATAAGCCAACTTCTGGTGATTGATAGAATAGTTTATAGCTATGAAAAGACGAATTTTGAATGGAAACACCTGTCTGGAGCGAATCGTATTCTAAATTTAACAAGTCTGCATACTCTACGGCATCAAAACCCGGTTTTAGTTGCTGAGCATATACAGATGAGCTAAGAGAATAAAGAAAAAACAGAACAACAATTTGCTTAAGAATGTTTTTCATCTGACGACTAAAGATTTATTGATTTTACAGTAAGTAATGATGATTACCTCAAGGTAAAAATTTAATCTTCAAGCATCAAATGGTAACCTCTGCCTTTTGGGTTAAGCCAATTTGCAATATTGCAGCAATGCCCATTACCAATACACATCCGATTAAATTATACCATAAAAAGGAAATACCGGTAAAAAAATACCCAAATAGAACAAGGCCCTGAGTTATAACAGCCGCCCAAAATACAGCGGCCCCGTTTATCCACTTCATGAAGAATGCCACCATGAAAATACCTAAAATAGCGCCATAAAACAACGAGCCCAATACATTTACAGCCTCAATCAAACTGCCTAGCTGTGTAGCCAAACCTGCAACAATCATTACAAAAAAGCCCCAGATAACGGTTGCCCATTTGGATGCGATTAGATAATGTGCGTCTTCTGCATTTGTTTTTACATTTCTTTTATAAATATCAATCACGGAAGTTGAAGCCAGGGCTTGTAAAGCCGAAGATGATGAGGACATTGATGCCGCTAAAATAACTGCTATCAATAAACCAACCAGGCCGGAAGGAAAATGATGTGTTACGAACCAAAGGAAAACATAATTTACATCATCGGCATTGGCTGCAGGATCATTTTTCAATATTAATCCTTTAAGTTCTTCACGAACTTGTTGTTGAGCTTTAGTGTCACTTGCCAGTTCACTTTGAAGCTTATTTACAGCAGATTGATCGTCATTATTTAATGCTACCACTAATTCATCAGCATGCGCTTTTTTCTGATTAAATAGTATGGCATGCTTATTTTCAATTTCTTTCAGCTGTGGTGCATAGTGGCTTTCCTTCAGTTTACTCAGTTCAACTTGATTAAAAAAAACGGGAGCCCGTTGAAACTGATAAAAAACCAAAAGCAGCACGCCAATCAACAAAATTCCAAACTGCATCGGAATTTTAACCAACCCATTAAATAGCAACCCCAAACGGCTTTCTGTAGTATCCTTTGCTGAAAGGTAACGAGCCACTTGTGACTGATCGGTTCCAAAGTAAGATAATGCTAAAAAGAACCCTCCAATTATCCCCGACCAAATATTATATTTATTATTCAGGTCAAACTTAAGATCAATGATATTCATATGCCCCAGTTTACCACCTAGCTTTAATGCGTCTGTAAATCCTATGTGCTGTGGCAACAAATAAGTGATTAGTATACCGGCAATCACCATTCCTGAAAGGATAATAGTCATTTGCCCCATTTGGGTGTAACTTACTGCACGTATTCCTCCGGTAACCGTGTAGATTACCACAACAGCACATATCACAAAATTGGTTACATAAATATTCCAGCCTAAAATAGAAGAAAGAATAATACTAGGTGCAAAAACAGTAATACCAGTTCCTAAACCGCGTTGAATTAGGAATAAAAATGCTGCTAACGAACGTGTTTTTAAGTCAAATCGACTTTCGAGATATTCATAAGCTGTATAAACTTTCAGCTTATGATAAATCGGCACTGCCGTTAAGCACAAAACCACCATTGCCAATGGCAGTCCAAAATAGTACTGCACAAAACGCATTCCATCCGTATATGCCTGCCCGGGCGCCGAAAGAAATGTTACAGCACTAGCCTGGGTTGCCATAATCGTTAAACCCACCATGTACCAAGGAGAAGTATTTGCCCGTAGAAACGTTTCAGTAGTTTTATTCTTACCACTTTTATACAAACCGTATACAACAATAAATGAAAGCGCAAGAATTAATACGAGCCAATCAAGTAACCTCATGAAAAAATGCAGGTCAAAAAGTAGAACAATATTATTTCAAAAAGCAAAAAGCCAATTACGAGGAGATACAGGGTTTTCCAACTTAACTTCATTTCAATTAGTCGTTATCTAAACTGAAAGAAGAAAAGGGCCTAATTTATTTACCCTCTGCTTCTTTCAATAATTTATTTCCCTAGCTCAATCATATTTACAAACAATCTGTACGCCCCGGGAACTCCGGCCGGTAATTCCCTGAAAAATGCCAATCCTGAATAAATGAAATGTCCCTTTCCATATTTAGTAATCAGAGTGCTTCCTAATAAGGATTTTTCATTCGGATCATTTAAACTCAATGGTGTTTCATAATTTTTATCCCAGTCAGAAGCAAAATAGATTCCTCGTTCCTGAATCCAGCCGTCAAAATCATTTGCGGTAATTTTATTCGGACTGTTTAGCACTTTATGCTTTGGTAAATCAAAACGAACTTCAGCGGCTTCATCAGTTACTCTATCGCGGCCTATAGCAAAAGGATACGGTCCGATTTCAGATTTTACTCCGCCTATGAAATTATTGGTATTATATTGAACAATCAGATTACCCCCATTTTTAACATAATTCATTAGCTTGCTATAGTAATGCTTCATCCTATCGTTTGTATTATAAGCCCTAATCCCTACAACAATAGCATCATAGACAGATAAATCAACTCCGTTACTCAACATTGCATCTGAAAGAAATTTCACCTGATAACCTAACTGTTCCAGGCTATGTGGAACCTCATCTCCTGCACCTTTTATATAACCTATGTTTTGCATTTTTCGGTTCAGATCAAAACGTACCAATTTAGCCTCTGCCTCCAGAAATAACGTTTGGATGGGAATATGTTTATAATCAATAATCGTTTGTCCTTTCGAATATTTTACTCCATCAATCTCTGCAACAGCCTTTAAATAGGCAACAGAGTTCTCCGACGGTGGGATTACTTCAAACTCGAAGTTTTGCTCCTCATCTTTATTCTGCAGGCTAAATGGTATTGAAGCAGGGTTACTCCTCCAGTTTTGAGGAAGATCAAGTTTTAACAAGCCCGCACAGTTTTCTTTGCCTGCTTTCAGAACAATATTTACTTTGCGAGAACTCTTATTAGGAAAAACGTACGCCTTTGCATCCAGGTTAATCATTACAGGAGGAGTGATTTGCATAGGACGATATAATTCACCATCAACAGGATCAACCCAACGATACAGTACCGGCTTATTTATAGTTATGCGCTGACCACTAAAAGAAAGTACAAACTGAACTTGCAAAGCAGCTGGCGACTCAGCCAAACCAATTAACATTCTGTCTTTTACAGTAAACAATCCTTCCGAATGCTTTTCAGCTAACCAGTAGGGGTTATTATAAGCGAGGTTGGCATTCAGTGTAAAAGTCTTTTCTTCTTTATGTGCTTGGTCTTTATCGAGTTGTTTTTTCGGCGAACTATTACCGCCTTGAGGCGAGAGTATTTTTTCAAGTGTTACCAAAACATCAGAACGATTGATGGCGCTTATGTTCAACTTAACAGGTTGACCAGGAGTGACTGCATATTCAGTAGCAGTAGCTTCTAAGTAGATTCCTGAACAAGCAATCAACAAGCTCTCCAACTCCTTTCGTTTCAGCTCTTTCCAATAGTCATCATTTATTAATTCTAAAGCTTTGTATGCTTCCAATAAATCAGGTACAATTGTAGCAGGTTCATCTGCTAAAAACTCACTTTCTGCTTTTTTAGCCCATTGTTTAAATGTTTCTGCTCCATCTACTCTATTAGCTGATAGATCGATCCCATCAAAAATATCAGCATCAATTGCATCACCTTTTATCGGTTTAAAATATTCAACTACTGAACCTCGTGTGCGTGCCGAACCAAAACCCTGACTTTTATGCATACTACGACTTTCCCCGGCAAGTTCTCCGTATGATTTGCCCAGCATTGGGTTAAACTGACCAACTTCTGTCGCAATATTACCGGTCATATCAGCATTTGGATTCCAAAAACGGGCAGCATTATTATACAGCAAGCGTTTTGCTTGCCATGGTTTTACAAATTTTAATTGTTCAGGAAAACGATTGGGATCGGCAGCAGCAACAAAAGCTTCTTCAGCCAAGATTGCCGACGCCGTATGATGACCATGCCCACCACTTCCGTCGGTTGCAAAACGTGTAATCATCACATCCGGACGAAACTTTCTGATTGTCCACACCGCATCTGCTAAAACCGAATCCTTGTTCCAAATTCTAAAGGTTTCCTCAGGATTTTTTGAAAATCCAAAATCATTAGCCCGTGTAAAAAACTGTTCTGCACCATCAACCCTGCGAGCAGCCAATAACTCTTGTGTTCTTATCAATCCAAGCAATTCACCTTGCTGATCTCCAATAAGATTCTGCCCACCGTCACCACGTGTCATTGATAAATAACCGGTACGAACGCATTTCTCATTAGCCAGCCATGATATTAATCGTGTATTTTCATCGTCGGGATGCGCAGCAATGTACAATGCTGTTCCAAACGTATTCAGTTTTTTTAAGGCTAATAAAATTCCTGCTGAATTAAGAGATTGCTGTTGGGCTTTTGAAGCGTTGATAAACAGAATAATACTTAATAAAAGAATTAAGGGTTTCCGCATTTTAATGGTTAGTTTGGGATAACTAAGATAGAGTAAAAATATATTTCAAAAAGAAATACGACTATTAAAATAACTGTTACAATACTACAAATAGCTAATCCACCACTTTCCCGAGTGTTTTTTAACGTTCATAAACCATTTACAGGGGTAATATAACAGCAATATGACCAAGACCCAAAACAAATAAACAATAAGTAAATTAAAGCCATAACCATGTTTAGTACCCGTAAACAAATCACTTGAAAACAAAAAATCTACTCTATTAATAGTAATCCACGCTGCTAAAACAGCTATTATATGAATTAAGTAGATGTGTAAAACATAATAAAATAGAGGAACCCGACCGTAAACGATGAAGAAAGAGGTTAACTTGCCCATACTATTCTCAAACAAGGCCAACAAAAGTATACCTATTCCAATGGTGATCATGAGAAACAATAGCGATGGAGGATATTTCTCAACATTCATAAATGAAAGAAAAGTCAGCAATGAGTTCTTTTGCTGCACCCATGGGAGTAAATCCCCATAAAAGTTTAAATAGCGTAATATGAAGAATCCTAGTATCGTGCCACAGCCGATTGAGAAAAACCATTGCTTGCGTTTAATCACATCCTGTTTATAAAATGAGCCGAAGGCATAGCCGGCAGTCATTACGCCAATCCAAGGGATTAAAGGATAAAGCGCCAGCAATCCATAATGTTGATTGAATGGAATAAAACCTCGTTCATGCACAACTTTCCAAAGCCATCCTGTGTCTCCAAAATCTTTAGCGGTAAACCCATCCAGCAAATTATGCAGCACAATCATTCCAATTCCGATAAACCCAATCCATCTCACCGGAAAAAAGATCAATGCCGACAAAAAAACCATCGACATGCCTATAACCCAAATAACCTGAGCAACCGAAAATTCGTAATCGAGATTGAAGGTCCACCCTAAACGAACGACCGTAAACTCAAGTAATACCAACCATAGTCCTCTTGTGAATAAAAAGAATGACAGTTGCTCTTTAGACTTTCCGGCCATAGTCATCATATATGCCCCAACTCCGGCCAAGAAAACGAAATTAGGCGCACATAAATGGGTAATCCAACGCGTAAAATAATAGAAAGGAGTAGTTTGTGCTATATCCAAAGGATCAAAAGCGGCATTGCTAAAATAATCGCGGGTATGGTCAAGCGCCATAATCACCATGATAACTCCCCGTAACAAATCAACCGCAACAATTCTTGTGCTTTTTGTTGTTACCTCCGGAAGCGTTTGAACATACATCAGGCAGAAAAAATTTACCTAAAATACTCAAATACAATAATTTAATAAAGAACTTTCAACTTTAAGGAATATTCTTGGTTACCAGAATCTTATCAATTCTTCTTCCATCCATATCAATCACCTCCAAGGTTAAATTTTTCCATTCAATTTTAAATCCTGTATCAGGAATACCCTTAACAAAATGCAATATTATACCACTAACAGTATCAGCTCTTGAAACAGCGTCGTCCTTTGTTAGTTCAATATCAAAGTACCTGGCAAACTCTAATAAGGAAACTGAGCCATCGACTAAAAACGAATTATTATCCCTTGGAATAATCTCTTGTTTTTCATGCATTTGGGTAGTAAAGTCAACTACCAGTGCTTCCACCAAATCATTCATCGTTAATATTCCCTGCACAGTACCAAATTCATCAACAATCACAGACATATGATCTTTCATTTTCTGAAACTTTTCAAGCGCCTTATAAGCTGTAGAATTTTCAGAAAGAAACATTGCCGGCTTCAACACACCTTTAATATTAAATATATTTTCTTTGAGCAACGCATTCAGCATTTCTTTTGAATGCAGGATCCCTAAAACATTATCCAATTGTTTATCGCAAACCGGAAACGATTTATAAGGCGAATTAGCAATCAATTCTTTCAATTCAGGGATTGATAGATTAATATCAATCCAAGCCACATCAAACCGCTGGGTCATTAATGACTTTACCTTTCTATCTCCCAAATGAAAAACATTTTCCATTATTCCCTGCTCAATTTCCTGAACTACACCGGTGTCAGTTCCTTCCTGAATAATGGCTTTTATTTCCTCCTCTGTTACCTGCCCTTCTGATGATTGCCTGATTTTAAAAACATTGATAATAAACTCCGTAGTAACTGTTAACAGCCAGATAAAAGGAGCTGCAATAACCGAAATCCAATACATTGGGTAGGCTAAAACTCTCGAAATGGTTTCAGGCATAATCAAACCCAATTGTTTAGGAACCAATTCACCTAATACCAAAGAAAAGAAAGTAAGAATTATCACTATAACGCCTATTGAAAGCATTTTACTATAGGGTTCTAATAGCTGAAATTGACTAAAATAGGCTTGTAAGTCGCCCGTAATTTTTTCACCACTGTAGATACCTGTTAAAATCCCTATAAGGGTAATGCCTATTTGTACCGTCGATAAAAACTTACTGGGATTTTTGGCGAGATCCAAGGCTTTTTGGGCAGTAACATCACCTCTTTGCGCCAGTCGTTCTAATCTGCCTTTTTTAATAGAGACCATCGCAATTTCCGACATTGCGAACATGCCATTTAACAAAATGAGTAAAAAGATGATGAGTATTTCCATTCATAAAACCTACTGGTTTAACTCAAATATAAGAACATAGCATCGGTTTAGCTATCATTTAATAAGTAAACTGCTAATAATATAAACTTTTAAATAGCTTAAAACCTGGGATCTTTTACCGTTTCAAGTTTGGCAAATTTTTCTACTTCTAAACTCGGAAACCCGAACTCTTCAACTACTTTACCTTCTATCAAATAACAACCGCCACCTCTAAAAGGCATCTCAAGCGCTGCTGCCGGAAAATGTGTGGTATCAAAAAAGTCAGCATAGGCATCAAAGAAAGTCCCGAAATACATCATCTCATTTTTTACCGTTTTTACAGGCTTATAGGTTACGAAATTCCCCACCATTCGTACTGTCTGTCCAACATAATTCATTAAATCTTTGGTAAAGACATTTCCTCGATACCTCGTTTTCAGCAATTCAAAATGATTCATACTCACCGGAAAGCCCAACAGTTCTATTTCGTCAAATGCATCTTCCAAAGCTGAATGCTCCAACTCAGGCAGTCTATATTTCTTAGTAGGCTGAATAAATAATCGATTATCCTCTCGCCTGGCTTTTTTATGCCCCAAGTAATTATATACCTCCCATAATAATTCCTTTTTACCTTTACCGGTAAACCTGAAAGCATTTAAACGGATAAGCAATAGTACTTGATCCAAGGTAATTTCAGTACGATGAACAAATTCTTCCAAATCGGCATAAGGCCCGTTTCGATGACGCTCTTCCACAATTGCATTTGCAAAATGCCCTTCAAGATTAGCTATATGAATAAAACCCAGGTAAACATCTGATCCTTTAATACAAGTATAAACCTCACTTTCATTCACACAAGGATTCTGAATTTCACAACCAGCTTTTCGGGCCTCATGAACATAGACCCACGTACGGTAAAAACCACCAAAATTATTAATGACAGCGACCATAAACTCTTTTGGGAAATAGGCCTTCAAGTACAAACTCTGGAAGCTTTCCACTGCAAACGAAGCGGAATGTGCTTTAGAGAAACTATAGCCTGCAAAGGACTCCACCTGGCGCCATACCTCTCGGGTTGTTGCCTCAGGCCTGCCCAAAGCATTGCTTCCTTCAAAAAATCGTTCTACAATCCGGTCAAACTCTTTACTCGACCGATATTTACCGCTCATTGCCCTACGTAATACATCGGCATCAGCTAAATCCAAACCGGCATAATGATGGCAAACCTTTAGCACATCCTCTTGATAAACCATCACTCCAAAAGTTTCCTGCAGCTGTTCCTTCATTACCGGATGCAGGTATTCTATCTTTTCAGGTTCATGATAGCGTTGTATATACTGGCGCATCATCCCTGATTTTGCCACTCCAGGCCGGATAATAGAGCTGGCAGCTACCAAAGTTAGGTAATCATCACAGGTAAGTTTTTTCAGCAAACCGCGCATCGCCGGACTTTCAACATAAAAACACCCAATAGAGTCCCCCTGTTTAAGTTGTTGCCGTACCGCGATATCTTCTTTAATTACAGCTACATTATGGATATCTATTGCAACACGGCAATTCTCCCTAATGATATCAACGGCTTCTTTTATATGTCCAATGCCTCGCTGACTCAAAATATCAAACTTCTCAAATCCGATGCTTTCAGCAGCATACATATCCCATTGCACTGTTGGAAGGCCTTTAGGCGGTAAATCAAGTGCAGTGTAATAAGTTAAGGGTTTGTCTGAAATCAATACACCCCCGGCATGAATAGACCGCTGATTCGGCATATTATGCATTGAATCCCGTAGCCGGATAATCCTACGGGTAATATCATTTCTATTCCATACTTTGTGTGGAAAATCGACTAGTTCATCAATTTCTTCTTTGGGTAAACCATAAACTTTCCCCAACTCACGGATAATTGAACTTCCCTGAAAGGTACTCATGGTGCCCAATAACGCTGTATGATCTTTCCCGTATTTATTAAAAATGTATTGATGGACAGCATCGCGCTGATCCCAGGAATAATCAATATCAAAATCAGGCGGTACTGAGCGTTTGGGGTTCAGAAAACGTTCAAAGTATAAATCGAGTTCAATCGGATCTACATCTGTAATTTTAAGACAATAGGCCACTACACTGTTAGCGCCGGATCCTCTTCCCACATGGTAAAAGCCCTTTTGCATTGTATAGCGTACAATGTCATGCGTAATTAAGAAGTAAGAAGCGAAGCCCAGGTTATTAATAATTTCCAGTTCTTGCTCAACACGTTTTTGAGCCACAAAATTATGAGCCCCGTACCTATACATTAACCCTTCATAGGTCAGGTTTCTCAGTAAATCCTTATCCTCATAAAAACTGTTAGTAAACCGCTTTTTATTCTTCGATTCTTTAAAATTAAATTCTACCTGACATCCATCGAGAAGTTTGCGGGTATTTTCTATAATAAAAGGATAGTTTTCAAACCGATTTAACAGCTGACTTTGCGGTAATATAAACTCATCTTCTGCAGCAACATCGCCAGCCTGCAACTTGCTAAAAAGTATATTGAAATCAATTGCACGCAAATGGGCATGCAAAAAACGGCCATGCTTATCTTCAAATGTAACAGGATGCAGAATGACCAGCCGTTCACACAAATCATTCAGAGGTTTACCAAATAATTTATTCAACTCAGTGGCTCGTATCCCGATAAATTCATTCTCTCTAAGCTTATCTGCTTTTGATGTGGCAAACGGGTAAATTATATAAGCATTCGCAAAGTCATCCGGCTGATCAGGCAACTCTGTTTTTGAAAGATTAAAGCGGGTAAGAAACTCATTCAACTCTCTGAACCCTTCATTATTTTTAGCTATGCCAATATATAGCAACTGACCATCGCGTCTGAATTCAATTCCTATCAATGGTTTTATGCCAGCTTCCACACACTCTTTTACAAATTGCCAGCTTCCGGTTGAATTATTTATGTCCGTTAAGGTCAAACACTCAACACTATTTTCCCGGGCTAATTCAATCAAACGTTCCAAGCTCAAAACACCGTACCGCAAGCTAAACCAACTATGACAATTTAAATACATGACTTATTATTGAAGTATCCCTGCTATAGTAATGGCCTTTTCACCAAAACGCTTACGTATTTTATCCATTGCCTGAAAAAGATTGTATTGTTCAACAGACTCGCTAAACAGATTAATTTGCTCAAATCCCGTTACCAAATGAGAAAACCGAACACCAATCAAACGTACCAGCATTCGCCTCGAATACAGTTTATTAAAAAGTTCGCGGGTAATATCTATTAATGGTTTATCAAGTGCTGTATAAGATATCCTGGCTTGCTTGGTTTCTGTATCAAAATTTGAATACCGCAATTTTACCGTAACACATGAAGTCAGTCGTTTTTCTTTTCGAAGCTCAAATGCAAGCTCCATTACCATAGCTTGTAAGAGCTGATTCAGGTATTCTACATTGATTGTGTCTTTGTCGAAGGTGGTTTCAGTGCTTATAGATTTTCGCTCCGTATAAGGAATGACCGGCGATTCATCAATACCGTTTGCCTTTTGCCATATAGTAATACCATTTTCACCCAATACTTGGTACAACTGTTCGGGTGCAATATGAGCCAGCGTATGTATTTTGTCAATGCCCATACTCCTCAATAACTGATAAGTTTTCCCTCCTACTCCAGGTAGCTTTATAATTGAAAGCGGATTTAAGAATGATTTTACTAAAGGTGATTCAACAAACTTTTCACCATTTGGCTTGGCCTCACCTGTAGCAACTTTGGCAACCGTTTTATTTACCGATAATCCGAAAGAAATTGGCAACCCTGTTTCTTTAATAATTCGTTGTCTAAGCTCATGCGTCCATTGCTGACAGCCAAAAAATCTATCCATACCGGTAATATCCAGGTAGTGCTCATCAATAGAGGCTTTTTCGACCACAGGTGCGCTCTCTTTGATAATCTGTGTCACTTCGGCTGATTTTCGAGAGTATTCTTCCATATCTCCTTTTACAACAATTGCATCCGGGCAGAGCATCTTAGCCATACGCATCGGCATTGCTGATCTAACGCCGAATCTCCTTGCTTCATAGCTGCACGAAGCCACTACCCCTCGGTCAGACATGCCGCCTATTAACACCGGTTTATCTATCAGCTTACTGTTTCTAAGTACTTCAACTGATACGAAAAAAGAATCGAGATCTAAATGCACTATGTTCCTAATCATTATTCAACTATTGCTTTTGATAATTTTTTTATCAAACTTTACTAAATAATTTAGTAAATAAATTTAAATAATCAAATGATTTTTTTGAGTTCAAATATTAAGTGGTTAAGGAAAAGGGCTAAAAAAAGTCAGGGAATATTGGCAGAACAATTGCATATCACCAGAGAAATGCTGAACAGCTATGAGCATGGCTTAGCCAATCCTTCACTACAAGTGTTGGTTAACATGGCCGATTATTTCGGGCTCAGCACTGATTCACTATTGCGAATAAACCTAACCACGTATCACGAATTACAATTCAGAGCGTTGTTAGAAAAGGAACAATTGAAAGGCCATCTAGAACCAAAATAGTATGAAAACAAACCTTGCTACAAATAATATCATTGAATTTTCGCCAGAAATTCTGATGAAATTTAGACAAGAAGGCTATAAAAGCATTCATCTGCAACACCTAAACAATGCAGATGAAGCAGTTTTTCTAGTTCAGGCATCTTATGAAGAAGCTGAGTCAAAACTGACCATTATTCATAACAGTTGGTTCAGTAAACAACACAAAACCTATTCAATAAACAGTATAGAGTTAGAACAAATAGCTGAAGGTACTGAAGGAATTTCTTACCAGGTTCTCAAAAAAAATTGGGGAACAGCTTGTTAACTGCAAAGCTGAAACGCTTTATCCAACAGCAATCATCTTAATTTTGCTTTATAGAGTAAGTATTGAACACCCAGCTTTTACTTACAAGTAGAAGCAACGGTGCTTTGGATGCAGTGCTTGAAAGAATATCTCCAAACAAGAAAAGGGAACCTTAGGGTTCCCTTCGTATAAAAATCGGCACAAGACTTATTCTCCCACCTGTTTTAATTAGCCAAAACCTCATCCAAGGCTTTTTGCAATTCTTCTTTTTGATATGGTCGTGGAGCGTTGTTGTTTACAATTTTTCCATCCTTATCAATTAATACATAATGAGGTATTCCTGTAATTCCATAATCTCTACAAACAGGATGTCTCGTCCAACCTTCAGCAAGTAAGTTTACTCCATGTAAATTAAGCTTATCTAGGTTCGACTTCCATATAGTTTCATCAACATCAACACAAATGTTCAGGAATACGATGTCCTTATTCTTGTTGTTTTCATGCAAAGCTGGAACGTGATTTTTTATATCAGATACACATGGTGGACATCCCACACCCCAAAAATCGATGTAAACCGCCTTTCCTTTAAAATCTGAAAGAGATACCGTTTGACCTTTTTCATTTTTAAGTGTAAACACAGGAGCTGAATTGCCAGGCTTTAGCTTGCTAACCTTTGCATAGAAAGCATTGAGTGTATCAATGTATTCCTTAGTTTTTGCACGAGGTAAAAAATCTTTATAAACTGCCTCGACTTCGTTAAACGAATAATAATAAAAGCCCAACATAATACATTTAGTTACGTACCAGTCGCGTATTTCATAAAGGGAAATATTTGCTAAGCCGAAGTAGTAATCCTTCCAACAAGGTGAAAATGGTGCTTTGTTTGGGGCTTCCTCTGAAATACCTCCATCAGGAATTTCGATATCAAATGGTCTAAAAAATCGGATATAATTGAATATGAAGTTTCTGTATTCATTAGATTGATTAAAATACCATTCTGACAGTATTTTATAAGGTTCCTTGTTATAAAGAACAGCAACTTTATTGCTGATCTCTGTAGGCGTGGTTATTTTCAAATAATAATGCGGTAAAAGTCTTTCACTTTGCAATACAGATGTGTATCTGAAATAAATATCACAAGCAATTTTTTCTGATGTTCCTTTTATAATTCCATCTTTTAGCAAAAAATTAATCTCTTTATTGTAAAGTGTGTTAATTTTTGAAAATTTAACAGAGTCGGAAGATTTGATTTCGTATAGCTCCTTGTTCAGTTTAAGAAAATCCTTCCAGAATTCCTGATGCAAACCCATTAAAAGCTGAATTTCCCGGTTGCGGATATTGTTTTTACTTTTTATTTCAAAACTGTTTGTGAAATCGTTAGCATCCCAATTAATTTCTAAAGAGTCATTGGGTTTTAAATATTGAATATAGGCTTCGTTATTTAAGTAGAGGTACACATCTTGGTACTCGTCTGTAAGTTTAATTTTAGTTTCAAAGCAGCCTTTTTTGTCAATCGGTATAGTCTGAATAGAATTATTAAAGTAACCGATCAAGCAAATGCTCCATTCCTGCTCTTTATTGTTTTTTACTTTTCCTTTTAGTACCGCAAATTTTTCTTGTGGATTGATTTCATTGGCTTGTCCCAAAAGGTTAATAGAGAAAAATATCCCTATAATTAATAAATAGTGCTTCATGCAAATAAATTAATTCGTTAAAATAAAATTACATAACTAAAACGATCAATCTAAAAGTATAGTATTACAAAAGCAGCAAGTTCCGACTTACGGCGAGGTACAACGATCGATTAAAAAGACTAATTGACTTTGGATCAAGCGGAAAATCTGTGGGATAATTTTTTCAGGCATAGATATTCGATAATCTAAAGAGGAAGAAGCTAATATTTCTAACGCCTCTAAAGGCAGAGCGGAAGGCTTTGATCTTGGCATTAAAAGACTCGGCCGAAGCATTGGTACTGCGGTTGTCGAAGTAATTCAGAATGGTCAGGTAGTGATATTGTATGGACCGGGCTACCGTATTGAAGGACTTAAATCCGGCTTTCTCCACTTTATCGTACCATTGGGCAAGCCTTGTAAAGCCCAGTCCTTTGTCTTTAGTGGAATGGAACACCCTTCCAAGATGCATGGCCAGTTCATAGGCTCTTTCTAAATCGGGATATCTTTCGAATAAGAGCTCCGCTCGTCTTCTTTGGGTGGGCGTCCATTTGCTTTCTGCTTTGAACAAGAGATACCGGCTTCTGGCCAGCAACTGTTTCATCGTATCGCCGTTGTCAAGCACTTCTGGGCGGTACTTCATTCCAGTTTCCTTTCCCAGCTCGATCTCCTTGTTCTCCTGTTCAAGGGCTTGCCATCGATAGTGAATCCGCATTTCCTGAACCGCCTCATAAGCCAGTTTTTGGACATGAAACCGGTCGGTGACCAAACTTGCTTTCGGAAAGGAATACTTGGCAATTCTTTCCATGGTTGGAGCCATGTCCAGGGTCACCTCTTTTACGTTGTTTCTTTTTCGAGGCGAGATGCGTTCCAGCACCTTCCTGACATCCTCACTATTGGTGCCTTTTACCAGGGCAATTAAAGCTCCTTTTTTTCCCTTGGCGGCCTTGTTGGTAATGACCGTGTACAGTTCTCCCTGGGACAGAGCCGTTTCATCGATGCTGATGCATTCTCCCAGGTTTTCTTCGAACAGCATCCATTCTTCGGCGTGTTCCCGCTGATCCCAGATCAAATAATCGCTTAAGAAATGAACATATTGTTCCTCTAATAGCTTTCCATCCACGTTATAGTAGTCTCCGACACTTTTACAGCTAACGGGCTTGGTGTCGAGCAATAGCTTTTAAAAAAGCCGCGAATTCCTTGGTCATTCGCGTTCCTTTGGCTACATGTTCCCAATTTCTGAACACGATCTCTCCCGTACTTTCATTGATCCATCTTCGCCGCTTGATTAACAAATAAACCGCTTTGCCACGGATGGGAAAATCCTGAACCTGAATTTCATCAAAAAAACCTTTGGAAGTTAACCGTTCATGACGGTATTCCTCTGGCTTTTCATTCTTTTCCTGTAAATGAATATGAATTGTTTGCTCCGAGTGAGCAACCTTGGAAATGCTAAAATAATCTAAGATCCCTGTTGGAAGTATTAAATGGACTAAACGTAAATCTTCACCCTGCATAAGCTGCAAAGAAAATAGTTTTTATGCTATCCCCCAACTTTTCCGCTTGATCCTTGACTTTATTGGTCCTGAATAGACCTCAGGTGTATAAACAAGCAAAGGGAACCCTATGGGGGTTCCCTTCGTATAAAAATCGGCACCGACCTACTCTCCCACCTGTTACGGCAGTACCATCGGCTCTGGCGGGCTTAACTGCTCTGTTCGGAATGGGAAGAGGTGGACACCGCCGATATAGGCACCTGAATATCTTTTCAGTTCTGTTTCGACATATTGTTGAAAGAAGTTACTGCTGTTTTTTGGTAAACGAGGCTTTCTTTTCAGAAAGTTTCGGAGAATTAGTACTACTCGACTGTGATGTTACCACCTTTACATCTGTAGCCTATCAACGTGGTCATCTTCCACGATCCTGTATGGATATCTCATCTTGTGGTGAGTTTCGCACTTAGATGCTTTCAGCGCTTATCTCGACCGAACGTAGCTACTCAGCAGTACAGCTGGCGCCATAACTGATTCACTAGCGGTTCGTCCAACCCGGTCCTCTCGTACTAAGGTCAGGTCCACTCAAATATCCTACGCCCACAACAGATAGGGACCGAACTGTCTCGCGACGTTCTGAACCCAGCTCGCGTGCCACTTTAATCGGCGAACAGCCGAACCCTTGGGACCTTCTCCAGCCCCAGGATGTGACGAGCCGACATCGAGGTGCCAAACCTCCCCGTCGATATGAGCTCTTGGGGGAGATCAGCCTGTTATCCCCAGCGTACCTTTTATCCTTTGAGCGATGGCCCTTCCATGCAGAACCACCGGATCACTATATCCTACTTTCGTACCTGATCGGCTTGTCGGCCTCACAGTCAAGCATGCTTTTGCTATTGCACTCCACGTACGGTTACCAAGCGTACTGAGCATACCTTTGAAAGCCTCCGTTACTCTTTTGGAGGCGACCACCCCAGTCAAACTACCCACCACACAATGTCCCCCACGTCCGCGGGGTTAGACACCGAATACAGAAAGGGTGGTATTTCAACGTTGACTCCACGAATCCTAGCGAACCCGCTTCATAGTCTCCCACCTATCCTACACATCCTGTACCCAATGTCAATGTGAAGTTGTAGTGAAGGTGCATGGGGTCTTTCCGTCCCGTTGCGGGTAACCGGCGTCTTCACCGATACCACAATTTCACCGAGCTCATGGCTGAGACAGCGTCCAGATCGTTACACCATTCGTGCAGGTCGGAACTTACCCGACAAGGAATTTCGCTACCTTAGGACCGTTATAGTTACGGCCGCCGTTTACTGGGGCTTCGATTCAATGCTTCGCCCTTTCGGACTAACATCCCCTCTTAACCTTCCAGCACCGGGCAGGTGTCAGGCCTTATACCTCATCTTTCGATTTTGCAAAGCCATGTGTTTTTGTTAAACAGTCGCCTGGACCTTTTCACTGCGGCCCCCGTTAAGGGGCGCCCCTTCTCCCGAAGTTACAGGGCCATTTTGCCGAGTTCCTTAGCCATGATTCACTCGAGCACCTTAGGATTCTCTCCTCGACTACCTGTGTCGGTTTGCGGTACGGGTATCTATAACCTGAAGTTTAGAGGATTTTCTCGGCAGCCTTTAGGATCACTATCCGCGCCCCCGTAGGTTTGCGGTACTTTCAGCTTTCTCCATCACTCACGGATTTGCCTATGAATGATATAGGTACGGCCTTTAACGAACTATTCCGTCAGTTCGCGGATCTTTCACCACTGCGTCTCCCCGTCACAATTATAGATAGTATGGGAATATTAACCCATTGTCCATCGGCTTCGCCCTTCGGCTACACCTTAGGCCCCGACTAACCCTAATCCGATTAGCGTTGATCAGGAAACCTTAGTCTTTCGGTGTGCAGGTTTCTCGCCTGCATTATCGTTACTTATGCCTACATTTGCTTTTCTAACCGCTCCAGCATTTCTGACGAAATACCTTCACCGCTGTTAGAATGCTCTCCTACCATAATACAGAGTATTATCCATAGCTTCGGTAATATACTTGATGCCCGATTATTATCCATGCCCGATCGCTCGACTAGTGAGCTGTTACGCACTCTTTAAATGAATGGCTGCTTCCAAGCCAACATCCTAGCTGTCTATGCAATCGGACCCCGTTAGTTCAACTTAGTATATATTTGGGGACCTTAGCTGATGGTCTGGGTTCTTTCCCTCTCGGCCTTGGACCTTAGCACCCAAAGCCTCACTCCAGCGTATATGTGTCTAGCATTCGGAGTTTATCTGGATTTGGTAGGATTTGACTCCCCCGCATCCAATTAGTAGCTCTACCTCTAGCACACTCAACCGCCAGGCTGTTCCTAAAAACATTTCGGAGAGTACGAGCTATTTCCCAGTTTGATTAGCCTTTCACCCCTACCCTCAAGTCATCCGAATACTTTTCAACGTAAACCGGTTCGGACCTCCATTACATGTTACTGCAACTTCATCCTGCTCAAGGGTAGATCACAAGGTTTCGCGTCTACTCCCACTGACTATGCGCCCTATTCAGACTCGCTTTCGCTTCGGCTCCGGATCTGAAATCCTTAACCTTGCCAGTGAGAAGTAACTCGTAGGCTCATTATGCAAAAGGCACGCCGTCACAGCTTACGCTGCTCCGACCGCTTGTAAGCGCACGGTTTCAGGTTCTATTGCACTCCCCTGTTCGGGGTTCTTTTCACCTTTCCTTCACAGTACTTGTTCACTATCGGTCTCTCAGTAGTATTTAGCCTTACCAGATGGTGCTGGCAGATTCCCACAAGGCGTCTCCGACCTCGCGGTACTCAGGATACAGTTAGGTATAACAATCTTACCAATACACGGCTGTCACGTTCTATGGCTGCTCTTCCCAAAGCATTCTTGTTCTTTTGTTAAGTCCACGGCACTGTCCTACAACCCCCATATTGCCGTAACAATATAGGTTTGGGCTCTTTCGCGTTCGCTCGCCACTACTTACGAAATCACTATTGTTTTCTCTTCCTCTGCTTACTTAGATGTTTCAGTTCGGCAGGTTAGCGTATTTTACAATCAGTCTTCAACTGATTAGGTTTCCCCATTCGGAAATCATCGGATCAATTCGTATTTGCCAATCCCCGATGCTTATCGCAGCTTATCACGTCCTTCATCGCCTCTGAGAGCCAAGGCATCCCCCGTGCGCCCTTAGTAACTTTCTTTTATTACTAAGACTTGCGTCTTAATGCTTACATTATAGAAATTAATCTATCTGTTGCTCGTTTACCTTTTCAGGTAACTTCTTTCAATATGTCAAAGAACTTCGTGAACCCTTTGGTTCATTGGTGGAGAATAACGGATTCGAACCGTTGACCCCCTGCGTGCAAGGCAGGTGCTCTAGCCAGCTGAGCTAATTCCCCAAGCTTTTTTAAGTAGTCCCGAGCAGACTTGAACTGCTGACCCCTACATTATCAGTGTAGTGCTCTAACCAAACTGAGCTACGGGACTTTGGATTGTTCCTGTAGGCAGTAGGCTTGTTCATTCATCTACCCTTCCTACCGGTACTTGGGTTTTCTCTTGGTGAAGTCTTGAAATGAGATTGTATAGCGCAGCAGCTAGTGATAACTGCTATCCTTCTCTAGAAAGGAGGTATTCCAGCCGCACCTTCCGGTACGGCTACCTTGTTACGACTTAGCCCTAATTACCAGTTTTGCCCTAAACCGCTCCTTGCGGCTACAGTCTTTAGGCACCCCCAGCTTTCATGGCTTGACGGGCGGTGTGTACAAGGCCCGGGAACGTATTCACCGCGTCATTGCTGATACGCGATTACTAGCGAATCCAACTTCATGAGGTCGAGTTGCAGACCTCAATCCGAACTGTGAATGGCTTTTTGAGATTGGCTTCATATTGCTATGTCGCAGCCCTCTGTACCATCCATTGTAGCACGTGTGTAGCCCCGGACGTAAGGGCCATGATGACTTGACGTCGTCCCCTCCTTCCTCTCTACTTGCGTAGGCAGTCTGTTTAGAGTCCCCATCTTAATGCTGGCAACTAAACATAGGGGTTGCGCTCGTTGCGGGACTTAACCCAACACCTCACGGCACGAGCTGACGACAGCCATGCAGCACCTAGTTTCGTGTGATTGCTCACTAATCTATTTCTAGATTATTCACTAACTTTCAAGCCCGGGTAAGGTTCCTCGCGTATCATCGAATTAAACCACATGCTCCTCCGCTTGTGCGGGCCCCCGTCAATTCCTTTGAGTTTCAATCTTGCGACCGTACTCCCCAGGTGGATTACTTAACGCTTTCGCTTAGCCGCCGACTGTATATCGCCGACAGCGAGTAATCATCGTTTAGGGCGTGGACTACCAGGGTATCTAATCCTGTTTGATCCCCACGCTTTCGTGCCTCAGCGTCAGTTACACTTTAGTGAGCTGCCTTCGCAATCGGTGTTCTGTGACATATCTATGCATTTCACCGCTACTTGTCACATTCCGCCCACTTCATCTGTACTCAAGCGAACCAGTATCAAAGGCAGTTCTACAGTTGAGCTGCAGGCTTTCACCTCTGACTTAATTCGCCGCCTACGCACCCTTTAAACCCAATAAATCCGGATAACGCTTGGATCCTCCGTATTACCGCGGCTGCTGGCACGGAGTTAGCCGATCCTTATTCTTCGGGTACCTTCAACTCATTACACGTAATGAGGTTTATTCCCCGACAAAAGCAGTTTACAACCCGTAGGGCCGTCATCCTGCACGCGGCATGGCTGGTTCAGACTTGCGTCCATTGACCAATATTCCTTACTGCTGCCTCCCGTAGGAGTCTGGTCCGTGTCTCAGTACCAGTGTGGGGGACCATCCTCTCAGATCCCCTATGCATCGTAGCCTTGGTAAGCCGTTACCTTACCAACTAGCTAATGCAACGCATGCCCATCTCTAATCACCTTAGTTTTAACAGTTAAATGATGCCATTCTGCTGTTTTATGCGGTATTAATCTCCCTTTCGGAAGGCTATCCCCCAATTAGAGGTAGGTTGCATACGTGTTACGCACCCGTGCGCCACTTTCATGAAGAGCAAGCTCCTCAATCTCGTTCGACTTGCATGTATTAGGCCTGCCGCTAGCGTTCATCCTGAGCCAGGATCAAACTCTCCGTTGTATACTTTAAGTTTGTTCCTTGTATCTTGCGATACAGGTGGTTCCGAAGAACCATTGTCTCTTGGATTGACAGTTATTGTATGCTAGCTTCTTGTATTGCTACAAGTTGCTGCGCTATTCTCATCTCTTCAAAGAACGTTCGGTTAACCGTTGTTAACCTGTGGCGGATAGTACCGGAGTCGAACCGATTCGTCTTGCGACTTCCCTGTATCCTTCGTCGTTTTTTCTTTCTTCTTTTTCGCTGCCGACCTTCCGTCTCAGCGGGGCTGCAAAGGTAAGCATCTTTTTGACTTCTGCAAGAACTTTTTTTTAATTTTTTTTCTCGCTTTTTCGCTTTCGATTCCTTTTCAGGCCAGTTTTTCAATTTCTTCCGCTGTTGACTGATTCAGCAGCGTCCCCGTCGTTTGGGGAGTGCAAAGGTGAAACTTTTTTTCTCTTCTGCCAAATTTATTTTAAAATAATTTTGGCCGCTTTTTTTTACGTTTCCAGGTAGCCTTCCGCTCGCTCCGTTTCCTTCCTCACCTGTCCTTTCGTCCCTCAAGTCCTGCCGCCCTCCTTCCGATTGCGGAGCGCAAAAGTACGACTCTTTTCCGTTCCTCCAAATCCTTGCTCCCCCTTTTTCCGCTACCACTCCCTAACCCCCTGGTGCACTGTAGGAAAAATTTGAAAGTATTCGGATAATGTTGGTTATTTCTTCTTCTCCTACTCCTATTAAGCTATTAACAGACTCTGTGCTTTGCTTCTTTTAATATAAAAGCGGTTGAATGTTTTGTTCATAAGCCGGTGATCACAAAACTAAAACCCATGTACAGAAATTTAACGTACGATTTGAAAATTTGTACATTATTTACGTACATATGTGTAAAAAAAAGAAAGTTATGAGTACAGCGATTAAAGAAAATGCGAGATTTGATGTACGTCTTCCCAAAGAACAAAAAGAATTCTTTGAAAAAGCTGCATATTTAGGTGGTTTTAGAAATTTAACAGACTTCATTATTCTAACCATACAAGAAAAAGCAAAAGAAATAATCAAAGAAAAAGAACAAATAATTGCCTCTGAAAAAGACAGCGAAATCTTTTTTAATGAAATTACTAATTCTAAGAAGCCTTCAAAAACATTGAAAAAGGCCTTAGAAGATTAGACAAAGATAGGTTGCAATCAATCGTAGGACTTTGTTTAAAAGGCTGGATTTGCTTTAATTAAAAGATTATAAATAATATGTTTATGACCTCTCCAGACATGTTTATATGGAGGTAAACGGAATAGTATTTTCTTATTGGAAGGTATATTGGGAGTTACTCTCCAAGTAAAAGTAATGGTATCCATAGGGGAAAAATATATGTTACTTATGCAGCATCACTTATAATTTTGAAAGTTCGTTGTTAATTACTTGCAGTTCATCGGTAGTAAGGCTAATGTTTGTAGCCTGTGCATTCGCAATAGCCTATTCTACATTGGGGCTTTTCCTTACAACCCCGACGACCACTTAGTTCAGCACTTTAATCAACTTAATGCTCCCGGAAAATACTTTAATGGAAAAGATCTGTTGCAGATGTTGTTTTTGTTCGCTAAATTCGATTGTTCGCGTTTATCGAACATGGACAAAAAACGAACAATGAAGCAAGGATTAATCAATGAAGTGTTAGCTCAACTGGCTACAATATTGCCCAAAAACACGGTTTGGAAAGTACTTGAACCCACTAACCAATGGTTAGATGGACAGGTAGAACTCACTATGCAGGGGCAAAAACTTACATTTCCTGTAGAATATAAAACAGAAGTTAGGAATCAACATCTTCCAAAATTGCTAAATCAAAAGGAGCAATGTGAGAATTTATTGCTGGTAGCCGGCTATATTTATCCTAAAATACGGGAAGAATTACGTACGGTTGGAATCAATTATATAGAGACGTCAGGCAATGTTTACCTAAATCAGCCACCGTTCTACATCTTTATTGATGGCCATAAAAAAGAGGCCCCAAAGCAAGAACTTAAAACCAGAGTTTTTACCAAAACAGGATTAAAGGTGGTGTTTGCCTTATTGCTAAACCCTGAGCTTCTTAACGCACCGTATAGGATTATTGCCGATGAAGCCGGTGTGGCCTTAGATACCGTCCATAATGTCATCAACGGTTTAAAAGAATTGCGTTTTATCAAACCAATTGCTGATAAACAATACTTATTCGAAAACCAAAAGGAACTCTTTAACCGATGGATGCACGAATATGATGCAAAACTAAAGCCCGATTTGCATTTGGGTAATTTTCGTTTTGCTAAACCCGATGATTTTTATACCTGGAAAAACACACCAATTAACGCACCGGCAACCCAATGGGGGGCTGAGCCCGCGGCTGATTTATTGACTAATTACTTGAGGCCTGCAATACTTACACTTTATACAGATGAGCCTAAAATAGAAGTAATGAAACAGCTGAAACTATTGCCCGACAAAAATGGAAATGTTCAGCTTTACCAGAAATTTTGGCAAACAAATAAAGATGATCATCAGCCTCATGTACCCGATCTTTTAGTATATGCTGATTTAGTAAACCACGGCGATCCACGAAACTTTGAAGTAGCACAAAAAATTGATGAGCAGTACCTACAAAATAGATTTAAATAAAATCCGTCAGGAAAACATGAAAGAGGTCTTTGTCTTGCTCGAAAAATCCCTTTCAGAGCTAAAAATTGACTTTTATTTAATTGGTGCCATTGCGCGGGACGTATGGATTTCAGGAGTCCATAAAATGACGGCTAACCGTACAACCCGCGATCTGGATTTGGCCGTATTAGTGAGTGCAGAAGAAGAGTACAAGCAACTGAAAGAATACCTGGTTAATACCGGGCGTTTTGTCCCTTCGCGCGAAAATCAATACGTGCTGATTTTTGAGGAAGGTATAGAGGTTGACCTGCTTCCTTTTGGTGGTTTGGAGATTGAAGGACTAAAATTACCTAACAGCCTGGCATTAACCACTAACATTACAGGGTTTACGGAGGTTTTTACCGAAGCCACCCAGTTAATGGAAATTGAAGGGCTGCCATTTAAAGTATGTACTCTGCCGGGTATAGTGGTGTTAAAGCTCATAGCTTATGACGATCGTCCCGAAATGCGGCGCAAGGATTTAGTTGATATAGGTGATATCTTATTGAAATACGACAGCATAGCTGGCGATGAGTTATACAGCGAAAAACATTATGACCTTCTTGAACTTGAAAACACGCTGGTTATATCTGCTCGTTTAATGGGAAGGCAATTGAAACCCATCCTGGAAAAATCAGAGCCATTAAAGGAGCGAATTGTAAGCATATTAATCAACAATCGTTTAACTCCGCATGATTGCCACATTAACCAGGCTAATTACCGCAATGTGACCGACGAAGAAAGTACAATCGATTTATTAAAAGAACTCTTAACCGGACTAACCCATGACCACTAAATAAGCCGAAAAACTGAAACAGATAAAACAAATAGCTGAAGGTATAATGGGCAGCCAGAAACGGCTGTAAACAAACAAAGCCCCTTGGGGATTCCCAAGAGGCTCGTATAAAAATCGGCACCGACCTACTCTCCCACCTGTTACGGCAGTACCATCGGCTCTGACGGGCTTAACTGCTCTGTTCGGAATGGGAAGAGGTGGACACCGCCGATATAGGCACCTGAATATCTTTTCAGTTCTGTTTCGACATATTGTTGAAAGAAGTTACTGCTGTTTTTTGGTAAACGAGGCTTTCTTTTCAGAAAGTTTCGGAGAATTAGTACTACTCGACTGTGATGTTACCACCTTTACATCTGTAGCCTATCAACGTGGTCATCTTCCACGATCCTGTATGGATATCTCATCTTGTGGTGAGTTTCGCACTTAGATGCTTTCAGCGCTTATCTCGACCGAACGTAGCTACTCAGCAGTACAGCTGGCGCCATAACTGATTCACTAGCGGTTCGTCCAACCCGGTCCTCTCGTACTAAGGTCAGGTCCACTCAAATATCCTACGCCCACAACAGATAGGGACCGAACTGTCTCGCGACGTTCTGAACCCAGCTCGCGTGCCACTTTAATCGGCGAACAGCCGAACCCTTGGGACCTTCTCCAGCCCCAGGATGTGACGAGCCGACATCGAGGTGCCAAACCTCCCCGTCGATATGAGCTCTTGGGGGAGATCAGCCTGTTATCCCCAGCGTACCTTTTATCCTTTGAGCGATGGCCCTTCCATGCAGAACCACCGGATCACTATATCCTACTTTCGTACCTGATCGGCTTGTCGGCCTCACAGTCAAGCATGCTTTTGCTATTGCACTCCACGTACGGTTACCAAGCGTACTGAGCATACCTTTGAAAGCCTCCGTTACTCTTTTGGAGGCGACCACCCCAGTCAAACTACCCACCACACAATGTCCCCCACGTCCGCGGGGTTAGACACCGAATACAGAAAGGGTGGTATTTCAACGTTGACTCCACGAATCCTAGCGAACCCGCTTCATAGTCTCCCACCTATCCTACACATCCTGTACCCAATGTCAATGTGAAGTTGTAGTGAAGGTGCATGGGGTCTTTCCGTCCCGTTGCGGGTAACCGGCGTCTTCACCGATACCACAATTTCACCGAGCTCATGGCTGAGACAGCGTCCAGATCGTTACACCATTCGTGCAGGTCGGAACTTACCCGACAAGGAATTTCGCTACCTTAGGACCGTTATAGTTACGGCCGCCGTTTACTGGGGCTTCGATTCAATGCTTCGCCCTTTCGGACTAACATCCCCTCTTAACCTTCCAGCACCGGGCAGGTGTCAGGCCTTATACCTCATCTTTCGATTTTGCAAAGCCATGTGTTTTTGTTAAACAGTCGCCTGGACCTTTTCACTGCGGCCCCCGTTAAGGGGCGCCCCTTCTCCCGAAGTTACAGGGCCATTTTGCCGAGTTCCTTAGCCATGATTCACTCGAGCACCTTAGGATTCTCTCCTCGACTACCTGTGTCGGTTTGCGGTACGGGTATCTATAACCTGAAGTTTAGAGGATTTTCTCGGCAGCCTTTAGGATCACTATCCGCGCCCCCGTAGGTTTGCGGTACTTTCAGCTTTCTCCATCACTCACGGATTTGCCTATGAATGATATAGGTACGGCCTTTAACGAACTATTCCGTCAGTTCGCGGATCTTTCACCACTGCGTCTCCCCGTCACAATTATAGATAGTATGGGAATATTAACCCATTGTCCATCGGCTTCGCCCTTCGGCTACACCTTAGGCCCCGACTAACCCTGATCCGATTAGCGTTGATCAGGAAACCTTAGTCTTTCGGTGTGCAGGTTTCTCGCCTGCATTATCGTTACTTATGCCTACATTTGCTTTTCTAACCGCTCCAGCATTTCTGACGAAATACCTTCACCGCTGTTAGAATGCTCTCCTACCATAATACAGAGTATTATCCATAGCTTCGGTAATATACTTGATGCCCGATTATTATCCATGCCCGATCGCTCGACTAGTGAGCTGTTACGCACTCTTTAAATGAATGGCTGCTTCCAAGCCAACATCCTAGCTGTCTATGCAATCGGACCCCGTTAGTTCAACTTAGTATATATTTGGGGACCTTAGCTGATGGTCTGGGTTCTTTCCCTCTCGGCCTTGGACCTTAGCACCCAAAGCCTCACTCCAGCGTATATGTGTCTAGCATTCGGAGTTTATCTGGATTTGGTAGGATTTGACTCCCCCGCATCCAATTAGTAGCTCTACCTCTAGCACACTCAACCGCCAGGCTGTTCCTAAAAACATTTCGGAGAGTACGAGCTATTTCCCAGTTTGATTAGCCTTTCACCCCTACCCTCAAGTCATCCGAATACTTTTCAACGTAAACCGGTTCGGACCTCCATTACATGTTACTGCAACTTCATCCTGCTCAAGGGTAGATCACAAGGTTTCGCGTCTACTCCCACTGACTATGCGCCCTATTCAGACTCGCTTTCGCTTCGGCTCCGGATCTGAAATCCTTAACCTTGCCAGTGAGAAGTAACTCGTAGGCTCATTATGCAAAAGGCACGCCGTCACAGCTTACGCTGCTCCGACCGCTTGTAAGCGCACGGTTTCAGGTTCTATTGCACTCCCCTGTTCGGGGTTCTTTTCACCTTTCCTTCACAGTACTTGTTCACTATCGGTCTCTCAGTAGTATTTAGCCTTACCAGATGGTGCTGGCAGATTCCCACAAGGCGTCTCCGACCTCGCGGTACTCAGGATACAGTTAGGTATAACAATCTTACCAATACACGGCTGTCACGTTCTATGGCTGCTCTTCCCAAAGCATTCTTGTTCTTTTGTTAAGTCCACGGCACTGTCCTACAACCCCCATATTGCCGTAACAATATAGGTTTGGGCTCTTTCGCGTTCGCTCGCCACTACTTACGAAATCACTATTGTTTTCTCTTCCTCTGCTTACTTAGATGTTTCAGTTCGGCAGGTTAGCGTATTTTACAATCAGTCTTCAACTGATTAGGTTTCCCCATTCGGAAATCATCGGATCAATTCGTATTTGCCAATCCCCGATGCTTATCGCAGCTTATCACGTCCTTCATCGCCTCTGAGAGCCAAGGCATCCCCCGTGCGCCCTTAGTAACTTTCTTTTATTACTAAGACTTGCGTCTTAATGCTTACATTATAGAAATTAATCTATCTGTTGCTCGTTTACCTTTTCAGGTAACTTCTTTCAATATGTCAAAGAACTTCGTGAACCCTTTGGTTCATTGGTGGAGAATAACGGATTCGAACCGTTGACCCCCTGCGTGCAAGGCAGGTGCTCTAGCCAGCTGAGCTAATTCCCCAAGCTTTTTTAAGTAGTCCCGAGCAGACTTGAACTGCTGACCCCTACATTATCAGTGTAGTGCTCTAACCAAACTGAGCTACGGGACTTTGGATTGTTCCTGTAGGCAGTAGGCTTGTTCATTCATCTACCCTTCCTACCGGTACTTGGGTTTTCTCTTGGTGAAGTCTTGAAATGAGATTGTATAGCGCAGCAGCTAGTGATAACTGCTATCCTTCTCTAGAAAGGAGGTATTCCAGCCGCACCTTCCGGTACGGCTACCTTGTTACGACTTAGCCCTAATTACCAGTTTTGCCCTAAACCGCTCCTTGCGGCTACAGTCTTTAGGCACCCCCAGCTTTCATGGCTTGACGGGCGGTGTGTACAAGGCCCGGGAACGTATTCACCGCGTCATTGCTGATACGCGATTACTAGCGAATCCAACTTCATGAGGTCGAGTTGCAGACCTCAATCCGAACTGTGAATGGCTTTTTGAGATTGGCTTCATATTGCTATGTCGCAGCCCTCTGTACCATCCATTGTAGCACGTGTGTAGCCCCGGACGTAAGGGCCATGATGACTTGACGTCGTCCCCTCCTTCCTCTCTACTTGCGTAGGCAGTCTGTTTAGAGTCCCCATCTTAATGCTGGCAACTAAACATAGGGGTTGCGCTCGTTGCGGGACTTAACCCAACACCTCACGGCACGAGCTGACGACAGCCATGCAGCACCTAGTTTCGTGTGATTGCTCACTAATCTATTTCTAGATTATTCACTAACTTTCAAGCCCGGGTAAGGTTCCTCGCGTATCATCGAATTAAACCACATGCTCCTCCGCTTGTGCGGGCCCCCGTCAATTCCTTTGAGTTTCAATCTTGCGACCGTACTCCCCAGGTGGATTACTTAACGCTTTCGCTTAGCCGCCGACTGTATATCGCCGACAGCGAGTAATCATCGTTTAGGGCGTGGACTACCAGGGTATCTAATCCTGTTTGATCCCCACGCTTTCGTGCCTCAGCGTCAGTTACACTTTAGTGAGCTGCCTTCGCAATCGGTGTTCTGTGACATATCTATGCATTTCACCGCTACTTGTCACATTCCGCCCACTTCATCTGTACTCAAGCGAACCAGTATCAAAGGCAGTTCTACAGTTGAGCTGCAGGCTTTCACCTCTGACTTAATTCGCCGCCTACGCACCCTTTAAACCCAATAAATCCGGATAACGCTTGGATCCTCCGTATTACCGCGGCTGCTGGCACGGAGTTAGCCGATCCTTATTCTTCGGGTACCTTCAACTCATTACACGTAATGAGGTTTATTCCCCGACAAAAGCAGTTTACAACCCGTAGGGCCGTCATCCTGCACGCGGCATGGCTGGTTCAGACTTGCGTCCATTGACCAATATTCCTTACTGCTGCCTCCCGTAGGAGTCTGGTCCGTGTCTCAGTACCAGTGTGGGGGACCATCCTCTCAGATCCCCTATGCATCGTAGCCTTGGTAAGCCGTTACCTTACCAACTAGCTAATGCAACGCATGCCCATCTCTAATCACCTTAGTTTTAACAGTTAAATGATGCCATTCTGCTGTTTTATGCGGTATTAATCTCCCTTTCGGAAGGCTATCCCCCAATTAGAGGTAGGTTGCATACGTGTTACGCACCCGTGCGCCACTTTCATGAAGAGCAAGCTCCTCAATCTCGTTCGACTTGCATGTATTAGGCCTGCCGCTAGCGTTCATCCTGAGCCAGGATCAAACTCTCCGTTGTATACTTTAAGTTTGTTCCTTGTATCTTGCGATACAGGTGGTTCCGAAGAACCATTGTCTCTTGGATTGACAGTTATTGTATGCTAGCTTCTTGTATTGCTACAAGTTGCTGCGCTATTCTCATCTCTTCAAAGAACGTTCGGTTAACCGTTGTTAACCTGTGGCGGATAGTACCGGAGTCGAACCGATTCGTCTTGCGACTTCCCTGTATCCTTCGTCGTTTTTTCTTTCTTCTTTTTCGCTGCCGACCTTCCGTCTCAGCGGGGCTGCAAAGGTAAGCATCTTTTTGACTTCTGCAAGAACTTTTTTTTAATTTTTTTTCTCGCTTTTTCGCTTTCGATTCCTTTTCAGGCCAGTTTTTCAATTTCTTCCGCTGTTGACTTCCTCATCAGCATCCCCGTCGTTTCGGGAGTGCAAAAGTACAACTCTTTTCATTACCTCCAAATCTTTTTCTCCATTTCCTTCCCACTCCCCACCTAACACCTTGGAATCCTGATCGAAAAATTTTAGAAAAGAGATTTAATGTAATCAAAATTCATCAATTCATCAAGAGAAATCTCAAGTAATATTCACTCCCATTAATTACAGAAAGGATGACAATTGCCATCCTTTCCTTCTATTCCTTCTATTAATAATTCAATATTAATTTAAAATATCATCCAGGTGAAGCCAGTCGCCAACCTTTTTTTCCAGTTCTTTAATATTCTCGCAAGAGATAATTACATCCGGACGTAATGTATCCAATTGCTTTCCAGCAAACTCTTGTGCATACCCTCCATAAGCTTTCAATGCAAAGATTGGTTTATTTTGAATCCAGGCGAAACAGATTTCAGAAAGAGTAGCTGCCCCTCCCCCAATCACTATAATAAAATCCCCGCTAAGAATATTTACATAGTTACGGGCATGTCCCAGGCCTGTTGGAATTACAACTTTACACCACGAATTGGCCTTAGTGCTTTCCTCAAAAGGTAAAATCCCAACAGTCAACCCTCCGGCTTCTGCAGCTCCTTTGCTAGCAGCTTCCATGACCCCTCCTCTTCCACCGGTAACAACAGTAACTCCCATTTTAGCTAAAATGGCCCCAACAGTTTCGGCGGCTGTTAATGCTTCCGGTTCTGCATCCGAATCACCGATTACAGTTGCTTGAATTCTGCTAACATTCATAAAATAACTTACTAAAAAAGTAGATTTTGATTGTAGAAATAAATTGACAAAAATCCACTTGATAAAAATTGATTGCTTAAACTTTACAGCTAGGGTGAATAATCAATGTTCGCGAACCAAGAGTTGATTAGCAAAATCGATAAGTAATTGTTTACGGGTTTGGTCGGCCTTTATTTCATTTAAATGTAAAAGAGCATCCTCTACAAATGCTTGCATCTTTTCTTCTGCAAGCTCTCGTAAATTTAGTTCGTCATAAATTAATTTGATGGCATTTACTTTTTGCTCAGCAATAAAAACCTGTGTATTTAACCAGTGATTGAGTGATGATTTTGCCGTTCCTTGAGCCATTTCCAAGGCCTTAATCAACAAATATGTTTTTTTGTTAGCAATGATATCTCCACCTATCTGTTTACCAAATTTCTCCGGCTCGCCATATACATCCAAAATATCATCTTGAAGCTGAAATGCAACACCCAACTTTTTACCAAACTGATACAAATGTTCTGCATCAGCTTCTGATGCTCCTCCCAGCAATGCCCCCGTTTTTAAACATGCACCTAACAAAACAGCAGTCTTTAATGCTATCATATTGATGTATTGATCAACATTAACAGTATCATACTGTTCAAAATTCATATCGATTTGCTGACCTTCACAAACTTCAGCCGCCGTTTTATTAAACAGATTCAAAACTTGGCGAAGATGCATATCAGAAACCTGCATCATTAACTCATACGCCTTTACCAACATCACATCTCCGGAAAGAATTGCAACATTAGGATTCCATTTTTCATGAACGGTAGCTTGCCCCCTACGAATTGGGGCATTATCCATAATATCGTCGTGCATCAATGTAAAATTATGAAACACCTCCAGACCTAAAGCCGGAATTATGGAGGGTTGAATTTCATCGGTAAACAAATTGCATCCCATAAGTGTCAATACCGGACGCATACGTTTTCCGCCCAATTGCATTAGATATCGAATGGGTTCATACAACTCAGCTGGAAACGCCGGCAATGATATTTGATCTACTTCTTTACTTATTATATCTTGTAATTGCTTAATTGAATACATTATTATTTAATAGGTTTGAGAGAGGAATGGTTACTGGTGATTTAACACCATCACAAAATCAATTTGGCGCTTAATAAGATTTACTGCTTTTACTTTAATCTTTACGGTATCTCCCAGTTGATATTTTTTCTTCTTACGTTGGCCAATGATGCAGTAATTGGCTTCATCCAATACATAAAAATCATCATTCATATCTCGCAGTCGAATCATTCCCTCACACTTGTTATCAATAATTTCCACATACATACCCCATTCAGTTACTCCTGAAACCACACCTTCAAACTCTTCTCCAATATTATCTTTCAAATATTCGGCTTGCTTATACTTAACCGAAGCACGTTCTGCCTCTGCGGCTTTTTTCTCCATTTGCGAAGAATGTTCGCACATTTTCTCATACTGAGCTTCATTTGCCGATTTACCATTAACCAAATACTGGGCAAGCAATCGATGCGAAAGAACATCAGGATAACGGCGGATTGGAGAGGTAAAATGTGTATAATAATCAAAAGCTAACCCGTAATGGCTGCTCTTTTTTGTAGTATAAATTGCCTTGGCCATTGAACGTATTGCCAGTTGTGTTAATACATTCTGTTCTTTTTTCCCCACTACGTCATCCATCAGAAAATTCAATGATTTTGAAATTTCCTTATGGCTCTTTGTGCTAATTTTATAACCAAAGCGAGAAGCAAATTCTGAGAATTTCAACAACATTGTTTCATCAGGCGCATCGTGAACACGATAAACAAATGTATAAGTACGTTTTTTAGGACCTAGCTTAGCAACATATTCAGCAACCCGACGGTTGGCCAATAACATAAAATCTTCGATCAATTTATGTGCATCCTTACGCTCTTTCACATAAACACCAATAGGTTTACCTTTTGCATCAAGCTTGAACTTAACTTCAGTTGTTTCAAAATTGATGGCTCCTAAAGCAAAACGGTGATCCCGAAGAATGTAAGCCAGTTTGTTCAATGTTAGCAGCTCATCTGCAAATTGTCCATCTTTACCCTCCAAAATTTCCTGCGCTTCTTCATAGGTAAAGCGTCTGTCAGAGTTAATAACCGTGCGACCGAACCATTCATTGATAATATTTGCTTTCCCATCCATTTCAAAAACGGCTGAAAAAGTCAGTTTCTCTTCATTGGGTCTAAGCGAACAAACTCCGTTTGACAAACGCTCAGGCAACATCGGGATTACACGATCAACCAAATAAACAGAGGTTCCCCTTTCTTGAGCTTCCCTATCCAATAAGGTATCAGGTTGAACATAATGAGATACATCCGCAATGTGAACCCCAATTTCATAATTTCCGTTCTCCAGTTTTTTGAAAGAAATTGCATCATCAAAGTCTTTTGCATCAGCCGGGTCGATAGTAAATGTAGTTACAGCTCTGAAATCACGACGTTTTGAAATTTCTTCAGATGTAATTACATCCGAAAGCTGATTGGCCTCAGTTTCAACATTTTCAGGAAACATAATAGGGAATCCGAAATCAGCCAAAATGGCGTTCATTTCGGTATTATTCTCCCCTGGCCTACCTAACACATGGATAATTTCACCGATAGGATTTTTGGCACCCTGAGGCCAGTCGGTAATGCGTGCAATGGCCTTATCTCCATCTTTAACATTTTTCAACCCTTGCTGCGGAATGAAAATATCATGCAGCATTTTTCGGTCATCCGGAACTAAGAAACCAAATTTACCCTCAAGTGTAACTAATCCAGAGTATTCCCATTTAGTCCGTTCCAAAATCTCCACTACTTCACCTTCTGGCTGGCGACCATTATTTTTTGCGTAAACGAAAATTTTAACCGTATCTCCGTTTAAAGCATTGCGTAGTTTCCGAGGAGCTATGTAAACATCCTGATCCAACTCAGGAGTTATAACATAAGCTGAACCAGATGCAGCCATATCAACACGACCGACTACAAATGTTTTTAACGCTTTTATCTGAAATTTACCGGGAGTTGGCTCACTCAATGTTCCCTGTTTAGCCTCTGCGCGTAAGACTTCGAGAATTACTTTCCTCGACTCTTCATCATTAATATTTAGTTTGGCGCTTATTTGCTTATAATTAAGCGCTTGGTTAGGATGCTGCGATAATATATTTACCACCAATTGGGTAAAAATCTGGCGCAATCCTTTCATTGTTTTTTTCGCCATGCAACGAAGATAGGAAAATTAGAAGTAGGATTTAGAGGTTGGAAGTAAAGTAGAGCCGCTAAAAACTTGCGGCAAACCAATCCTTTATAAAATAAAAGGCGAAAATTATGCTTACGATCATTTTCATTGCTGTTCCAGCAATAAATCCGGCAAAAGAACCTAGTCCAGATTTGAGTGCCTTTTGCCAATCACTGGTATCGTGGATCAGTTCACCCAAAATCGCTCCCACAAACGGGCCTAAAATTATACCCAACGGACCAAGGAAAACACCTACTAGTAGTCCAACAGCAGCACCACGTTGACCATAAGGAGTTCCACCCGACCGTTTGGTTCCCCATACCGGAATGTAGTAATCAAGAATACTTACTACCAAAACAATTACAGCGGTAAATATTAAAAACTTATCACTGTACTCTACCCTATCTGTAAAATGAAGAAATAACAAACCCAGCCAACTAAGCGGCGGGCCTGGCAACACAGGCAAAAAACTCCCTAAGAAACCGCCAATTATGCAAACCAACCCAAGTGCAATGAGTAATATATCCATCCTTGATACCTTTATTAAACTTTTAGCAGTTTACCTTTGGGAATTGCATCAATTAATCTTTTAGTATACTCCTGTTGCGGATTATTGTAAATCTTCTCAGGATCACCCATTTCCTCAATCTTTCCTTTTTTCATTACCACCATACGATCAGAAATGAATTTTACGACAGAAAGGTCATGCGAAATGAAGATATAAGTAAGATTAAACTCTTCACGAAGTTCAATTAACAAATTAAGTACCTGAGCCTGAACAGATACGTCCAAAGCTGAAACTGATTCATCACAAATAATAAACTTTGGATTCAGAGCCAAAGCACGGGCAATGCAGATACGCTGTCTTTGCCCTCCAGAAAATTCATGCGGATAACGATTGAAATGCTCCTCCTTTAAATTCACCCTTCTAAGCAATTCTAATACACGCTCTTTCCGTTCTTTGTCATTCATTAACACCTTATGAACCTGCATCGGCTCCATAATTGAACTTCCAACAGTCAAGCGAGGATTTAACGAAGAATACGGATCTTGAAAAATAATTTGTACGTCTTTGCGAAGTTCGCGCATTTGTTCATTAGACAAACTACGCAACTCCTTCCCCTCAAACAAAATACTCCCTCCGGTGGGTTCAACTAAACGCAAAATACTTCGCCCCAAAGTTGTTTTACCACAACCGGATTCACCTACCAAGCCTAAGGTTTCACCTGGATAAACATCAAACGTAATATCATCCACTGCTTTAACATAGTCATTTGCCTTACCGAATAGGCCTTTTTTAATTGGAAACCATGTTTGCACACCCGATAGTTTCAGCAGTGGTTCCTGTGCATACAATTTTTTTCTTCTCTCTTCCCTTTCGCCGGATTTGAATCCAAATTGGTCATCTAAATTATTCAAGTTGATGGCTGTTTCAAGGATAGTTCCGTCTTCTGTGACTTCCATAAAATCTGAAACAGTAGGCAATCTTTTAAGTCGAAGATTCGCTGCCGGACGGCATGCCAGCAACCCTTTTGTATATGGGTGTTGCGGCTGGAGAAAAATCCTGTCGGCTAAACCTTGTTCAACCACCTGACCTTTGTACATTACCACAACCTTGTCTGATATCTCAGAAACCAAACCCAAATCGTGAGAAATGAAAATCATGCTCATCCCACGATCTTGTTTCAGTTTTTTCAGAAGTTCAATAATTGTTTTTTGTACAGTAACATCTAGGGCAGTTGTAGGTTCATCAGCTATTAACAGTTTTGGATTACATGAAAGTGCCATGGCAATCATTACACGCTGTTTTTGACCTCCAGAAACCTGATGTGGATAAGAATCATACAATTGTTCGGCTCTTGGCAGCTGCACCTCATTAAACAAATCAATGGTTTTTTGGCGGGCTGTAGCTTTATCTACCTTTTGATGCAATCGAATGGCTTCAGAAACCTGATCCCCTAATGTGTAAACGGGATTAAGCGACGTCATTGGTTCTTGAAAAATCATCGCAATTTTATTTCCACGGAAAGCCCTAATTTCTTCTTCAGAAAGGGTTAGCAAATTAGTTGTATTCCCTTCTTCGGTAAATAAAATCTCCCCTTCATTTCGGCCGTTGCTCTTGGCAATCAATTGCATGATTGATAATGATGTAACTGATTTACCCGAACCCGATTCTCCTACAATGCCTACTACTTCTCCTTCATCTAGGGAAAAGTTGACATTTTTAACCGCTATTACCCAACCGTTTTCTGTTTTAAAATGTGTATTAAGATTTTTTACTTCAAGAATTGCCTTTGACATGCCCGCAAAATAGCAATTAAGAATGATTGGAACGATAGAAATTTAGAGGGAAATAAATGCGACAGAGGCTATACAATTTCAACTTTATCAGCAGAAATTAAATTGCTTCCTTTAAACTTTAACAAGAGCTGAGCGATGGTAAGCACGTCTTTTTCGCAATAAGTACGAATTCGTTCCAAATCGTGGCTGTTCCAGTAAACCTCTCCCACCATGCTTCCATCAATATCATCTTTTGGAGTTGGAATTCCGAAAACTGCAGCTAATAACCGAAGGGAAGTATAACTTTTATAATCTCCGAATTTCCATAGCTCCATCGTATCGAGGAGATTGATTTCCCAAGGCCTTTTCCCTGCATTATCTAATAAATGAGGGAGAAGAACCCCATTGATCAGCATTCTTCTTGACAAATAAGGAAAGTCGAATTCCTTCCCGTTATGTGCACATAAAATGGCAGTACTTTTTTGTTTGTGAAGCAAATCTGCAAAATCATTCAGTAAAGCCTTTTCATCATCACCATAAAAGGATTTCACTCTAAAACGTTTGTCATCTCCATCAATAATAATTCTACCAATAGATATACAAACAATTTTACCAAACTCGGCATAAATGGCAGCTCGTTGATACACTTCTGAAGCTGATTGATCCTCTTTTCTAAAGTATCCCGATTTAGCATCCCACAGGAGCTTAAACTCTTCACTTAACGAATCAAAATCTGACTGTTGTGAAACCGTTTCAATATCTAAAAATAAAATATTGGGTAGATGTAGGTGATGCAGCATTGTACTTATTTATAACTAACAGTTAAAAAACATACAATAACTAAACCATTTTTCTATAAACTAACTTTTGCAGCTAGTTTAATTCCACCTTTAGATTCTCCAGAATAAGTATAAGTTAATCGTTTAAAATACCCTACCGATAAAAATCTGAAAATATTATCCAAGCTTGCCCCTACTTCAATATAAGGCTTATTAAATGTTAATGATTTTAAACCTAAAGGGCGCTCCATCTGCCACTGATTTAGTAACACTTTATTTTCATTACGTAAACTACCAAAGACCAACCCTGCATATATGCTCGTTCTGCATCTTAAATAACGGCTTAATTGAGCAAACACAGGCACTCGGTCACATAATGGAGAATCGAATGAATGATTCCAGTTAAAAGCTACGTATTGATCACTTACAAACTCGGCATATTTCATTTGGTTGAATCCTCTGTCAAAAATCATGATCGATTCATTACCTTGATGAGTTCGTAGTAATGGAAATGGCACTTTGGAGAAAATATATCCTCCATTTATCTGGAAAAAGGAATGGCCTAAGCCCAAAACATTTATATTTTTTTGCGAAATATTAGCATAAACCTTCTGGTAATTATACTGTCCACCCAACAAACCTTTCACCCCCTTTGCCAACCAAACCGTAAAACGAGGAAACTGCATTCCGCCCATATTAATCTGACGGTTATTCTTCATCCTTATTTTTTTCTGGGTTTTCATAAAAGATATTTCCAGAAGGATTTCAGAATAAGTTAAATCATTAAACCGCATTGGACTTAATTGGACATCCTTCAAACTGGAATTATGGAAAGAAAGTTTCTGCCTGATTTCAGCAGTCAAATCAGTTTCAAACCATACTTTGTTCTGATTTTGATAGAATGGCAAACGCTCTGCAATAGCCGCCCAGCGTGTACTTGTGATAAACAACTCACGCATAAAGGCATTAGCATTTACCCATTCACTGTTGTTCTCCCCTACTATACTCAGCGGCAAAATATCTTTCTGAATGCTTGCCCCCCAAATACTGTTACGCTTATTTCTATATCGATATGCTACCTCTGACGAGTATTTAAATTGTTTATCAGTAAAACCGTACGCAATTGATCCTGCTAATTGCCAATTTGCATGAAAGTATTGATTGCTTCGCAAAGCTACTCCTGGTCTAAAGCCTTCCACATCATTCCATAACCCAAATCGAGTAATCGGACCAATATCAACTTGTCCAACCGGATAATACAACGTACCTATAACGTTTGCTAATTTCACATTTTGCTTTACTGCTCCTAGATTTCGCATCGCTTCTATCTGAGAAAAAATAGCAGGAGGAACCGTTGAAGAACTGTTTAACCTGGCAACTAGCTCCCTGCGCTTTAAATCAAATTCTGAAATTGTGGTATCTGCAAGTTGATAATAGAAATTTGGTTCGTAGAGTTTATTGGCTACTATATTTGAGTTTAGGGTTAGATAGCTAACGTAGATACGAGGTAAAAGATTTTGAGGATCAACTACCTCCGCCTTCGATAAAGTACTAACCGGAAAGCATGCACTTTCACCTTTTGCTAAATGCTGTTCAATACTAAGGTTTTCAATAAAATTGATGGTGGTTTTGTTATTCGTTTGTAAACTAAGCTTAACCGGAGCATAATCATTAATACTTAACCAAATAGTACCGGTAAATGCCAGCGCTGCCGGATTATGAGGTTTTATATCAATTCGCGTGCACCATACGCCATCAACTAAATCACTATCGGCTTTTAACTTATACTTATAGTTTAAAATACAACCATCTCCTAAAGGAGAAGAAAAGTCCTTTGATAAGATTCGGATGTAATTATTGAAGAAATTATAGTTATTAAGTTTTCCCGTCAATAAATCACCGGCGGCATCCACGTCATCAATACCAATTCCTTTCACATTTTTATTAACCACATCTTCCCTTTCCGCTTGCGGATTGTTCGAATTATAGTAGTTACTATAGGTTTCGGCAGCAACAATAGGTATCATTGAATTACCGAGACTGTCTTTCACAATATTCAATTCCTTGGCTTTGGTTCGCATCTGTTTAAAAATGCGCATACCATTAATTGATGAACTATCCGCACTGCTCAAGTAGCTTTCAACGCGGCTGTAGCTTTCGTATTCATAGGCCTTTAAATTGAATGGATTATTGATTTTCCTTCTTTTCAAGGCTTCCCGAATAATGTCGTAGGCAGGATCTTCTCGTTTGAACGTAACTATATAATCGTTCAACAATACTGTTGAAGAAACTAACTTAACCACTAAAGTATCGGTTTGACTTTCATCAAAACCCACGATCGCCTTTTTGTAACCTACAAAGTTTACCTCTAGAGAATCCTTAAGATTTTTTGGTATCACCAATTTAAAATAACCATTTACATCTGTAAGAATTCCAGTCCCTTTAGTTTTCAGGAATGAAACACTTGCGCCGGGTAACGGATCTCCGTATTGTTCGTCTATTACTTTTCCATTAAGCACCCATTGCCCATTTACAGTTACCGGAATAAGGAATAGAAAAAATAAGAAAATGCGTAACAATAGGACTTGCCCCGGCATATAATTGGTTTAGCTTTAATTAAAATGATAGATTAGAATGAGAGGCAAACATTTATGCAAAGAAAAAACAATAGAATTAAAAAATAAATGCCGGTTACCTATTTTTTATATTTTTATACATGTTTAAACAATCATCATAAATATCTGACTCAACAAGCTCTTTCATTTATCAAAGCTATTGAACGACCTCATTTCTGAAGTGGAATCATAGGAATTAAGGAATCAATAAATTGGAATAAAAAATGACACCTTTTAAGGGTGCCATTCTGCTATTATTTTGAACTTAAGTTCGCTCGATAGAAAATCAATTCATCCCAACGTTTATCAATATTCTCTGCAACTTTTTGGATGAATTTATCATAAGAACCCGCTCCGTT
Source organism: Solitalea lacus (assembly GCF_022014595.1). Lineage (NCBI taxonomy): Bacteria > Pseudomonadati > Bacteroidota > Sphingobacteriia > Sphingobacteriales > Sphingobacteriaceae > Solitalea > Solitalea lacus. The sequence continues at coordinate 1,932,402 of NZ_CP091740.1, read as the reverse complement.
AGCCGCATTATATCTTTCAGCCATCGGCTTACGATAGCCTTCTGCTAATTCTTTTAAGCCCCCTTTCATCCGAAAGGCAATTGTAATTGAAGGAGGGCCTGATGCCACTGATTTATATACGGCAACAGATTCATTTCCTGATTGCCACATTTTTTTCAAGGATTTAATCATTTCTAAAACCTGGGGAAACTTACCGGGTTTAGGATAAAGATGGATTAGGGAAACTTTATCAGTATAATCAGTAAGGGCAACTGTACTTAATTCCTCACTATATACCCCATAGGCTGAGGTGCCACGATCCGAAATTAAAGGAGCAATATTAGTGTTCCAATCAGTCATATGTTCAGCGCTTATATCGCCGCGCCCATCAATTGCATCCCAACTGGTGGGTCCTTCAACGATATTATAACCGCCAGCATCCGGACCGGTTTCAATACTAAACACTCTCCACCGCCAATCTCCGGTGTGAAATTTTTGTGCGTGACTGGCAAGAGCTTTTTCAAATTCAGCTCCTTTGTCGGGTTTAGGGAATACTCGTGTTGTATTAACAACATTCTTTGTCTGGCTCATTCCTAATACTGGAAGAAGCAACAGAAGAAAAAAAAGCTTTTTCATTTAGAGAGAGTATAAATAGGTACCATAAAAATAGATATGTATTTTATTGAATAACTAGTAATTTAATAAATAAGATTGAAAAATAAAATGGATTATACAATTTATTAACAAGTTCGAAGAAGCGTGATTACTATTGATAACAAAACGGAAGAAATAGCTTTTAGAATGGCCATAAAAATCACAATAACTTGAGCTGCATTTTTACTTCTCCTTTTCCAAAATTTCAAATCCAATTTCCAGTCGTTCACCATTTTCATCTACCAAAGTAAGTTTATGTTTACCCGGTTTAGGATTTAATGCAACTTGATGAAAGCTTTTGGTGGTTTCAATAAATTTATCATCCAGATGCCAAAAGATTGCTGTTTCGGCGTTACGATGGGCAACTGAAAAAATCGTTTTTCCTTTTGAACCGTCAAATTCTAACGGAACATAAATTTTAGATCCATTTTTCGGATAAATCATGTCCATTGCAGTGCCTTGTTCTGTGGCTCCAACACAGTCGGGTTTAAAAGGTGGTAGTGGCTGATAATATTGATTTTTTGATTTATAATACCATTCCATGGATGGAGGAAGAACAAACCATGCTCTAGTTTTCATTTTGTCGGGAGATTCACAGTCAGCGTTTACACGATACCTCCCGCTTTGGTCTAAATGTATCAACTGATGATAAGGACACATCTGTGTATTTACGCCAGCTTTAGGTACCCAAACCGAATCAGACATTTCGCATAGCTTACTTGCTTTATATCCGCTTAGCCTGCAAATGGGTATTTTTCTAAGTTTATCATAGGGTGCATCAAACCAGTTTCCGGCTGGTAAAAGTCTGAAAATATCAAACATAACCGGAGCCGCCATAGAGATGCCAGTTAAACCGGGCCGACCTTCTCCATCAGCATTACCAGCCCAAACTGCCACAACATATTTTGGAGTAAGTCCTATTGCCCAACCATCGCGAAACCCAAAACTAGTTCCTGTTTTCCAGGCAATACGTTGTGTTGATGAAAATTGCTGCCAAAGTTGTTCTTCTCCGGGACGCATAACTTCTTCCATCGCATTAAATGTGGACCAAATTGCTCCAGCATCTAAAACTCCATGATCGCGTAAGTTGTCGGCGTTATCAGCCATATTAGTTTTAACCAGACAATAATTAGGCTGATGAAAATCTTCTGATGCATATTTCCCATTATCTCTGCTTTGATGATTTAATGTTCGGGCCAAACCGGCATAGATTCCGGCCAATTCCCACATAGAATTCTCTCCTCCTCCAAGTATCAATGATAAGCCATAATGTCCTGATGGTTGTTTAAGTGTAGTAACTCCAAGTTGCTTAAGCTTATCGTAAAAACGTTCATAGCGATAATTCTGCAACATTTTCACCGCTGGAATATTTAATGAACGTGCCAGAGCGCGTGATGCCGGAACAGCTCCATCGTAGCCTAAATCGTAATTTTCGGGAGTATACCCGGCAACCTGAGTTGGTATATCAGGTATCAAGGTATTAGGCAAAATATCGCCTTCAGAAAGCATTGCAGCATACAATAATGGTTTTAAGGTACTACCCGGACTGCGAGGAGCCGGTATTACATCAACCTGGTTATCGGAAATGCCATTAACAATATTACCAACGTAGGCCAGTGCATTTCCGGTTTCAACATCTAATACTAAAGCAGCAGCGTTATCAACTCCATTTGCTTTAAAATAAATATGATGACGGTTTAGGATATCAGAAACTTTTTGCTGCAGTTCAAATTGAACAGTGCTAAGGATGCGCGTTTCTTTGAATAATTGAGGCTGATGCTTAAAATCATGCACGAACCGATCCAGTAGGTGAGGTGCAAAACGGGGTAATGCATATGGTTTATCAGGTAGCGGCTCCAACTTTGATAATTCACAAGTGCTTTTGTCAATAATGTTTTCTGACAATAATTTATCCAGCAACCTGTTTCTCTTTGTTTCCAATATTTTCCTGTTTTTACCCGGATGTACCAGCGAAGGACTATTAGGCAGCACTGCCAAAGCAGCTATTTCTCCCCAGCTCAATTGATCAGCCGAACGACCGTAATAACGCCAAGATGCAGCCTCCAAACCAATAACATTAGTTCCGAAAGGAGCATTAGCAGCATATATAGCCAAAATTTCTTTTTTTGACTTTGAAAGCTCTAACCGAAACGCCAAGAGCATTTCTATTAACTTTTGACTGATAGTACGTGGCTTATTTCTTGAAAGTCTTACAACCTGCATAGTGATGGTACTACCACCGCTCACTACTGAGTTAGCTTTTATATTTTGCTCAATTGCCCTCCCAAATGCTAACGGATCAATGCCCAAATGGTGATAAAATCGTTTGTCTTCAAAGGCAACAATGCATTTCGAAAACTTTTCAGGGACTATTTCATTGTTTGGAAAACGCCATTGTCCATCGCTGGCTATTGTTGCACCCAGAAGCTCGCCTTTATTATCTTCAAGAACAAAACAGGTAGGAGAATTAAATAATTTATCAGGAAGGGAGAAGAACCTAAACCAAATTAACCCTATTAAAATAGCACAACAGATTAATTTCTTTGTTTTAGATAGGTTTTTGAGCTTTTGCAACATTATGTAAATATATAAATGGCAAACTCAAACACTATACTTTATTGAATTTCATCCTTACCGCAGAACAACAATTTACAACCTACTGTATATCAACTCAATAAAACTTAAACACCAATAATAATTCCGTAAATTTATACCACAAGTTCTTTGCAACTTAACTACTAATGCTATGAAACGCAATTCCAGTCTTTTCATAACGTATCTAATAGGCATGTTATGGATATTTAACGGATGCGGCGGCGCACCTGAACAAAACACCGAAATGAATAATGATCAGCTAGTCGAACGTGGCAAATACCTAACCATCGCAGCCTCTTGCAATTATTGTCACTCACCAAAGTTATCAACTCCTTATGAAGGATTGATTCTTGACAGCACCCGCTTACTTTCAGGTCATCAGGCAGGAACGGCTTTATCAACCATTAACTATAAGGTTGATTCTACGTTAACTCGTAAGGGTGATTGGGCTTTGATGAGTTTAGACATGACAGCCTTTGCCGGACCATGGGGAATTTCTTACACTGCTAACTTAACACCCGATACCGCCACTGGTATTGGTGCCTGGAGTGAAGATGCTTTCATCAAAACACTCAGAACTGGTAAACACTTGGGCCAACCAGGCGGACGTAATGTATTGCCTCCTATGCCATGGGCACTAATTGGACAAATGTCTGACGATGACCTCAAAGCTATTTATACTTATTTACGTACCTTACCTCCAGTTGCAAACCAGGTTCCTGCTCCTGTACCGCCAGAAGAAGTGAATAAGGTTTTAACAACAAAGAAATAAGCCGATACCTAAAGAAATTTTTAAAAAAACAAGTCAAGAATTCTCGAGTGGTTTGGAAGGGACTTAAAGGAGGAAGTCCCTTCAGGGATTTATAACTTACAACATTTAATGTCGAATGATATCGTTTGTTCGCTTTTAGCGTAGCAAATAAAAGGAGCTTAAATCATTTCGAGTTCATAAAACCTCATATTTTTTACCCCTCATGCAAGCCTGCCCGGAAAAGGTGCGATGAAAACTGTGCGATCTTTTCCGCCGTGACGTAAAGATAATCACAAAAACTCGAGCGGACATTGTTGTAGTGACTTATGAAAAGACATGCTATTAACCGAAAAAAAGCCGCCGCATAATATGAATTGTGGTAAAAATCAAGAAAAAGCGACACAATTATTCGCATAATTTTCCTTAAACTCCCGATTTGACAATGGCAAAAGCTTAAGCAGTTTGTTGCAAACGGCAATCAAAGCAAAGAATGAGATAACCCATGTTCTTTTTTTCAAAAATATTACCAGAGTTTTAAAACCCACTGACATTCAGCCTGCCGCCGGTAACGCATTTGCCGCTTAAAGAACTTGTAGGCACAGCACTATTTAAAATGGCCGCTTTAATTGTTGCTGCCGATACTCCTGGGTGAGAAGCTGCATAGAGAGCAACGCCGCCTGTAACATGTGGTGTGGCCATTGAAGTGCCGCTGTAAGATCCATAAGAGGAGGTACCGACATTGCTAGGCAAGGTAGAATAAATACCTGAACCGGGAGCCCCAATATCTACAGTATTAACACCATAATTGGAGAAACTTGATAAAGCACCGGAAGAAGTAATAGACGCCACTGCAATAATATTGGCACTTGTATAGCTTGAGGGATAACGAAGTGTTAAGTCATTGCTTGCGCCGTCATTGCCGGCAGCAGCTACAAATAGAATATTAGCCGCATTTGCTCTATCAATGGCATCTTTTAAGCCCTGCGAAAAACCACCACCTCCCCATGAGTTATTCGTTGCCGGAATATTAAGGCTATGGCGGGTTTTCAAATCTGTTATATAATCAACAGCTTTAATTGCATTTGCAGTGGTTCCCCCTCTTCTGCCCAAGAATTTGGCGGAGATAATTTTAACTTTCCAATTTACGCCCGCTACTCCAATTCCGTTGCCACCGACTGCACCGATAGTACCCGAAACGTGGGTGCCATGATCATCCTGAGTACCATCAAAGGTGGTATTATCATTCTTGTCAAAATCCCAGCCGTGAATATCATCTTTATAACCATTGCCGTCATTATCTACCCCATCCACTGGATCAAAGGGATTCGTCCAGAAATTAGCCGCAAGATCTGAGTGTGCATACATAGCTCCCTCATCAATCACCCCAATATATACCGAACTGGAACCTGTATGGCCCGCCGCCCAAGCTTCACCAGCCTGGCAGCCATACTGATTTACCGGAGAGGTGGCATCACCATACATACCCCATAAAGAACTGTTAGTAAAATAAGGGTCATTTGATAAAACATCATGCTGATAAATATAGTTAGGTTCCGCGTATTCGATCTCTGCTGCTCTCTTAATCTTACCAAGCGCTTCAAGTACAGCAAGAGGCATATGAATCACAACAATTCCTTCATTATCACCAAATCTTTGCATGGTTTTGGTAAGAATCTTTTCTGAAATATTAGCGTTGATCCTTGCCAATATTTTGTTTTTGACTTCTCCTGAAAGACCTTTCTTAAATTTTACGATTAATTCATTTGGCACATAATTACTTGCTTGCACTGTCGATGCACTTTCTGTCGTTTTTAACTGGACACTTTCTTCTTTTGTAGAGGTTAAAATTTCTTCTTGTTTTTGACAAGAGCTGATGAGCATTGCCAACAGGCCTGCAGCAGCGATAATTAATTTTTGATTTCTCATAATACCGGAGATTTGTCAAGCAATTGACCACTAAGTCAATAAGCAAAACCAGAAGCAATTGTAATACCAATATTACTTAAAGAAGGTCTCTTTGATATGATTTCAAGAAGTGAGTGACAGGCACTTGTTGCGAAAGTTGAACTGTTGCTGTAAAAATATTGATTGGATGAAGGACTAACGTATGTCGCCCATTCACTTGTTTGTGGTATTGCTTATTTTATTAAGAGAGAGTATTAGTTGGTTCCATTACAGCTAACGATTTATAGCATGGCGATGGTGGGGCATTTGAAAAAATCAGCCCAACATTTGCACAGATGCCCAGTGGAAGTACAGATGTTGAATATACAACCATCTACCCCTCTATTGTCAAACAAAAGTTAGCGGTAGTGCTTCTGGCAACATAATAGAAGCTCCACTCCCTATTTTAGTCCCCTGGTAATTAATGAAGCATTTTGATTTACTTCAAAGTCAACCGAAGAAACGTTTTTTACGAACGGTCGGCTTACAACTGCTTTTACAAGGTCAGAATGCATAAAGTCCTCCATTGCAGTTTTGTTTTCCCACAAATAGAAACCTCCAAAAGTATTTTTCTCTTCGTCTGCCAACCAGATTTTTGAAATAAGACCATGTACTTTCGATATAACTGGTGCATCGGGTTCTACCATTTGCTTAAGATATTCCGCTTGGGAGATATCTTTTAATTGATAAGTGATTAATTGTGCGTGCATTATTTTATTTTTTAAGTTAATAAATAATTAATAATGATGCAAAGGTAGTTAGTTGTATCGTCATAGCATTACCAAAAACGTTTCGCAGCGCATTGCTGCCACTAAATGTGCAAGCTTCAAAAGAAACTTATTTGGAAACAATTTATCGGCTTAACCTTGCAATAAAGCCCCTGAGTCTTCAATAGAATTGACTTCAAAGAAAAAGGCTCTGAAATTTGTCCATCCAAATCTCAGAGCCTTCTTTTTAGCAGGGGTTGTGCAACAGCTACGCATGTTATAGCCCGTTTTACTCTTCCCGACCCAAAGCAGGATTATTTGATAAAAGTCGTCTGCTGTGATGTACTGTTAAAACGTCAATCAGGTCTGCAGAAACAATACGGTAAATGATTCTATAATTGCCCTGAATGATTTCTCTGACTGCTTGATTGTTAAATTCTGGAACAATACGACCAGCTTTTGGCTGTGTCTCAAGGATTTCAACTGCATCAAAAAAACGTTGAACCTGAATCTCGGCATATCGTTCAGAGTCTAGGGCAATAAAATCAGCAATATGTTCAATGTCATGAATTGACTGGAGCGTCCAGTTTACTTTAACCATTTTTTAAGTTTTTCTTTGGCTTGGTCAGTGGTTAAAGTTTGTCCGGAGTTAGATTGTTCGAGTCCAATCTCAATTTTTTGAAGCAATATGATTCTGTCAAGCAAATCGTCTAGAGAGAACTTTTCAGGTAAGTCCTTTATTGTCTGTATTAATTGTTCTTTTGTCAACATAGTCCTACAAGTTACCCAAATATAACAAATTTGCAATGAAGTGCTGAACAGTGAACTAAAATGGGCTATAACGTTTTGCGCTTGACGCAGGTGCGAAGAAAGTTCCATTTCATTGTCCAGCGTGACGAAAATAATTTAACGTATTTGGATTTGCAAGTTGCACGTCGGCGCACTTGCGGCATAGCGCGTGTGCTTGTTGCACAACTCGGGTGAATATCCACACTTTCGGTTAAATTACCAACACAGCGGTTAAAAAAGGGGCTTTGGGGTTATTTTTAAAGCATGCAAGGCCGTAAAACCTACCAAGAAAAACTCTTTACTTCTTTCCAGCTCTCCGCCCAGCCTTCATCGCTTGTCCTGCGGACACGACGAACGCTTAGTTGTTAGCTGTCGCTTTATTTATCGCATCGATGTTTGATTACTTCCAATAACCTATCCTGAAAGTCTTGTAAGAACAGATTACCCCAAAACCTATTGTAATAATTTACTTTTGATGTCAATCGATAACTTGAATTGAGACTTAATTTCAATTGATGGTTGTCCAACTTTTTAATTTCGTACGTAGCATTTACAAAGTGAAAGTAACCACCTTCCAAAACATGCTTATCAAATACTCTGTTCCCAATGGTTGTTGGGTCAACCTTGATATCAAATGAAACACGTTGATTGGGTTGCCAATCCGTGATTGTTTCAATAAAAGTCAACCCTCCCTCAAAATGACCTATTCTCAAAGCTCCTAATTTTTCTTCTTTAAGTTCTGCTGCTATTGGTCTTGGAACGCCCAAACGATTAAATAAACCTGAATTATATTCTTTACTTTGGATTTCAGAAACGCGAATGATATTATTCCAAACGAAATTTGGTGTTGAATTTATTGTAACTTCACTTTTAACGGTATAAATTTCAGAGGGGCTTTTGAAAGCTTCTTCTAAGGGCGAAAATAAAAATGGGATTAATATTACAGTTAATAAGGTGTTATGCCTTGAGGCTCTGTTAATCCTAATTAGGCGGAAAATTAATGCTCCGATTGTCGCTAATATGAAAAAGGGACCTCCTAGAATTAAGAGACAAATTGTTTCTTCCCAACCCAACAAAAACATTATTAAAAAGGCCGATGAAACGGTCAACCATGGAATGAAAATAATTGTCTTATAAGATTTGATTTGCCTATCGTCCGCGAAAATCAAAGGGACAATTCCCAAAACTGCTGGCACAAGAAATAAATAAGACAAGGAAACGAGAGTAGCCTTTTCGCCAAAAACGAATCTAGTTACCAGTCCATAAGCAACTCCAATAATTAGTCCTAAATAAACCAGTTTATTTTTTTCTGTAAGTCTTTTTAACATTATTACTGTTGCCCTTGTTTAAATTTCATATTTGCACAGTGCCTCCAAGAATGCCTATAACGTTTTGCGCTTGACGCAGGTGCGAAGAAAGTTCCGTTCCATTGTCCAGCGTGACGAAAATAATTTAACGTAGTGGGTTTTGCAAGTTGCACGTCGCCAGCACTCATATCATTGTAAAAGTATTATATTTTATGTACTCAGGTAAAAAGAGGAATCAGGGCCCCGCACTAGACAAGTGCTTTGCACTATGTTGTTCGCAAGGCATCCCTCTTTTTGTTATTCTTTTCAGCCTGAACAGTACTTAAAGGCGTGCTTAATCCCAACACGACCTTGTATAACACATGAGTATAGGCCGCAGAAAGAATGGAGTTTTTCTAAACCACTGCATTATGAACAACAACGACTACTTGAAGTACGGCATTGGCATCGACATGGCCAAAGCCAAATTTGATGCTTGCATTGGGGTAATCAACTGCCAACAAAGCTTTACCAAACTGAGCAGCCGGCAATTTGCCAACACCCCGAAAGGGTTTGTGGAGTTGATAAAATGGGTTAAAAAACAATGCAAACAACCTTTACCTCAACTTTTTGTGATGGAAGCCACCGGTGTGTACTATGAAAACCTGGCTTTTCACCTTAACCAGCAAGGAGAACATGTGGCCGTAGTGCTGCCCAACAAAGCTAAAAAGTACAAAGAATCCCTGGGGCTGAAATCCAAGAACGACAGCATTGACGCCCTGGGCCTGAGCCGCATGGCTTGCGAACAGGCCTTGGCGCTGTGGAAAGCCCCGCAAGCTGGTATCTACGCCTTGCGAACGCTGACCCGGCAAATTAAAAACATGGCTACCCAGATTACCGTAGCCTCCAATCAGTTGGAAGCGGTTCAGTATGGCATGTATACCGACAAGCTGGTGGAGAAAATGCTGCGGCAACAAATCGCCTTCTTTAAAAAACAAAAGGCCCTGCTGCTCAAAAGCCTCGAGCAGGCCATTGCTGCCGACCCTGTGCTCAGCGCCAAGTTTGAAAAGATCCACATCAAGGGCTTGGGGCGATTGGCTGTGGCCACCGTGGTAGCCGAAACTAATGGCTTTGAACTCTTTCACAACAGTGCCCAGTTAGTCAGTTATGCCAGCTATGACGTGGTGGAAAACCAATCGGGCAGCCATCGGGGCAAAACCAAAATCTCCAAAAAAGGTAACAGCCACATTCGCCATTGTCTTTTTTTTCCGGCCTTGAACATGGTGCGCTACCGAGTGAGTCCTTTTGTTCAGCTGTACGAACGTATTTATGAACGCAGCCGCATCAAGATGAAGGGATATACGGCCATCCAGAAAAAACTGTTGGTAATGATTTATACGCTGTGGAAAAACGATATGGCTTTTGATGAACAGTACCATCTTAAATCCATATTCGCTGATGGGGAGAAGGCGCCTTCTTTCGGTTTAGAAAATAACCCAAAGGCTCAAAAGCAAGTAGTCCCGCTCAAAAGCAGGACTACACAAGATAAGCATTCCCCGACGGGTCGAAGTTTGCCTTCTTTCGGTTGAATAAAGTTAAAAAAATCTTGAAAATTTCTTGGTTTTTATGACAGTACCTTGCGGCATAGCGCGCGTTGTGTGCAGACATTATTCCCGCACCAACTTGACTTTTGCAACAAACCAAGGAACTGGTTCTAGTCCATTCACCTCATCATTCATGTAGACCACTACTGGTTTCCAATCTATTCGATCGTTAAACAAACCATATTCATTTGCATTAAGTCCAAATGTGTTTAATAAATCTTCTGAAATGCTATTACAATAGAAGGTATGGAAGCTACCGTCTAGCTCGACACCAATTAAGTCAAAACCTAAAAGTTCTTCTTTAGTAGACTCCGATTCAATAATCCTATTTGAAAGATTTTCATAAAGCCCGATTGTCCCTGAGTTTTCACCTTCTGGTTTAAATTCACCAACAAAATCGTTTGTTTCAGATTCACTGAAATAAACGGCCATGATTTTTACATCAGTTAGATGAGAAAAGAAAATTTGTCGGTATTCTTTTGCTGTTTCAAGGTCTGCAAATACGCTATTCCACCCAATTCTTTTATCTTCAAATTTTCTGTCAACCCATTGACGTATTTTCGAAACTGTGTTGTCATTTACAGAATAGTCTTTTTTTATGGTGTCAATTTGGAGATTATTGTCTGAAGTCCATGAATAAGCCCAACTTTCGAGCAGACTGTTATTGATGCAACTGCTACAAGTATGAACAGTCTTTCCAACTAAAGGACCAAAGTCCATTGGTCGCAGTCTGATTAAATAATATCCTCCGAGATAGTAGTTCATTTATGTTTCTGACTAACGTTTCAAGAAAAGATGTTTTAAAGGCTATTAAAGCCCAATTCTTCATTAGTCAGGCCGAATTTATCAATTTGTTTCCGAATCCGTTTCACCATGCCCAGTTTTCTTTTCTGATCCAAAAACAGGTAACCTGCTGGGTTAATGTAAGTGGCTCCTTTAATCAGTAAGTTCCAGATAATCACGGCCAGCTTTCTGGCAGTAGCGCTGATGGCCGACACACGTCCCTTTCGGAAACTGATCCGTTGAAAAAAATCCCTTAAGGGTGTGGAGTCTTTCAGGTTGCCAATGGCATTGGCTGCATTTCGCAAGGCTATTTTTAGCCGGTTACTTCCCTTGGGCACTTTGCTTGAGAGTACCTTCCCCCCGCTCACCTTGTTGTTGGGCGCCAGGCGCAACCAGCTGGCAAATTGCTTGGCATTGCCAAACTTCCGAATGCCTGCTAAACCAACTTCGCTCATTAAGGAAAGTACCGTTGAATAACTCATTCCTTCGATGGCCAGTAAATCCACTCCCTCGAACATTTGATAGGACTTCAGATTCAAGTCAATGTCTTTTGGGCTGTTTTTATTAATGCGTTTATAGATTTTAGGGGGGAGTTGATGCTGGTTTTTATTGGGGTCATTGCCAATAATCTTTTCAAGCTGCTCGCCTATTTTTACGTCACATTGCAGCACCTTCTCCTGCAGGTAATCATAAGTCTCCAGTTCCTGCTGCAAGGCAAAGAGGTAATCGGCTCTGCCGTTGCTTTGCAGGGCCAGGGCAAGTTCGTGTTCACTTTTTCGGCAGTTGCCATGTCGCAGGGAAGCTAGCTTTTGCGGATTGGATTCACCTTGGCAAATGGCTCGAATGATGCTTAAGCCGGTAAGTCCGCAAATGTCATTGACCACCACATCCAGTCGCAAGTTGAGCAATCGAAGGTATTTCTGCATTTTTTTGGAGGTAGAGGCCGCCTGATGAAGTAAGTTGGATCGGTGACGACAGTAGGTGCGCAGTTGCTCGGTCGCTTCATCGGGTAAAAAGCTGCTGTTTAACAAGCCCAGCGTGTGCAGCTTCTGGATCCACTGGCAATCTTTTACATCCGTCTTTTTCCCTTTAATGTTCTTGGTGAATTTTCCGTTGCACAACACGACCTGAAAGCCTTTGGCTATGAGTACGGCATAAAGGTTTTGCCAATAGGTGCCTGTACTTTCCATCGCTACTGTTTTGACTTTTTTCTCCCCGAGCCACTGGGCCATGGCAAAGAGATCCTGGTTATACACCCCAAATTCCCTGACCTCTTCCGGCTGTTGTCCCACAGCCACCCAGTGCGACCGGCTGCCCACGTCGACTCCTGCCGCATGAGCATTGACCACTTCCATTGGAATCGATTCCTGTTCCATGTGTTAACAGTTTAGAAACTCTTTGGAGATGTGCTTTTGGCTAAGAAAATATTCTGAACGGGGTCCCTCTTTTATGGAGGGCCACCAATGAAGTCATGGCAAACATCTCAACCAGGATTGCGCCCGTGCTTTATAGCGACACTTTTTAAAACGGCCTTGCAAAGAGCTTTCCTAATTTAATGAATTTGCCCAGATTGTGATAGACCTTTACGTTAGCCCAAGGAGTCAATTCCTCTGAAATAGGATGGATTGCACACAACGATTGGATAAACGCAGTCCTTTTTACCTTTTTGGCTTAGTTGCATTTATATTTCAGTTATCAGGCCCTCTGCTTTTTCTTATTACCTGGCCGGTATTACCTCCACCCAAGAACTGGATGTTCCAGAGCTAATGGTTGCATCATACATAGCCTCGCAATAAGATGATGGCAAATAGAATCTGCCTATATAAGATGCATTCAGTAACACATGGTAAGTAACGGTATTACCTGTTGATAAATTAAAATAGGTATAAACCGCATCGTCCTTAATATCCTTATAAGTAGCAGGCGATGAGTTGAACCTGTTCTCATCATTAGTTAAGCGGGTATTGATAATTTGCCAGCCCGAAGGAAATAATTGCGACAATGCCATTTGCTCATAATTACCACGTTTACCCGGGTTGGTAATAATCACCTCAGCCAAAAAGTCTGTTCCTTGTTCCAGTTTTCCGGGATTTATCGTTTTTCCATCCAATGATCTATAACTCACCCGCATTTGCAAGACATCAGTGTTCTGATGCTCTTCAACTTGTTCGCCTACCAAAGGTTTTCCGCTAGTAATCACCCTAACGTATAAAATATTGGTTCCTTTATTTTGTAAATTAACGGTTCCGTTCTTGTTCAAGTTAATTTGCGAAACAACTGATGAAGAATTTACCACAGCACTTGCGCCATTTATCAAATAGGAATAGCTCATCTTTGATCCTTTGTTAGACCCGCAATAATTGGCTATAGCAATTAATGAGTAAGCAGTTGTTTGCGTACTGTACCAATCTTCTTGTGAAAGTTTGGCCGCAACGGTTTGTACTAATGCACTGGCCTTTTGCTTTTCTCCCAATAATGAAAGAGTTTCCAAAATCATGGCTTGGTCTCGTAAATCGGAACCAAAAGTACCTCCTAATTGCTTATATTTTTTCACCGAAGTACTTAGTCCACGGATCAAGCTTTGAGCGGTTTCCTCTTGTCCGGCCAGTTGATATGCAGCAGCCAAACGCCATTTAGCTTCATTTGACAAGTATTTAAATGCTTTCAAGCGATTCATTGCTCCAATTTCAGGCGCTTTTACCAAGGCTAACAAGTATAATCGATAGGCTTGAGAAAGGTCTCCTCCATAAAAATTATCAGTTGTTGGTGTCCAGGCAATTGCTTTGTACTTTTGGAATTTTTTCCATTGCTGCAGCATTGAAGGCGGCAAAGTATAACCACGCTCCTGCGCTTCTAAAATAAAATGGCCTGCATAGTTTGTTCCCCATTCATCAGGCTGTGAATCACCCGGCCAATAACCAAAACCTCCATCTGAGGTTTGAAATCCTTTCAAGCGATTAATAGCCGCTTTAATATTTCTGTCGATTTCTGCTTTGCGGTGATCGTTCAAATCCATTAACTGGTCTAAGGTTAACTGTGGAAATACAGAAGAAACCGTTTGTTCAACACAACCATGCGGATACTGCATCAAATAGCTTAAACGTTTAGCCAGGTTAATCGGTGGTATATTTGAAACTTCCAGAGTTCCTTTAGCGGTGCTTAACATTCCAATCATCTTTACAGGCAGAGAAACCGACTTACCTGGCATAAGAGTAGCTTGCTGTACTTGGGTGATAGTATTATTCGGATTCCGTACATCTATTTCTACAGTTTCTTCTGATTTCTCAGCGCCACTCTGAGCTGTAACTTTTACCTTGGCAACCCCTGTTATTTGTTTTACACGTACATCAAAATAAACCATTTGCTCACCCGGCTGACTGAAATTCGCCGCTTTTGCATTTCCACCAATAACTTCTAAAAACGGATTGCTTTGCAATGAAACAGCGACAGTGTGAATGTTCTTTTCCATGGCAAACACACTAACAGGCAGTTTAAACGATTCACCAGGGCTCAATACTCTTGGCAAAGTGGCCAATAGCATCAATGGCTTTTTAACGGCAACAACCTGCTCTGCGAAACCATAAGCCCTCTTTTGTCCTGCAATAAGCATCACTTTTACCGAGCCGATATAAGGAGGAAGCTTGACAGAATGATTGTTGACACCTTTTCCTTTCAACACAAATGGCCCTAAAAACTTCACAACTGGTTTAAATCTGTTAGCCCTGTTAGCCGCAGCTGCTTTGCCGCCGTTCTGGTCACCGCCGATGCTTAGAATACGTTCCAATTCACCTCCCCAGGCACCAATTACATAGTCAAACATATCCCATGTTTTAACACCCAAAGCTTCACGGGCATAAAATACCGAGTAAGGATCAGGTGTTTTAAAACGGGTAATATCTAACAAACCTTCGTCAACCAAGGCTACGGTATAAGTCATTTCTTTGCCTGTTGCTTCCGAAACAGAAAACTTCACTTCGCTTTCCGGCCTGATGGATGAAGGAATTTTAAGTATTGGTTTCAGGATGGTATTTTTATCTTCCACCGAAATAGGAATAGCTCCATACATGCGTATAGGCTTATCATTTACAGTTTGTGAATGCGGTTGCAACAAAGTAATGTTTACAAATACATTCGGCGACATGTTACTTTCTGCTTTAAACTTGAAATGTGTTTCGCCTTTTTGTGCATCAACCCAATACGTTTTTATCACTTTGCTACCCGATTCAATGCTAATCAAAGCTCTCCCTCCTTGAGCTGATGGGATAGTTAACTTTACCTCTTCTCCAACATTATACTTTTCTTTATCACTGTTAAAGTTTAGCATAGTAGCAGCAGTAGCACCGCTTTCATCTGTCCGTGAGCTCCAATATGGATTATCAAGGTAAACAACCTGACCGGTAACATGACCGCTTGCAACATCCCTCAATCGTATTAAATACCGTCCCCACTCATCGTCATTTACTTTAAGGTTCCACGTGGCACGTCCGTTGTTAAGAGTGACGGTTTCTCTGCTGATAAACTTGTTGTATTCATCCTGGGTGAAATTACTGAAGTCATCATTGCTTTCGTCCCACCACCATTTCCATTGAATTTTAAATAACTCAACTTCAACCTGTCGTGTTCCTCCAATTAAGCCCCCGGTCGTTGTTACGTTGGCAATATCTACCGGAACATTTTTCCCAGTAGGTAACATGCCTGTATATTCGTCACCTGGAGGCGTTTTCATACCCACGTACGAACTGTATACATGATAAGGAAGTGTGAAATTATCAATACTGAAATTGCCGCCGGGTTCAAAAACTTTAACCAGAAAATTAGCATTAAGCATACCCGGAGCCATTTTATCTACGGAAATGACTGCTTTTACTGTTGCTTTTCCGTTTTCATCAAGTTGCCCATCAAAAATTGTTTTATTTTCAGTAGAAAAACTTGAAACAGGATTCTGAAAAACATAATCAGAAAAACCTTTGAAAGATGGTTGTGCAGCTGATAATGAAATATCAACTTTAGCCTTTAAACTTCGGGCTGTACCTCCAAACAACCATTTAGCATTTAGCATCCCTACTGGATTATCACCTTTGCTTAATTCCTTTTTACCAAAATCAAGATTGATTTTTAAGCGATTCGGCATGATGGTTTCAACACGAATAACTTTTTGAAATGTTGCTCCCCCCACCTTTACTTTCGCCTGCCAGTTCCCAGTTGGTGAATTAGGTTCAGTAGCTGTTGGGAATGAATAAAATCCATTTACCGACTGTGATTTCACTACTTTTTTATACAATTGCCCTTTAGGATTATACAGTTCAAAACTTACCGGATGCCCCTTGGGAAGCTTGTTTTCTAGATCTTCCAGAATAAAGGTTACATAAATAGAATCCCCCGGACGCCAAACGCCTCTTTCTCCATAAATAAAACCTTTTATCCCTTTTTGTACTTCATCACCACCTAAATTAAACTTACTGATCGGTAAAGAGCTTCCGTCATCCAACTTTAAGTACCCGCGCTGTTGGCCACTTTTGGCTAATAACAAAAATGGTTGACGAGGCAGCTCAAGTCTGACTAAACCTTCTTTATCGGTTTTTCCCGTACCCAAAACCTGGCGCTGATAATCGAGTACCTGCACTTCAGCCCCTGAAATTGATTTAGTGGATAACAAATCTGTAACTGCCACCAACATACTATTATCATTACCGCGTTTAGCAATAATACCTAAGTTTGAGGCCAGCACATTCCGTACTGCCCAACGTTGTTTATTGTAGTATGACAGCTTACAAGGATCTTCTCTTTCATCCCAACTGTAACCATATGGATAATAAGAATCGTATCGATTCCAAAAATCATCGTCCTCATCTATCTTATCACCGTAATATTCCCGTTCCTCATTTACAGTTTCCGTTGAATCATGCTCACATGTACGTAGCGCATATTCCCTTCTAAAACCAATAGTAATACGATAAATAGCTCCTGGTTCCGTTCTGATCAACTTATCCAGATCAAGAGCAAATCGATTCTTTTTATTCAGTTGGATGCCTTTATCAGTATCAAGTCGAATAGTCTTTTGTGCAACAGGTTTAGCAACTCTCCTCAGGTCAGATTCCCCATTTAGATCATTTTGCTGCAAATATTGCGGTATGTTGTTTTCGTAAATTTTGATGATGGTTACATCTACTGCGTTAAGGTTTGATGCAATGAACGGCATTACAAGTTTTCCACCAGTTGGCATTATTACGCCTTTACCAGGAATTTCAACTGAAGGTAAACGATTTTCAAAAAACACATTAGCTGTCATTGATCGTGTTAAATCAGCATCATTTGCATTTTTGATGCCGGCAGCTACATTAACAGTATAACTTTCATTTAAATAGTCAGGAGCATAAACTTTGACCTCACTTCCTGAAATTGTGTACCGCAAATCGGTAATCTGTGCAACTGAAATCAATCCTTCTAAACTTTGACTAATAGACAAAGGCTCTGAGAACTGAACCAAAACATATTGTTCGGGATCATTAATTGCTCCTACATTTAAAACCTTAAAATCGTTTAAAGCCGGAAGACTTGCTTGTTGTCCAACGACCTTATCTATATCAAGCGGGCTTCCTGAACCTTTTATAACTAATATTTCTTCAGTATTTGCTTTGTGTAAGCTGTCAATTATAAATCGATGTGTCCTTAGCTCATTTTCATGCGTCCATTTTATCAATTTATCTTTTCCTGCTAATGATGAAGAAATTATTTGTTCTACTTTTTCCGGATCTTCAGCATCAGCGGTATAGATAACTCCAGAGTAACTCATCAACTCAAACGAGTTATCAACTGCTTTAAACCCATTATAATCAATAGAAAAGGACGGCTTAATTGTAGAAAAACCAAATTCAAAATCAGCTAGCTCTACCGGCACATTAGTAACCTTTTTCAGATTGAATTTAACCTCATATGCCTGATCCGGTTTCATATCCTCTTCCGGCCTGAACTCAACAGTTCGGGCATCAACCCAAAACGCCTTACCTTTAATTGCAGGACTAATTTGTATGATTCCATCACCTAAAGGCTCATCTGCAGCATGCAAAGTTTCTGTTTGTGAGGCCAACTGAATTTTAATGGTGCTCTGCTTCGAAATTACGCCACTGGTATACGCTTCAATAAATTCATTGTAAGCTGCGTCAGGTTGCTTAGCGGTAAATTTCTTACATGAAACAAACCAATAACTGGCAGTTACTGTAACTAAAAAGAATGAGAGAAATATGAATAATACTTTACGTTTTGACGGATCGATCTTAAGGCTCATAGGTATGTGATAAGAATATGCCTTAAAATTGAGAAAAAAAACAAAAAGTTAAGAACGAGTAGACTATTTATTGCAACTTTTGGTTTCAGCCAAAAAAACAGCCCTTGCTTAACACGGGCTAAATACTTTAGGATTAACTAATTATCCATAAAAGCTTTATCTAATCATTACTCCAATCTTATCAATCAAAGGGAGCTTAACAAAGTTATCTTCGATAATACTTTCAGGCAAGAAAATATATTTTTTGTCATACATGATGCCATTGTGATAAAAGCTCAACCAATACTCATTAGTTAAACCAAAAACCTGCTCATCAATGGCTTCAATTTTGGCGTAATCTTTACTATCTACGTTTCCAATTACGTGACGTAAAAGTGTTGTTTTAACATCCTTTCCATCATGTTTACCATAACCTTTTGAATTAACCAAAACGGTTTCTATCGGAGAGTTCTTAAGGTTAAGCAGGTACACATTCCAACTGCGTCCTTCAGCTGACTCATTTTCCAAAGCAACCACAATTGCTACGTCTTCTACAATATTTTCAGGAAGGTCTTTTTTCATTGTTTATTGGCTTTATAAAAAAGTCCATGGACCACAGACAATGGACCATGGACTTTTCTGATAGTATAATTACTTACTCGACTTTTTTGTTGTCGTTTTCTTTGCCGGAGCTTTTTTTACTGTTGTAGCTTTGGCCGCAGTAGTTTTTGCAGGAGCTTTTCTAGTTTTTGATTTATCAGCTGAAGCATCTTTGTCCGCAAGCTCTTTACATTGTTCGAATGTTAAGGATGCAGGATCGGTTCCTTTCGGAATTTTCACGTTTTGTTTACCGAAAGCAATGTAAGGCCCCCAACGTCCATTTAACACTTTTACATTTTCGTCTTCATCAAACGCTTTAATCAACTTATTAGCGTCCTTTTCACGCTTAGCCAAAATCAATTCAATAGCCCTTGCTTCATCTATCGTGAATGGATCATCCTCTTTTGTTAACGAATAAAAAGCATTATTATGACGAATATACGGTCCAAAACGACCGATTGCCACAGTCATTTCCTTGTCTTCAAACACGCCTACCTTTTTAGGCAACCTAAATAGCTCAAGCGCTTCATCAAGGGTAATTGTCTCAATCATTTGACCGGCTTTCAGACTTGCATATTTCGGCTTTTCCTCATCATCCGATTCACCTATCTGGACAAACGGCCCATAACGACCGATACGAACCGAAACCCTTTTTCCGCTTTCAGGGTCTAATCCTAAATCACGGTCAGCACGCACACGATCGGCTGTTTTAATAGTATTTTCTACATCTTGATGAAAAGGATTATAGAAAGAACGAATCATTTCTGTCCATTCTTTCATACCGTGAGCAATCTCGTCAAACTCCTTCTCAACCGTAGCTGTAAAGTTATAATCAACAACTTTATCAAAATATTGAACCAAGAAATCGTTTACCAAAGCGCCTATATCACTAGGGAACAATTTGGCCTTCTCATTACCATAAGTTTCTGACTCGATTTTCTTTTCAATTTTCCCGTCTTTGAGGGTAAGCAGTTGATAATTGCGCTGCTTTCCATCACGATCCTCCTTAATTACGTAACCGCGCTTCTGTATAGTAGAAATGGTAGGCGCATAGGTTGAAGGACGACCGATACCAAGCTCTTCCAGCTTTTTCACCAAACTTGCCTCTGTATAACGTGCTGAAGGGCGAGAAAAACGCTCTGCGGCTATCATTTCCAAAAGCTCAAGCGGTTGGTTTACAGACAATGGAGGCAATATTGATGTATTTTCGTCATCGTTTGCATCTTCCTCGTCACGAGATTCCATGTAAACTTTAAGGAAACCATCAAACTTTAACACCTCTCCTTGCGCCTGAAATTCTTCCTGACGAGTAGAAACTCCAATTTTAACATTGGTGCGTTCAAAAGCGGCATCACTCATTTGTGAAGCAATTGCTCGCTTCCAGATTAATTCATATAAACGACGTTCAGCCGGTTCACCATCAATAGTATGATCATTAAAATACGTCGGACGTATAGCTTCGTGAGCTTCCTGAGCGCCGGTAGTTTTAGTTTTATATTTACGATGATGATGATATTGGCTGCCATAAGCAGTTTTAATCTCATTCTCTGCAGCACTTAACGCTGTGTCCGATAAATTTACCGAATCAGTACGCATATAGGTGATCTTTCCGGCCTCGTACAAACGCTGGGCAATTTGCATGGTTCTGCTAACGGAGAACCCTAATTTGCGGGATGCCTCTTGTTGCAGTGTAGAAGTGGTAAATGGAGGTGCAGGCGTACGTTTCGCAGGCTTAACTTCTAAACCATTTACTTTGAAATCAGCACCTAAACAGTCTTTCAAAAACTGTTCACCTTCTTCTGCCGTTTTGAAACGTTGAGGTAATTCGGCTTTTAAATTTCCTTTTTTACCATCCGTAGAAAACAAAGCCGTAATCTTAAACTGAGCTTCAGCTTTAAAATGATTGATTTCACGTTCACGTTCAACAATAAGTCGAACAGCCACAGACTGCACACGACCAGCTGATAAGGAAGGCTTTACCTTTTTCCAAAGAATAGGAGAAAGTTCGAAACCCACCAGACGGTCTAGCACACGACGGGCTTGTTGAGCATAAACCAACCCGTAATCAATACCACGAGGATTATCAATAGCCTTTAAAATTGCAGGCTTGGTAATTTCATGAAAAACAATACGTTTGGTTTTGGATTCATCCAAATTTAATGCCTGCAGCAAGTGCCAGGAAATGGCCTCTCCCTCACGGTCTTCATCGGATGCCAACCAAACCGTCTCGGCTTCTTTGGCTAATTTTTTTAATTCAGAAACAACTGCACGCTTATCATCGGGCACCTCATACTTTTGTGCAAAGTTGTTGTTCACATCAATCGCATCATCACCCTTAGCCAAATCACGTATATGACCAAAGCTTGACTTGACAAGAAAATCCTTGCCCAAGTATCCTTCAATGGTTTTGGCTTTAGCCGGTGACTCAACGATTAACAAATTTTTGGCCATAGAAAGTCAAATTTTTCGCAAATAAACTAAATTCTTTATAATACCTACAAACAATAAAAAAGGGATTTATCTTTCAGTGCTTAAATGATACCCATTTATAAACTGATAGCAAGAAACTTAACTTTTGTTTGGGTAGTGTAGATTTTTGTAACGGGCTTAACTATTTTCGTGCCAGTTGCTACATTTTTATTGGTGTAACCAAAGCTAAGACAAATATTCAACTCATTATTAACACTGTAAAAAATGATTCTCTTTTTTGACCAAGATTAATTCAGACCAATTTATGCTTAATCAATTGTACAATTACATAGGCCGGTTGAATTAATAACTGTATTTATCCTTCCACCTGGCTTTTAAAAACTGACGATATTGTGCCTCTTTGGAATTATCTCCTGGATCATAAATTTTCTGTCCGCTAAGCTCGTCCGGCAAAAATTCCTGTTCAACAAAATTACCTTCATAATCGTGTGAGTAAAGGTAGTCCTTCCCATAGTTAAGTTCCTTCATCAACTTGGTTGGTGCATTGCGCAAATGTAATGGCACCGGCAAATCTCCTGTTTGCTTTACCAGTTGCTGGGCTTTACCTATAGCTAAGTATGAAGCATTGCTTTTGGGTGATGTTGCCAGGTACACAGCGCACTGACTTAAAATGATCCGGCTTTCAGGATAACCAATAGTTTGTACTGCCTGAAATGTGTTATTAGCAATAACCAAAGCAGTTGGATTGGCATTACCAATATCTTCAGAAGCTGAGATCAGCATCCTGCGGGCAATAAATTTAAGGTCTTCACCACCTTCAATCATTCGGGCCAACCAATAAACAGCACCATTGGGATCACTACCTCGAATGGATTTGATAAAGGCGGAAATAATATCGTAATGCTGTTCTCCCGACTTATCATAAAAGGCGCCATTCTTTTGAGCCATTGTTGCCACCAGCTCGTTGGTAATCACTAAGGGGTTATCTGTAGAGCCGGCAGCCACCAATTCTAATGTATTTAATAATTTTCTAGCATCACCTCCCGAAATTCGGATCAACGCATCTGACTCCATGATTTCGATGTTCCTCTTGGCCAGAATCTCATCTGTGGTTATGGCTTTTTGCAATAGTAAATCCAGATCAGCCTTAGCAAAATGATTGAGAATATAAATCTGACAACGAGACAACAGAGCCGGAATCACTTCAAAACTAGGATTTTCTGTAGTTGCGCCTATTAAGGTAACCAAGCCTTTTTCTACCGCACCTAATAAGGAGTCTTGTTGTGATTTACTGAATCGATGAATCTCGTCAATAAACAATATTGGACGTTGTGCAAACATGCCCCTACTCGAGGAAGCACTGTCTATCACCTCCCGAACATCCTTTACACCTGCATTTATAGCACTGAGCTGATAAAATGGCCGTTTAGCTACATTAGCAATAATTAATGCTAAGGTAGTTTTTCCTGTACCCGGAGGGCCCCAGAAAATCATGGATGGAAAAGAATCCATGGCCAGCATTTTACGCAAAACACCTTCACTGCCAACTAAATGAGATTGGCTGATATAATCATCTAAAGTTTTAGGGCGAAGGCGCTCGGCAAGAGGTTGTATCATTTTTCGTGAAAATCTATCAAGCAAAAATATTTATTTTGCTAATAAATTTAGGAAATAAATTATACATCCAGTCTAACAATAGCTTTGCTTTTACCATTATACTTAGCTATCTGAAAACTATTAGCGAGGAAGGCCGTTAAAATACCTCCCCACAAAAAAGCATCTGCCGATTTAACAGCATATGGAATAGAAGGATAAGCTTCCAAAGTTTTTATTCCTTTTGATTTAGCAAAGACAATTGCCCCATGAATAAGCTTTTTTGAAATCCCCAATCTTCTGTAATCTTTCTTAACAAAAAAACAAGTGATTGACCAAACAGGCTTATCATCGAGCCTTGCTAAACTTTTAGATTTTTCAATTCTATAATAATCTTCACGGGGAGCCAAGGCTATCCATGCAACAGGTACGTTTTCAACAAATGCCATTAATCCAATAAATTTTCCGGCATTTACCAATGAATGCATTTTTAACTTGTTCCCCTCATACTTATTTTCATTAAATTCTTTGGATGATAATCGATACCACATACACCAACATCCCGCGCAACCTCCCTTTTGTCCCATTAAGTTTTCAAAATGAGACCAGTTATGGATTGAGAGTTCTTGAAATGTTAGCTCCTTCATGGTTTTGAAATATGGGTCACTCTTGGTGACGATTCATAGCATAAAATACTAAATATGATTTTTTTTACCCAAAAAACAATCAAAAACGGGAGCTTTCAGGGAAGCTTAATAAAGGTGAATTATTCGCTGTTTTACTCAAACTAAAGTTGATTGGTAAAGAGAACTGAACTCTTGCAGGTTCTCCTCTAATTATCCCCGGGTTCCATTTTCCATTCATTAATTTCACAACACGAATCGCTTCTTCATCGCATCCGAAACCAATTCCTTTTTTTACTTCTGCCTCTTCTATATTTCCCTCTTTACTCACAATAAAAGTCACCAAAACCTTTCCTTGAATATTATTCGTACGAGCCCAATTTGGGTAAGTTAGGTTGCTGAGAAGAAATTTTGACATATTATTCATCCCGCCTTGGAATTCTGGAAAAGTTACAGCTGCAGTATATTTTATATTTTTTTTCACGTTAAACCCATCTATCAATTCTCCTTTGCTGAAATTTTCTACAAAAAGCAACTCTTTGTTATCTAATTGATATTCTTTAAACTCTCCTTGCTTTTTGCCTGAATCATATGAACCAATAATCAGCGAGTTACTAAGCACTTCTTCTAAAAGCCCGGCTCCATTAGCTATTGTTTTCTTTCCAGTTTTCTTCCAATACTCAATCAATATTCTTGACTGATAACTTTGTTTATTTTGAATAATAGATTCAAATTGCCCGTTATCATACCAAGAGTAGGTTGTGGCAGTGCCCTTGTTATAATTTGTAACAGATGAGACCAACCCATTTGAATAATACTCAATTCTAGGGCCGCCATTGGGCCATTCTGTTGAAATAAGCTTTCCATCAATAGTAAAAGTTGAACTTTCACAAGAAGCATTCACCCACTTTTTACTATCAGGCTTAAAAGAAATTTTATATTCAGATGCACTATCGACATCTCTTGCAAGTACCAACTGAGTAGTCCCATTAATTGTTGTACCTTTAATTCTCTTAAAAAGAGTTTTCCTATAAGTGAAAATATCCACTTCTCTATTTTTAAGATTCAGTAAATATTGATCAGCATTATAAGTCCCTAAACCATCAACAGGTTTAACCCAACGATAGCTTGCATTTACTGTGTCTCTAGTAAATTGCAACTTATCATCCAGATAGGTTAGAATATAATCCTTAAAGTGAAAATCTTCATTCTGAGGCAAGGTGAATTCTACCGAAACAGGAACTGATTGACATACTGTCTCACCATTTTTCACAGCAGGTTTCCATGCTTTAAATAATGATACCAACCTTTTTGCTTCTTGGTCACACAAGGGATCTATCCCAGTGACTATTTTAACTTCACCGGATTCTCCGTTCTTATTAATAACTACTTGAAGTGTCACAGTACCTGATTTTTTTTCAACCAAGGCTCGATGAGGATACATCATATTAACATCGAGATATAATTTGAACTTTTCCCAACCACCAAATGGTTGAACTATGGAATCGACTTCAGAGGGATTAAATATGCGTGTTTGTGAAAAAGTTAAATCAGAAACTAAAAATAAAATGGTTGATAGTAATAGGTATTTAAATTGGTTTTTCATTAGGGTTAATAATTTTTATTCAGTCAAGCTCTTCGATAGAAAAATTCAGTTCGTTTATATTGATATGTTTATTAATACATTACACCTGCAAAACCCCAACATTAAATGGCTTTTCAATTGGAGCATGATTTGCAGCTTCAATACCCATTGAAATCCACTTACGGGTGTCTAACGGATCGATTATTTCATCTACCCACAGTCGTGCGGCTGCATAATAGGGAGTAGTTTGACTGTTATATTTATCCGTTATCACTTTCAATAGTTCTTGTTCTTTCTCTTCGGTAATCTCCTCTCCTTTTGCCCTTAAAGATGCCTCTTGAATTTGCAACAAAGTTTTGGCAGCTTGAGCACCACCCATCACCGCAATTTTAGCACTAGGCCATGCGGCAATAAAACGAGGATCATAAGCTTTACCGCACATGGCATAATTACCAGCTCCATATGAATTACCCACCACGATGGTAAATTTAGGTACTACAGAGTTGGCCACAGCATTTACCATTTTAGCTCCATCTTTAATAATTCCGGCTTGTTCGGAGCGAGACCCGACCATAAACCCTGTCACATCCTGCAAGAATACCAGTGGTATTTTCTTTTGATTACAGTTCATAATAAAACGGGTAGCTTTATCAGCCGAATCGGAGTAAATAACCCCACCAAACTGCATTTCTCCTTTCTTTGACTTTACAACTTTACGTTGATTGGCGACTATACCTACAGCCCAGCCATCAATACGGGCATAACCACATAAAATAGACTTACCGTAAAGCTCTTTATACTCGTCAAACTCGGAATTATCTACCAAACGATGAATGATATCGAGCATATCAAACTGCTTGTCACGACTCTCTGGTAAGATTTGATAAATTTCTTTTGGATTATTAATTGGCTCTTTAGCTTCAATTCTGCTGAAACCAGCCATGGGATTATGGCCAATTTTATCAACCAATGATCTTATTTTATCTAAGCAATCCTGATCATTCTCACATTTATAATCTGTCACTCCCGAAATTTCCGAATGTGTAGTGGCTCCTCCCAAGGTTTCATTATCGATATCCTCGCCAATTGCTGATTTTACCAGATAAGAACCAGCAAGAAAAACAGAACCTGTTCCATTTACAATTAAGGCTTCATCACTCATGATGGGCAGGTAAGCACCTCCTGCCACACAAGAACCCATAATGGCTGCAATTTGAACAATTCCTTTAGATGACATAACTGCATTGTTCCGGAAAATCCGACCAAAATGCTCTTTGTCCGGAAAAATTTCATCTTGCATAGGCAAATACACCCCTGCACTGTCAACCAGGTAGATAATCGGCAAATGATTTTCCATCGCTATCTCCTGTGCTCGAAGATTTTTTTTGGCTGTAATTGGGAACCATGCACCTGCTTTTACGGTAGCATCATTGGCGACAATTACACATAAACGGCCGGATACATAACCCAGCCCCGTAACCACACCTGCCGACGGACATCCGCCTGCTTCTTCATACATATTATAGGCGGCAAAGGTCCCGAATTCAGTAAAATCTGTTAGAGGATCAATTAAGTAAGCTATGCGCTCGCGTGCGAGCATTTTGCCCTTTTCTTTTTGCTTTTCTGCAGCTTTATTCCCCCCACCTAAATGAATTTTCTTTTTCTTGTTTTGGAGTTCGTAAAGGAGTTGCTTGTTAATATCTTCGTTACGGCTAACTTCTATTTCATTATCATGCATAGGGTAATGGATTATTGATTCCGAAAAATAAGCAATCCAAATTAATTATTCAGGCTTTTACAACTTTAATTAACAGCAGGTGAAAGCCTTAAGAATTTCTTTATTTAAAATAATTCTAAATAAAAATAAAATTATACTTTTGCGTCACTTTAAAATTAGTCTAAATAATCCATGAATAAATATTTACTCTCAATTCTTGCTTTAACAACCTATACTAGTGTTTTAGCTCAGAAAACCAATCAACCATTAAAAGATAGTTTAAAAGTTAACGCGCCCATCGTTAAGGAAAAATACTTAGATGAAATCGTGGTATCTGCCAGTCGTGGAACGGAGACCAGAGATAAAGTACCTTCAACCATCAGCCTTGTAAATAAAAAACAAATCGAGTCGCAGATGGCTGTGAGTCCTAACCTTGGTGAACTTTTGGCAAGAGTACCAGGCATGGCTGTTGCGTCAAACCGTACTTCTAACTTTGGTCAAACATTAAGAGGTCGTGGTTTATTGGTGATGATCGATGGAATTCCTCAATCAACTCCACTTCGTAATGGTGGCATGGACGTTAAAACCATTGATCCGGGTGTATTGGAGCGCATTGAAGTTGTCAAAGGCGCTACTGCGATTTATGGTAACGGTGCAGACGGAGGTTTGATCAACTATATCACTAAAAACCCTGATGTGACTAAAAAATTCGGCTCAACTACCAGCTTAAGCACAGGTGGATCATTGGTTAATTTACGTGAAAGTATGGGAGGCCGCATTTCGCAACAAGTATATGGCAAGCTGAATAAATTCAGTTACGTGGCAAGCGGTATGTACGAAAAAACTGGTGTTAATCGTGACGCCAATGGCAGCATTTTGCCTCCTCGCTACGGTTTAGGTGAAAATCAAGCTTATAATACCTTTGGAAAATTAGCTTATGAGTTTAATAATAAACACAGCGTTGATGTCATGTACAACTTCTACAGCAACCGCCAAAAGACAAACTATGTGGTTTTACCAGGGGTACCCGGTTCTAGTCCGGCCACAGCGCAAGAAGGCATTGCGCCTGGTGTACCTGAAGGAACTCCTCATAATCACAATGCTCAAATTCATTACGGCGCTAAGGAATTGTATGCTAATACAAGCCTTGATGTAAACTTGTATTTGCAAGATTTTTATACCATTTATTTCTGGTCACCTACCTTTAAGAACGGTGGTCAATCCACAATTAAATCGAATAAAAAAGGAGCCCGATTCAACCTTAATACTCCTTACTCAATCGGAGGTTTTGCCGATGGCAGTATTACCTATGGAGTTGACTTTTTAAATGATGTAACTTCTCAATACTTAATCGATGGTCGTGTATGGGCACCAGAAATGAACATGAAAAATCTTGCGCCTTACATGCAACTAAAAACCACTGTACTCAAGGATTTTGTATTGAAAGGCGGTTTGCGTTTCGAAAACATCGGCGTTGATGTTCCTGATTACACCACATTGATAACGATTAACCAAACAACAGGTAAAGAAACTGGGGGAGTTGCGGTAAATGGTGGTAAGTTAAATTACAATGCATGGGTATTCAATGCCGGATTACGCTATACCAGATTTCAGGAATTCAACCCTTATTTCAGCTATTCACAAGGTTTCACAATTAACGAATTAGGACGTATTTTAAGAACTGCCCAATCAAATTATTTACAAAATTTACAACCTGAAGCCATTCTTATTAATAATTATGAACTGGGCTTTAACAGTCGTTTGAACAACAATTTAAGCTTTTCGGCAGCTGGTTATATTAGCACTTCAAAACTAGGTGCCAACACTAAGGAACTAAATGGGGTTTACTATGTTCTTCGTGCTCCTGAAGAAATTTACGGTTTTGAAGTAGTGGCTGATTATAAATTTAACAACAAACTTCAAGCAGGTATTTCATACGATTATATTGAAGGTAAAGTGGATGAAAACAACGATGGTACATTTGAAAAATATTTACCGGGTAACCGTATTATGCCTCAAAAATTCACCACTTATATTGAATACAGCCCTATTAATAAATGGAGCATGAAAATGCAGTGGTTATATACTGCCGACCGAGAACGTTTCCAGCCAAATGCAACAACGGGAGCCTATGGTTATGCAGAAAGACCGGTTTCAAGCATCAATGTTTTGAACTTTAGCACATTCTATACTGTTAATCCCAAAGCTAAAATCAGTTTAGGAGTTGAAAACCTTTTGAATAATGATTATTACACCATTAACTCACAATGGGAAAATGATGCTTACTTATATCAAAAAGGTAATGGTATCAAAGCTACAGTTTCATTAATTTTGAACCTTTAAAAAAAATCAAAGCCCCTTCCCATTTGGAGAAGGGGCTTTGATTTGAATTTAAAACAAACTCAATGTCAAATATTCTTCTTCGCAAAACATATAAAATCCATAAATGGGTGGGCCTTATTTCGGGCTTATTATTATTAATCATTGCCCTAAGTGGATCTATTCTAGTTTTCAGAGAAGACATTAATAAAATTCAACTGCAACCTCCAGTTGTAAGTTATACGCAAGAAAAGCTAAGCCTTGGTAAATCAATTAGAACAATTGCCGCACGCTACCCGGATGCAGAAATTCGGTTAGTTAATGCTACTCCTAATGAAAGTGAAAGCTTGCAGTTTAGCGTACGAAAATCAAAAACTCGCCTTACAGTTTACACTCATCCTGTAACCGGCGTTGTTTTAAAAACTATAGACGCGAACTCAACATTAGTAGTATGGATGTTAAACCTTCATTACAACCTGCATGCAGGTCTAACCGGTAAAACAATTGTTTTGGTCACCGGTATATTGTTTCTATTATCAATTATCACTGGTTTTATTATCTATCGAAAATCCATTTGGAAAGTCTTATCGTTCAATGTTAAGGTAAACGGAAAAAACAAACGGTCTCTATCCTCTTCCTTGCACCGCACTATAGGTGTCTGGAGTTTACTCTTAAACTTTATTTTAGCCCTAACAGGAATAATAATTAGTTTTTCAGTAGTATCAACAGGCTTTAAAAAGAAGGATAAAAAAAGCCATTCGCATATTCCTTTACACATTAATTGCAACATAGACAGCACAATAACCAAAATTAAGGCAGAGCATCAGTACTATACTCCTAACCTTATTCGAATCCAGGCAGGAAGTCAGACTATGCAAATTGGAGGAAGCTTACCTGACGACTTTCCTCTTTATTTTCCATTTGTAAACCGTATTAAAGTTGACTTGAACACAGGCAAGGTAATAGGAAAATTTGAACGTATGACTGAAAAAAGTGTTGGAGAAAAATTTAATGAATTAGTTAAACCACTTCATTTTGGTGAATACGGTGGTTTAGCAATTAAATTTTTTTATTGCCTAGCAGGATTAAGTATTCCATTTCTTTCCATTACTGGTTTCGCTTTATGGATGCTTAAAAGAAGACAACCTCAGAAAACCAAACCTATATTAGCATAAGAAACTCTTAACCTTACTCTTTATGCTTTTTGCCATTCATTGGCAGTTTCTTTTGCAAAATCGATGAAACTTCGAGGAGTATGACCTAGTAATTGAGTAAGCAATTCAATGTCCTTGGTTGTTGCCTTTAACCCATTTTTTTGAAAATAGGCAAACATTAGACTTAAATCAAAAACCAACCATGCAGGTAGGTAGTTTAGAGCTTGTTGCTCCCAAGTTATAAGGTCGTCTCCAACATATACTATTGGTCTTCCCAATACATTACTCCATGTTTCGGCTACGCTATTTCCTGTAAAAACATCGGGACCAACCAAATTATATGTTTTACCGTCATGACCATCAGTAGTCAATGCAATTGCAGCAGCTTCTGCAATATCTCGTACATCAACTCGCGAGAGGCCTATATTACCAATTGGTTGCGGCCATACATTGTATTGCAGCAATGCATCTTTAAACATATAATCATTTTGATAAAAATGATTAGGCCTCAGGATTGTGTAAGGAATTCCTGAAGCTTTTATCGCAATTTCAATAGAAATTTTTGAACCAAAATGAGGCAAGTAAGGAGCTAAATCCAAATTATGGACAGACATATAAACAAATCTTTTAACGCCAGCCATTCGTGCTCCATTTACCGCCATAATTCCTTCGTGTGTTTCAGTTAGACTTACGCCATTAAGCATAAAAACTCCATCCATTCCCTTAAAGGCCGACCGGATTGTTTCTACGTCAAGTAAATCACCTTGAATACCTTTTACTCCATGAGGCAGATTGTCAATCTTAGCTGTATTGCGTGTAAGCACAGAAACATCAACATTCCTTGAGCGTAGTTCATCAACTACCTTAGATCCAACCGTACCGGTACCACCAATAACAAGAATTTTCAACTGTCACCCTCCTTAATTTTTTAGTTAATGTGTAATTTGTATAGAAATTAGGGGTTCCAACAAACGATTTAACTCTTACTTAATCCACTAAATACAAGCCACTTACTATCATGAATATACTTTTTGTTTGTGAATATAACAAGATGCGAAGCCCTACCGCCGCATCAATTTATGCAGCTGATAAACGGTTTAATGTGAAATCTGCAGGAGTAGATCAATCGGCTGAAAAGGTTGTCAAAAAAGAAGACCTTGAATGGGCTGATTATGTAATTACTATGGAGAAAGAACAAGCACATAAACTGCAAAGCATGTTTCCTGAACAATTTCCACAAACAATTGTACTTAGCCTTTTCATCCCTGATCAATATCAATTTATGCAACCTGAACTGATCGAAGAATTAAAAAGCCACTTTGAGTACATTTATCAAGCGAGAATTATTCCTACCGAGATGGCTAAAGAGAAAGACGATGATGAAATGTAAAAACCTTCACAGTTCATTTTGTAGAATTTGATGCAGAAACTCCTGCAATCGATTATAGTGCGAGCCTTTCCAATAAATACGTTTGCATGACTTACATTGGAAGAATTCATTGAAATACTTCCTTGTTTCTTCCTGCAACCAATTATCGATGGACTCTTTATCTACCCTAACAATTATTCCATTGCACTCCAAACACCTTACAAATGGGGCAAACTTGGGGGCAAGCTTAAAAAACCTGACAACCTCCTTAATCTGTTCGGATACATATTGAGATCTAATCCAATAACCCCACTTAACGGCATTATGTTGTAATAAATGCAAATCACGGGTTAAGATGATACGTTGTTCTTTAGCTGCAATACTCACAATGGCTTCATCGGCATAATCGTTTTCATAGAGCGTATCCAATCCAAGCAAGCGTAGAGCTTTGGCCAATTTGCCTAAATGAACATCCAGAATAAACGTGTCAGGTGTTTTATGATTGTTGAGTGAATATGCCTTAGGAAAAGTATTTTTATCATTAATTGGATAAACATCTACCCTATCCTCTTTCTTAATTAGATATGAAAAATCAACAGGCTCATTATTTACTAAAATAACGCTTACCTCTGGATGAGGAACACCCAATGCTTCAATAACATTCTTTACAGATGGTGATACATAGAATTGATACTTAATCCAGGTATTTTTCTGCTTAGATTCCAGAAAGTCATTCAATTGGCTATGAAAACGAAAACTAGCAGATTTAAGCATAAGATTTAAACTATACTTTCAAAGCTAATGCCGATGGCTGAAATTCCATTGAAAGCTAAACAACAGGGTAATCATTCTTCATTTGTGATACGGCATCTTCAACTTCCGCAACAGGTAATTGGCAAGTCTTATTAACGCAAACAAAGATTCTGGATTCTTCTGAAATTTTTCCATCAAGCAATGGCAAACTTCCCGTCTCTCCTCCCATAACCAATTTATTTGGTATATAATACTGCTCAAGAGCCAAAAGCTTTTGTGTATTATTTTTACCGGTTATCGCTACTTCATAATATGGAAATACATTTTCCATCATCAATAAGGCCCAATTTGAATAACCCGATACGTATTTGCTAATTTGAGCACTAACATTGTTCAGCATTTGGGCTGACAAATCAAGATAGTCTTGTTTTTGGAAATAGGTACCCAGCTTTAACAACACGCGAGCCAATGTGGAATTTGATGCTGGAATAACGGAGTCCATAATTTCTTGCTTGCGAGAAATCAATTGTTTGTCAGTATCAGCTGTGTAAAAGAACAAACCTGATTCTGCATCATAAAAATGGTCGATGCAATACTTAGCCAATTCATCAGCCTCTTGTAGCCATTGCTCATTTAACGTGGCCTGATACAATTCAACAAATGCCTCAGCTAAAAACGAATAATCATCTAAAAAACCATTTATTGTAGCCTTCCCTTCTTTATAATTCCGTTTTAATCCACCATTTTCTGTTTTCAAATTACTAAGTAGAAACTGGGCGTTGGTTATTGCAATGGTTAAATACTCCTCATTTTGAAGAGCTTTATAAGCATCTACATATCCCTTCATCATCATGGCATTCCATGAGGTAAGTATTTTATCATCCAATCCCGGCCTTATGCGGCCTTGACGCACTTTCATCAATTTGGTTTTGCAGCGTTCAATAATTTCCAGTAACTGATGTTCAGGCATTCCCAATTCCATTGCCAATACGTCATCATCTTGCTTACGATGAAGAATATTGGTTTCCTCCCAATTTCCTTGCTCTGTTACATTGTAGTAAATGCTAAAAAGCTCTTCGTCGCTACTTAAAATTCCCTGAAGCTCATCTTTCGTCCAACAGTAAAACTTGCCCTCCACACCTTCGCTATCCGCATCCAAAGCCGAATAAAATCCACCTTCGGGCGATGTTAGTTCTCGTTTAACAAAATCAAGCGTTTGCTCTACTACATTTTTATACAATTCTGAATGGCAATATTGATAAGCTTCTGCATATAAACTCACTAATTGAGCATTGTCGTAAAGCATTTTCTCAAAGTGAGGCACCAACCAAACCGTATCGACCGAATATCGCGCAAAACCTCCTCCTAATTGATCATAAATCCCGCCATAAGCCATTTTATCCAGCGTTAGACGTACAATTACATTGGCAGCCTGATGCTTCATTAAATGCGCATAGCGCAATAAAAATTGAAAATTATTAGGCAAAGGAAACTTTGGAGCTCTATTATGCCCACCATCGGAAAAGTCAAAATAATGTATCCACGGCTCTACTAACTGATAGAGGGTTTCAGCAGTATATAGTTGCTTTTCTTTTACAAATGACACCAAATCAGCCTGATTGATTCCCTTGAGAAGACGATCAGCATATTCTTCTGCCTCTTGGGGCTTGTTATGGTAAAAGGCATTTAAATCATGTAATAATTGTTTCCAATCATTTTTTCGGTAATATGTACCTCCATATAATGGGCGCTGGTCAGGCAAACAAAAACAATTCAAAGGCCAGCCTCCACCTCCAGTCATTAGCTGTACCGCAGTCATGTATATTTGGTCGATATCCGGCCGTTCTTCCCTGTCAACTTTAATGCATATATACTGCTCATTCATTATTGCAGCCACCTCTTCATCTTCAAACGACTCGTGCTCCATTACATGGCACCAGTGACAAGCCGAGTAACCCACACTCACCAAAATAAGCTTATTTTCCTCTCGTGCTTTTTGCAAAGCCGCTTCGCCCCATGGATACCAGTTTACCGGATTATGTGCATGCTGAAGCAAATAAGGAGAAGTTTCGTGGATAAGAGAATTGGTATGTTTTTGCATAAACGAAGATACGAAAAAACAGCCTCCCCCAACTCCTATAAAGGATAGCTGTGACTTAAACATTAGCAATATTTTAAGACCGATGGTTAGTCTCAGTCTATGAGCTACCCCGTTCACCGATCAAACAATGCTGTTTACCGAGACTTTACTAAGCATCATCGGAATGAGGTTTGGTAGGTTCCAATTCAGTATTACTTTTGGATTATTGAAACGCTAGAATTTAAAAAAATGGAAACAGAATCAAATTATCCAGAAGATAGATACAGCAGAATGAGAGAACGCAGAGAACGTCACATTCAAAAATATGGTCGTCCAAATAATTTTTTAGGTGGATTGGTGATCGTGGCCATCGGAGTTATTATTTTATTGAGACAGATGGATTTGGGCATCCCTGATTATATTTTCAGCTGGCAAACATTACTAATCGGAATTGGACTCTTTGTTGGAGCAAAGCACAACTTCCGAGGTGGAGGATGGCTAATACCAATCTTTATTGGCTCGTATTTTTTGGTAACTGAATATTATGCATGGGATCTACCCATCCGAAGGTACCTCATCCCTGCAGGTGTAATCCTCCTCGGACTTTTCATCATGCTGCGTCCTAAACACAGAGTATTTCAATGCGCAACAGAAGGTGTTTCGGATGAAGATGTGGTAAATATTACAAACGTTTTCGGTGGCACTAAGCGAACCATCTTATCAAAGAATTTTAAAGGTGGAAGAGTAGAATCAGTTTTTGGCGGAGTGGATATGAACCTATCCCAAGCCGATATTGAAGGGACTATAATACTTGAAATCGAAAATGTATTTGGAGGCACCAAAATGGTTATTCCGGCTAATTGGGAAGTAAAAATTGAAACTGTCAATGTTTTCGGTGGTGTAAATGATAAACGCCCGGTAATGCCATCTACAGAGGTTCCTTCCAAAACATTGATTATCAAAGGATCTTGTGTTTTTGGCGGAATTGATATCAGGAGTTATTAATCAAAAGAACTTTATTACAAACAAAACCTTAACAACTACAAATATGGAATGGTTTATTGCAAAGTTAGTTTACCAAATCCAATCAGGAGAAGGTAAGCATCAGCCTCAGTTTGATGAACAGTTGAGATTGATACAGGCAGAAGACTTTTCAGCTGCACTCTCTAAAGCTAAAGAAGTCGGAGTTGATCAACAAGCGGTATTCTTAAATGTGAACAAGGAATTAGTGAACTGGCGTTTTATCGATGTAATTGCTCTTGATAAAATTAACTCAGTTTCGGATAAATCGGAGGTTTATTCAGAAATTGTGGAGGCGAATAACGAAGTAGAATACTTAGATGAACTAAAAATTAAAGCACGCAAAGTTCGCCGACAACTTATTCAATTAGAGCATTATATTTAATTTCCAATCGAATAACCATCAGCTTGCAGTCGTCGGTTCAAAAACAGACGACTGCAAACTACATAGCATACGCATCATAAAATGGCCACATACCCATTAAAAAACAAATTTTTTTTATGCGCATTTTTTACTTTCTGGCTAGCCTGGGGAGTTATACATGCCATTATTCTTAATTATTCATTTGGGTTAGAATGGAACATGGCTGCAATTGATAGTGCAGCTTCCAATATACTATTGGCATGCGGTTGTGCACTTATAAGCTATATCTTTATATTCTATCGTCCGGAAGGTAATTATGCTTTCACTATAATTGAAATTATTGCAGTAACTGCTTTATGGTTGTTCTTGAGCAATGTCACACTTTCAAATCTTATAAGCTCGCCTGATTATCAACTATTCTTAAAAAAATCAATACTGGTAAGATTTTTATTAGGCTGCCTCGTAATTGGCTGGGTAGCTGTATTGAGTCTGTTCTGGTACAACAAAGAAGAACAGGAAGAACACATTCGAATTCATGAATCAACAGAAAAGTTAGCCCGGGAAGCAGAACTGTTTAAACTGAGGCAACAGCTTCAACCACACTTTTTGTTCAATAGTTTAAATTCCATTAGTGCATTGATCGTTGTTCAACCTGAACAAGCCAGAACAATGATTCAGCAGCTTTCCGACTTTTTGAGGGGAACACTTAAAAAAGAAGAAAACCAATGGGTTACAATTGAAGAAGAAATCCAGCATTTAAAATTGTACCTCGAAATAGAAAAAGTTCGTTTTAGTCATCGTTTAAAAACCATTATCAGCATGGATGAAGATGCTAAAACATGTACCTTACCCCCAATGCTACTACAACCAATTGTTGAAAATGCAATTAAGTTTGGATTGTACGACACCATTGACGAGGTAGAAATAATCATTGCTGTTACCCGGAGTGCCAATAATGATCTCATTGTAAAGGTAAGCAACCCTTTTGATCCTAAAACAAATGTTCCACAAGGAACAGGTTTCGGCTTAAGTTCAATCAATAGACGTTTGTATTTATTATTTGCACGTAATGATTTATTAGAAGTCAAACCACAAGAAACAACTTATCACGTTACCTTAAGAATTCCACAAACCAATGATTAAAGCAATATTAATTGATGATGAACCTCTTGCCAGGGCTATTGTGCAAGAATACTTAAAATTCTATTCAGAAATTGAAGTGATTCTGGAATGCGGTGATGGTTTTGAGGGAGCAAAAGCCATTAATGCACTTAAACCCGATTTAATTTTTCTTGACATACAAATGCCTAAAATCACAGGCTTTGAAATGTTGGAGTTGCTAGATTGCCCTCCTGCCGTAATATTTACCACAGCCTTTGACGAGTACGCAATTAAAGCTTTTGAAGCTAATGCAATTGATTATTTATTGAAACCGTTTTCAAAAGAACGATTCGATAAAGCCTTACAAAAATGGTTATCTAATAGATCTTCAAATGATCCTGGTGCTGCAAATTTAAAGATAATTGAAAGCATATCCACCAGTCCTGCTCAAAGCAACCGGGTGGTTGTTAAAGTAGACGGAAAAATTAAAATCATTCCTACTTCAGAAATTCAATACCTGGAAGCTGCTGACGATTACGTAAAAATTCAAACAGAGGAAGGTGCATTTTTAAAGAACAAAACAATGAGTTTCTTTGAGAAGACTTTAGATCCTCAACAATTTATCCGCATCCATCGCTCGTATATCCTCAACATGAATCAAATCGTACGAATCGATTTGTACGATAAAGAGTCGCATTTGGCTGTATTAAAGTCAGGTATTCAATTGCCTGTGAGTAAATCAGGTTATGTAAAACTGAAAGAAATATTAAGTATTTAAACCGAAATTTATAGTGAAACCACTAGTCATACTTATAGCAACCTTTCTGCTAGTGTTGTTAATTACCGCTTTGACATCTGCAGGTATTAATCCTTCATTGGCGGGGCGTGTAGGCATGAGTGCCATGTTATTGTTTACTGCACTTGGCCATTTTATGTTTACCAAGGGAATGACTATGATGATTCCTCAAGCTGTACCTTTTAAAACGTCTTTGGTTCGCATTACAGGTATTCTTGAAATTTTAGCGGCCATAGGATTATTAATTCCTTCATTATATCAGTTTACAGGGCATTTCCTTATTCTCTTTTTCTTATTGCTTCTACCTGCTAATGTATATGCCGCCATAAAGAAAGTAGATTATCAAAAAGGAGATTTTACCGGTAAAGGATTAAAGTATTTATGGTTCAGAATACCGCTGCAACTATTTTTTATTACCTGGACATGGTATTTCTGTTTATAACATTTTTTAAATTAATATCTGAGTCTACTGCCAAAAGATCGGATTCGAAAAGCTGTAACAACCCACATTAATCCCATTACAATTGAAAATGCTGCAATTAGCCAAACAAGGCTGATTGCACCTGCAACGGGGTTACTTATTATTAAAAAGCCGAAAATAATAGTCATTACGCCACTAAAGGCAATCCAGCCTTCCCCCTTTACCTCACTGCGAACATGAATGGAAAAGGCTATTTTAATAATTCCCCCAATAATGGCCCAAAAACCTACCATAAAAGCTATGGAAATGGTAGCAGCCTCGGGCAATTGCAATGCAATAACACCGACTCCCAAACTTAGTATGCCATCTAATACCAACAGCCACTTATCTTCACGACGCCCCCAACTCAAAACAACTGTAAGCAAAGCGATGAAACCATCGGCTATTAAATAAAAACCAAAGAAATATAAAAGAATGATTAAAGTAATGCTTGGCCATATAATAGCAATGATTCCAAAGCCTAAAGCAACCAAGCCGCGTAAGAAAATGACCCACCAGTTGCGTATAAGAGATTGTAACATAAGCGCATGTTTAGCTAGTTAAAAATATTTCGATTAACGAAATTTACTCTAACTTCTCTTAAATATAATAAATGATTGAGAAAGAATAAAATATACATAATAGCAATTACACAGATCTGAATTTAAGTATCTTTAATTAGGAAGCTCTGTCCAATAATATACTACTACGTGTTCT
The DNA here is from genome assembly GCF_022014595.1 of Solitalea lacus. Classification (NCBI taxonomy): domain Bacteria; kingdom Pseudomonadati; phylum Bacteroidota; class Sphingobacteriia; order Sphingobacteriales; family Sphingobacteriaceae; genus Solitalea; species Solitalea lacus. Next base: position 1,893,365 of record NZ_CP091740.1, on the reverse strand, counting down.
ATGCGCTCGACATTTTTTTTGTTATCCTGCACAGCTCGCTGATTCTTTTCAATCTGTTTGGATGGGCAATAAAGGGATGGAGAAAAGTTAACTTAATTACACTTTCTCTTACTGCATTTTCATGGTTTATTTTGGGAATTTGGAAAGGTTGGGGGTATTGTCCTTTAACCGACTGGCATTTTGAAATAATACGAAAGCTTGGAGCCAAAAACTTACCTAACTCATATATAAAGTATTTAGCTGACCGTATTACCGGGTATAACTTTGATGCGAACCTGATTGATACAATAACTTTGCTAAGTTTTATTGCAGCTCTTACAATATCAATTTATTTGAATTTGAAGAATCATAAGTCCACCATTAATCAACCATAAAAAACGACCCCGATGATGGGGCCGTTCAATTCACTATCTATAAAGAAAAATTTTATGAAAATTATTACTACAAGTAGTTTTCTACAGGAGTGAAAGACATGTTAAATGCATCAGCAACAGGCTTGTACACAATCTGACCGTTAATTACATTTAAGCCTTTACGTAATTCCTCATCGTTTTGACAAGCTTGTAACCAACCTTGGTTAGCTAATTTGATAACATAAGGCAACGTAGCGTTGGTTAATGCCAAAGTTGAAGTATAAGGCACAGCACCTGGCATGTTAGCAACACAGTAGTGAACAACTCCGTCAATCACAAATGTCGGATTTTCGTGAGTTGTAGGTTTACATGTTTCAATACATCCACCTTGGTCAACTGCCACGTCAACCAAAACAGTACCCGGTTGCATGTCTTTTAACATTTCGCGAGTAATTAAGTGTGGAGCTTTAGCACCTGGAATCAATACCGCACCAACAATCAGGTTTGAAGATTTAATTGCTTGGGCAATATTGTATGAATTCGACATAACTGTTTTAACGTTTGCCGGAAGAATATCAGATAAATAACGTAAGCGAGGCAGGCTGATATCCATAATGGTTACATCGGCACCTAAACCAGCAGCCATTTTAGCAGCTTCAGTACCAACGATACCACCACCTAATACTAAAACTTTTGCAGGAGCTACACCGGCAACACCGCCTAATAAAATACCGCGACCACCTAATGGTTTTTCAAGGTAGTTAGCACCTTTTTGAATTGCCATACGACCAGCAACTTCACTCATTGGAACTAACAATGGTAATGAGCGGTCTTTTTTCTCAACAGTTTCATACGCCAAACACACTGCTTTGCTTTGAACCATCGCTTTTGTTAAAGGCTCATGCGAAGCAAAGTGGAAATACGTGAAAACAAGTTGGTTTTCTTTAATCAATTTATATTCTGATTCGATCGGTTCTTTAACCTTAACGATCATTTCTGCGATAGAATAAACTTCTTCAATGGTAGGAAGAATTGTAGCACCAGCAGTTTTGTACTCCTCATCGCTGAATCCGCTACCGTTTCCGGCTGAAGCCTGAACATACACTGTATGTCCGTTTTTTACCAACTCAGTTACACCACCAGGTGTAAGAGCAACACGATTTTCGTTGTTTTTAATTTCTTTTGGTAATCCGACGATCATAATGATAATGATTAGGTTTTTTGACGTACAAAAATGTTCATTTTAATTCATCAAAAGTTAACAATTATCAAGAAAACACTATCATTTTGAACTATTTACACAAACTGAAATGTTATTTTGAGTTTTAAAGATTACTAAAAATTTAACTCTGCATAACATAGAATTTATAAACTATATTTTTAAAAAAAGCACGTTTTAACACGTAGTTTGTGAACCAAAACTTAATGAAAAACGCGCGTTTTCACCTTAATCAATCGATTGCTTTAAATCTTTTGTATTTTTAATAGATACGTCACCATCATACAAAATACTTATGCGCTCACTATTTACCTTCAACCTCTTTTTATTGTGCCTTTTTTCAACCTGTTGTAATGTTTTTGCTCAAGCTGAAAAGTTAGTAAATCACAATGCCATGTCCTGGTTTTCACTCAACAATGTTATACAGTTTACCCCCAAATGGGCTACTATAGTTGATATTCATAACCGCAGGCAAGATTTTATGGCTGAAACTAATTTTTGGTTCTTAAGAGGAGGCCTCTCCTATTATATAAAACCGAATTTACGTGTAACTGCGGGTTATGGACATTTATGGCTTGCGCCAGCAGAAGGATTATCGAACTGGCAAGATGAAAATCGATTTTATACAGAGTTACTTTTTACCCAAAAACTTAACACATTAGGTTTACTACAACGATTACGCGTTGAACAGCGCTGGCAAGAACAGTTGACCAATGATGTAAAAACCGGAATTCGATTTACTAACCGGATACGGTATTTACTTAGCTTTACCATACCCGTTTTTAAAGGAGAGAAGAAAAATAAACTGCCCGCATTGATGATTGCAGATGAAATACTTCTAAATTTCGGCAAACAGGTAGTTTATAATTCTTTAGATCAAAACCGTTTCTTTGTTGGAATAAAACAAAACATTACCTCCACACTAAACTTCGACTTTGGATATATGAATGTTTTTCAACAAAAAACCAGTGGTAATGTTTATGATAGCAATAACACCTTACGATTATTCTTTTACTACACACTTAATTTGAGAAAAAAAGAAATAGAACCGACACCGATACATGAAAGCGGGGATTAGATAATCCTGCATCCTGATGTGGTTAATGTGAAATACCGAATAACGAACTTTGGGTCAGTCTTCCTTTACATTCATTATTCGGTATATCTATTTATTATTTAACTGTTTGATAAATTTCATACCAGTCTTCATGCGACATATTAATATCAAAGGCTTTAGCCGCATTAGTAATTCTTTGCATATTTAAGGCTCCAATAATAGGTAGTGCCCCAAGCTTAATTAACCAGGCCACAGCAGTTTCTTCCACATTGGCATTATATTTTTGTGCCACTTCATCCAGTTTGGATCTCAATTTAACTGCCTGTTCATCAGATCCATCCAAAATACGACCACCGGCTAATGGAGACCATGCCAGCGGTTTGCTGTACTTCTGACGAATAAAATCAAACCTGCCATCATCAATTGCTGAAGTATTCAATAGGTTTAACTCGATATGACTGGTTACCACCGGCACGCGCAAATAAGAAGAAATAAGTTGATGTTGCGAGGCCGTTAAATTGGCTACACCAAAATGTTTTATTTTACCCGCTTCAATTAACTGTAAAACAGCCCCTGCAGTTTCCTCCAAGTTTGAAATATGATCAAGATTATCTAACAAAAAGATGTCAACGTAATCCGTTTGAAGATTTCTGAGGGAATTGTCAACGCTTTTTTTAATGTACTCGGCAGATGAATTGATATAATCGAAATTAACTCCGCTAGTTCCTTTTTTAACTATTCCGCATTTGGTAAATAGCACAATGTCTTCCCGCTTAATAGATTTTTGGCGCACCACTTTTCCAAATAGCTCTTCGCAGGAGTAATTACCGTAATAATCGGCGTGATCAAAGGTGTTAATACCAAGATTTAAACAATGTTCTAGTATTCCATCCATATCCTCGGCGCTCACTTTTCCTTCAGTCCCCCAACGCCAAAAACCATAAATAGCGGCCGATACTTTTGGCCCTGAATCACTTAGATAGACCTTTTTCATTAAATAAAATTGATTTTTGAGTTGTAAATACGTTTAAATTATTTGATAGCTATTATACGCAATCCGAACAAACTCACAAAGCTCTTATTTAAGAACTCATTCTACATAGATAGTTAATTGGATTTTAGTCCAACTCCAGGCAGAGGTCTTTTAAATCTTCCAAGCTGCCGTTAAACACGTTAAAATCAACCTTGTGCCTAATACCATTAACTTTTCCAATATCCGAATGTTGCCAAAAGCTCCACCTGGTATCGTCCTCAAGTTTTAGACTTGACTGATAATAATGAGCAATCCAATACGGATATTCGTCAAAATAACCTTTAAGGTAGTCTTCATAAAACTTAGAACCGGTATAAATAATAGGCTTCTCCCCTACCTTTTTCTCCACAATATCTAACCATTCTTTAAGGTTGGCCCGAAGATCTTCAGGAGACAAACGGCCTGTTTCTTCAATATCAAGAACCGGAGGTAAATCACCCGATTCAAAATTTACCGTTTGCAGAAATAATAAAGCTTGCCATTTGCCCGATTTTCGAGGCTTGAAATAGTGGTAAGCTCCACGCATTAATCCGGCGTTTTTACACTGACGCCAGTTACGCTGAAAATAGGAGTCAATTGTAAACTGCCCTTCAGTTGCTTTAATGAACACAAAGTCAATTTTTACCCCTTCATCTTCCATTTTCTTCACACTTTCCCAATCAATTCGTGATTGATATTTTGAAACATCAATACCATGAACTTTAAATCGCTTAGGAATTTTGATGCCATAAGACTCAACATGAGCGTAACGATAATCAGTAAGCTCGCCACTAACACTCTCCTTTATAGCTAAAAAGGCCTGCACCATGGGAGCGTAAAAAACTATCATGCACATGAGTAATAAAAACCCGCTAACTTTCCACCAAAAATATCGAATAGGAATACCCTGAGTACGTTTACTTTTTTTTGAAGAAGGACGAGTTGAACTATTGCTACGTTTGGCCATGTGGTAAAATCAGCAACAAAGATAAAATTTGTTACTATTTCTGGTAAGGTTTTCGGCAGTTCAGAATTTGTAATATGAATGTCATAAAATGTTTAAACATTTAAATCTCCTGCCTTATCAGGTAGATTTGGCAAATTTTCTCAATTAATGAAATCCAAACTATTTCTTGTTTTCTTTTTACTTTTCAACTGTTTCCTACATCGTACCTTCGCACAAACAGATTCATTGCCTAAACCACCATCTTTAAAGAAACTTCAATTTCTGGCATTTCCGGTAATAGGCATTTCGCCCGTTACAAAACTTGAATTTGGAGCTGGAGCTATTTTATCCTACCAGTTAGGTGATAAAACCATAACCCGACCATCCTTTTTGTACTCCTATAATTCGTACACAGTAAATAAACAAACGATGATAAATTTGCTAAACAACCTTTATACCGAAGGCAATAAATGGCATGCTTACGCCAACTTTAGCTTCATCGATTATCCAGTTTATTTTTATGGTGCCGGAAGATTACCTGATGGACAATATCCAAAGATCAATTCGAACCGTAAAAATCTACTTGCTTTTGTAGAAAGAAAGGTAACCAGAAACCTCTTTCTTGGAGTTGGATCAATGTTTCAGTCGACACATTTCACTGATTTAAGTACGGAAAAACCATTAGCAAACTCCGATTTAGAAGGCAAAGATGGTGGCAATGATATTTTCCTTGGAGGTGTTGTTACTTATGATACCCGCGATTACGAAAACCAAACACACAAGGGTTATTTTGTGAGATTGATAAATGTTCATACCATTGGATCAGGTAAATATACCACCAATCAGCTAACATTTGACGGACGGATATTCAGACAGGTTACCCGTAATCAGTATATTGGCTTTCAGGGATACTTTAGTTCAGTCCAAGGAAATACGATCCCTTTTTATAGTTTGGCTCAACTTGGCAGTGCCAACTTAATGAGAGGTTATTACAATGGAAGATATTTAGGGCAGAACTATTCCGTTTTACAGTCCGAATATCGCTATACTCCGTTTTCAAATCGTTCTGATGCAGGGTTATTTTCACTATCCCGAATAACAGTGGCCGGTTTTGCCGGTGTTGGAAATGCATTTATGAATCACCAATTTGAGTGGAAAGATATAAAACCTACTTATGGGTTTGGTGCACGTTATATGTTCAATCCCAAAGCACGAATGTGTCTGCGTGTTGATTTCGCTTGGGGAAATAAGCCAAACGGTTTACCGAGAGAATCAGGAACGTACTTCGCCTTTAATGAGGCATTTTAAAAACCATGCATAGTTTAAAATAGATGATGGTCGATAAACCATCATCTATGGCCTATATTACAGGTTCCCTTAGTATTGTTTTAAGCTTATCAGAAGAAACCTTTCTGAAATCAGACAGGTAAATCTCATGATGAACACCGTTTCGTTTTAAGTTATTTTGATTTATAAATTCCTGGATTTGAAGCAAAGATCCGGGTTCTTCTGCAAACGGTCCAACATGGAGTAATTGCACTACCGCTCCTTCATGCATTCTAAATAAGGAGCAATTTTTGGCAAGAAATAAATTCTTTTTAAGAATTACCGTTTCAATGGCTTCATGCACATCTGCCTGAGTTACAAAGTCTGGCAATCGAATTAACATTCGGTAATTCCATTCATCACGTGAAACTTTCATAGGTGCATCAGCCAGCCCATAACTTCCAAATTTCTGTTCATCAAACCACCATAAACCTTCCAATTTTGCAACAGTAAAATCCTTGTTTCTCGCCTTCCAACCAAATTTGATTGCATAAGCAACTGCGTAAAGTGTTTGTATATTATCCGAAAAAGTTTTTCCGGAAGGATCTCCTATTCCTTCTATTGATAAAAATTGTGCTGGTTCAATTTCTATTAACTCGGGTTTTAATTTAGCTGAATAGTAACTTTTAAATTGCTTGGTAAGATCAATCTTCATAATCGTTTTATTTTCAAATAAAAAGCGTCTGTATGACAACCCTATGTCAGCAGACATTCAAAAATCAACCTATAAAGACTAAATACTTTTAATGCAAAGTTTCTCAAGATCATCCATTGATCCATTA